>BTQX01000028.1:0-14709 GCA_036986095.1 Gammaproteobacteria bacterium
ATCAGCGCAGAACGAGCATTATGAGAGACAAAGACTTCTTCTATAGCCATAAAATCGGGCCTGGCATTCTCAATTACCTCAGACATCCCTTCGAAGATGGTCTTGAGCCTTGCAGGCAGGGCCTTGTCAGTCATTTTTATGCAGCCACTTGTGACATAGCACAGTTTGCCATTATCTATTTCAATTACGCCAAAACCGGTAACGCGCGAACCCGGATCAACTCCAAGAACCCTCATCAGTCTGCCCTGCTACTTAAGGGCATCTCTATTAATTCATGAATATTCATATCGAATCCAAAACCTGCCCTCTCTGCGTTAAGAATCTTCGCAATAGCTAGCTATTACGTGCGACCCTTGCTTGATATGACAGGTTTTGAATCACAATCTGACATATCCAGAATTAATAGAAATGCCCTTAACAATTCTGGTCAACCTTCAAAGTCATCCGGGAAATGAGCATTCGAATGCACTTCCTGCACATCGTCCAGATCCTCCAGTGCATCAATCAAGCGCATCAGCTTCTCGGCATTTTCGGTATCCAGCACGGTTTCTGTTGAAGCACGTTCTGTGATTTCCGCATAATCGGCGGCCAGCCCTGCCTCATCCAGTGCCTTTTTAACACCGTTAAAGGTTTCCGGTGTAGTCTGCACTTCTATAGAGCCATCCTCTTCTGTCACTATGTCTTCAGCACCGGCTTCCAGTGCCGCATCCATAATAACTTCTTCATCGCTTCCAGCAGGATAAGCAATAATACCCATCCTGCTAAACAGATAGGCCACTGAACCATCTGTACCCAGGTTTCCGTTGTACTTACTGAAGGCATGACGTACTTCACTGACAGAACGGTTGTGGTTATCCGTCATACAATCAACCAGAATCGCCACCCCTGCTGTACCGTAACCTTCATAACGAACTTCTTCATAGTCAACTCCTTCCATATCACCGGTACCACGCTTGATCGCCTTTTCGATGGTGTCTCTCTTCATGTTATTGGCCAGTCCTTTATCAACCGCAGACCGCAAACGGGGGTTGGAATCCAGATCACCACCACCCATGCGTGCGGCGACCGTAATCTCTCTGATGAATTTGGTAAAAAGCTTGCCGCGCCTGGCGTCCTGGGCACCCTTGCGAAAGCGAATATTGGCCCATTTACTGTGTCCGGCCACTTAAATCTCCTGATAAATTAAAAAATTTCAATTTTTGAAAGTCTATCATATTTCATAGCAACAACTGCGCACAGGCTCATATCACATGAACTAAGAGGGGGAAAACACATAAGCTTCTTACCTGTAATTTGTGAGGGTTACACAGTATTTGCTTTATAAACGAGGTTTATAAAAGTAATATTATGATGTTTTCGTAGAATCAAGTCTGCGGATTCCCACCCGGCAGATACAAAAACCCCGATACTGGTACAGGACTATGAGCGATGAAGACAAAAATATCCCTGGCAAGGAAGAAGAAATTCTACAATTAATAAAAAGCACCCTGACATCCATTGCCAGGGATACCTACACGCCACCTGAACTGACCCATCCGTTATCCGGTGACACCATCAACCAGATTCGAAACTGTTTTGCGGTAATCACCCGGCGGCAGCAGGAACTCGCTCGGGCACGTGGTGAAGAGTTTAATGATCGTCCACGTTATATAGACGAAGCTGCCGATAACTTTGTCGTCTCGCTGGATGATTTTCGTGATTCAGCGAAAAAGGAGGATTGATCATGCCTTATTATGTATACCGTATAACCGATTCTGCCGGTGGTTTTGTCAAGCAGCTGGAGTTGCTGGATACCTTCGACAACTATCGTGAGGCAAAACAGCTGACCAAAAAGACACGCCTCGCCCTGGACAGTAGCGACACGGCTCAAATCAAGGTCATGTTTGCGGAGAGCGAGCTGTCTGCAGAAGAGCAACTGCAGGAAAAACGTGAAAAACCCATCACCATGGAGTGGGAGAAATAGACAATCTCTCCAACATAATTTTGTCTGTCATTGCGAGGAACGAAGCAATCTCCTGACCTATGTGATAAACAGCAGGCATTTTGACTGGCTCGGTTGATAACTTCACGATATTGCCACGCTTCGCTCGCAATGACGGATTTATTGAAACTACCAGGTCATCCTGGGCTAAAATATGAACACCGCCAAAGACCTCTTTTCCTATCGTCAACACTGGGCAAAACGTTTCGGTATTGCACCGGTACTGCCCATGTCCCGGGAAGAAATGAATGAGCTGGGCTGGGACAGTTGTGACATCATCATTGTTACCGGCGATGCCTACATCGATCACCCCAGTTTTGGCATGGCGCTGATTGGCCGATTGCTGGAATCTCAGGGTTTTCGGGTCGGCATCATCGCCCAGCCTGACTGGCGGAGCGTTGATGCATTCAAAGAACTTGGTAAACCCAATCTATTCTTTGGCATCACCGCCGGCAATATGGATTCCATGGTCAACCGCTATACTTCCGACCGACGACTGCGGCATGATGATTCGTACACACCCGGTGGCAAGGAAGGTAAGCGCCCTGATCGTTCCGTACTGGTCTATGCCCAGCGCGCCAGAGAAGCCTTCAGTGATGTACCTGTCATCATCGGCGGAATTGAGGCAAGTCTTCGACGCATTGCGCATTATGACTACTGGTCTGACAAGGTACGAAGATCCTGTCTGCCGGACTCCAAGGCAGACATGCTGCTTTTCGGCAATGCAGAACGTGCGATTGTCGAGATCGCTCACCGGTTGGCAGCCAGTGAAGGCATCAGGGATATCCGTGATGTACGGGGCACGGCGTTCATGACATCAAGCATCCCGTGTGGCTGGACTATTATTGATTCGACAGACGTGGATCAACTGGGACGAGTCGAGAAACGGGCAGACCCACATCAAGACCCGTATGCCAGCAAGCCAGACTGTTCTCAACAAAATAACTCAGCTGATACAGCAAAGCACCAGGTCGTAACTTTGCACACCCGCCCTCGTGGTCAGGACCGGTCACATACCGTATTACGACTACCCTCCTACGAAACAGTTAAAGCTGATAAGGTGCTATACGCCCACACTTCAAGAATTTTCCACCTGGAAACCAACCCTGGAAATGCCCGCTCATTGATTCAGCGTCATGGTAATCGAGACATCTGGTTAAACCCGCCGCCAATTCCGATGACAACGGAAGAACTCGATCACATCTATGAACTGCCTTATACACGCAAACCTCATCCGTCATATGGCGATTCGAAGATGCCCGCCTGGGAGATGATACGCTTCTCTATCAATATTATGCGAGGGTGCTTTGGTGGCTGTACATTCTGCTCTATTACCGAACACGAAGGCCGCATCATCCAGAACAGGTCAGAAAAATCTATTCTCAATGAGATCGAGACCATTCGAGACAACGTCCCAGGTTTCACCGGCAACATTTCCGACCTCGGCGGCCCGACGGCGAATATGTGGCGACTAAAATGTCAAGACCCCAAGATTGAGTCGGCCTGCAGACGCCTCTCCTGTGTTTACCCGGGTATCTGTAAAAACCTTGATACCAACCACGAACCATTGATAAAGCTGTATAGAAAAGCAAGAAAGCTGAAAGGGATAAAACGCATATTTATTGCTTCAGGCCTGCGTTACGACCTTGCCATCCTCTCCAAAACCTACATTAAGGAACTTGCCACCCATCATGTCGGCGGTTATTTGAAAATAGCCCCTGAGCACATCGAAGAAGGTCCTCTTTCAAAGATGATGAAACCGGGTATTGGTGCCTATGACCGTTTTAAACAATTATTTGACCAGTATTCTAAGGAAGCCGGTAAGGAACAATATTTAATCCCTTATTTTATCTCGGCTCACCCGGGCACTACAGATGAAGACATGCTCAACCTCGCTTTATGGTTAAAGTCCAATAATTTCCGCCTCGACCAGGTACAGGCCTTCCTGCCCACACCTCTGGCCATCGCCTCAGCGATGTATCACACGGAACGTAACCCGCTGAAAAAAGTAAGCCGTGATTCAGAAAAAGTCGGGGCAGTACGTGGCGCCCGTCAACGCCGGCTACACAAAGCGTTTCTTCGTTGCCATGCACCGGAAAACTGGCCGATATTGCGGGAAGCTTTAAAACGCATGGGAAGGGCTGATCTGATTGGTAACGGGAAGAAGCATCTCGTTCCTTCGTGGCAACAGAAAGGAAAACCCGGCAATAAAAAGAGAAAATTCCACGCGGCTAAAACGCGTTTTACTCAACCCTGACAAACCGTCAATCTTCATGCAACATATCACCCTTTTTATACCTCTCGGGAGAGATATTTCTCTACTGAGAAGGAACCTTGATTATTACACTGAAATGGGGGTTCAACGATTTCTGTTGAGTGTTCACATAATAAAAGAATGGCATGATGGGTTTCTTAGGGCAGTTGAAGAAATAATCGCTGACTTCCCTGCTGTAATAGCAGAAACTCACAGTGAAGAGCATATTGCCTCAAAAAAGCGCTACGAAAATGTCATCAATACCCATTGCAATGATAACGACTGGGTTATCGTTGCTGACCTTGATGAGTTTTATGAATACTCCTTACCTCTTCCTGATGTAGTGCAATACTGTGAACAGAATAACTATGACTACGTGACAGGCGAATTCCTTGACCGCGTAGGCCCTGAAGGGGGTCTGCCAGATATCCACGGGGATCTCTGGGACACGTACCCAGTTGGTTTAAGGCTTACTTCTCACACGAATGCATGTGCTAATAAGATTGTTCTGGCGCGAGCACATATAGAATTGACCGGTGGCCACCATAATGCACTATCAGGTACCGGTTGCCCTGCTGAGGAATGTTCAGCCATCGTGCATCACTTCAAATGGGACTCGACATGCATCGAACGGTCCAAATATGTGAATCGCATGCAAAAAAAAGCTGGAAAATCCTGGGCAATAGATTCTGAAAGAATTCTGCACTATCTTGAATCAAACAGAATGAAAATTCCTGTCGACGACCCGATACTGGATGCATACTGGCCAATGTATAAGCGTAAGGCTCACGTAGCAGATACTGGTCTGGATTCTATTTTTTCCGACCCAATAAAAATTATTCCCAGAATTCTTACTTCATCGAAAATTAAAGAACTCAGCAAGACTGAATACCTGGTAAGCAATCCTGGCGGGGCATCATTGAAACTCAATCATTCAAGCATGATGATCTTTAATCTATGCAATGGTCGCAACAGTGTTTCTGACATTGTATCCATAACGAGAGAAGCATACCCGACTGCATGGAGTTCTATAGAAAACCATGTACAGTCAGCCCTCAGAAGTTTCTATGCGATGGGTCTTCTTTCCTGCTCCTGATCTTCAGAGTATTTCCCCGCCCATTACCTTTCTTCTGAATATAGAAATGCCATTCTTGAGTGGTTCTGGACTTTCATTGTAGATACAATCAAGACCAAAGGTGTGCAAAATTTTGCAACCTCGCTTTAGTTCATCTTCGGTAATTTCATCCTGCCATACAGCATAGTTTTCCCTACCACGCTGCCGAAGAGCATCCTCGGAAGACATGCGGCTAGCTGTATTTATATTACGCAGGGCTTTCTTTACATGTTCCTGCCTCAGTCCCAGATAATGAACAATGCGTGATAATTCCATCTCTGGCTGACGGCAAAGATCCTCATAATACACGAGATGAAAATCTTCCTCATGTAACTGCTGAAACATAACGTAATGCATAATTGTCCAGATGATTATCTGTCGTTCAAAAAAAGTTTCTGCGCTTCTAATTACATTTTCATAGGGATGTAGAAAATCATCATATAAATTCTTCTGTGCCAGCAGGCTTGACAGATACTCTGGCCAATTCCATTCACTCAGTTTTCGTTTAGACAGTGCAATAGCGAATGGATGTCTCAGCAAGACAACTATCTTCAGATCGGGAATCCTGTGCAATACCCATTTTGCTATCAGTCCTGCAAAAACATCCTTAACCAGAACATTTTCAGCACATAGTGGATTAACTATCGCCGCAGAGCTTCCTGATGAAAATACTTTTCCTGAAAAAACTTTTTTACTGAATTTTTCCAGTTCATCATCCTGTTCTTCTCTTTTATGGTAAGTGTATGGCTCAAATTTAAATCCAGGTCTGCTACGATGAAGATGAAATGGCTCAAAAATTACCTGATAGAGTGCTTCTACGTTAATCAGATCTGCAAGCCAGGTAGTACCGCTTCTAGCATCTCCTACCAGCCAGATCTTTTTGAGTATCTGGTCTGAAGATTGACCAGCCTCTCTATGATTTGTTTCTGCCACGGCAGCCGGCATATTCAAAATCTCGATGGATTGCTCCAGAATATTTAAAAGCTGACATGACTGTAGCTCTTCAAATTTGCGTCCAAACAATGCATTTGTGTGCTGCAATTTGCATGCATCATCTACATTCAACACCTTCGGAAGCCGGGTACCTCTGGCATTCCAGTCAATGTAGTGACAACCATGCTCATTTGGAAGATGATACTGTTCAATATCTGATTTACACTCAAAATCATGGCTGAGATTTCTCGCATAGGGAGATGCCTTAACGATAGAATGAAAAAATATCTCATCAGGGCAGAATGTGGTTCGGTGAAAATCGATATAATCAGGATTCAACTCGAGAAAATCTATCAGGTAGTCTGTGCAAGCCCGCGTAAGCGACCACCATGCTGAACCCTGATACAGGTCTATCCTGTCATAGATCTCGCGCTCTATCTTTCCGGATAACTGCCTGTCTTCAGGGATAACTGAGTCAGTAAAATAATGGTGGCTGACATTACGATAATGAGAGTTCTGCCTCTCTGCTGTCAGCTTCCTGTCGACCCGCATATACTCTATGCTGGATCCAAATTTTTCATAGATAGTATCCAGTGATTTCACGGGGAAATCTGAACCGCTCAACAAACAAAAGCGGTCAAACTGCACTTCAGACTCATATGCTCTGTTCAGCAATGAAAGAACTGCCCCCACTACACTGAATCCAGCCCAGTTTACAGAGCCTCTGTCCGCATCCTCAAGAAAGTGAATTTTTTTCTGTTCCGGCACAGTGCGTATGAATGGCCTGATATCCGACTTGCCGTCGATGTGAATGAAGAACCATGCCCAGTCACTGTCCAAGATCCGGATCAGCTTAGCCAGATGCTTCGGCTGATGGTGAGCCACAATCAGGTACGCGACTTTCATCTCAGACCCGAATCACTTTCCAGTGAGCAGGATAAAGTTTATTTTCAACAAGATAGTGATGGTTCATGTCCTCATCATTGAACCACCTTGCGGGTGCCATCGCCTGCCTGCCTGATGAACTGGCCAACCAGGCGGCCCACCATGAAAAGGTACTATTGGAAATTACATGATGTTTGCAACTGGACATCAGGTGCATACTTTCAACATCGCTTATCGACTCGTCGACATAAACTGCCTTCTCTCCCATAAACTGCCTGCAATATTGGATATCTTCGGAAAAAACGATAAAAAGTGGGTTTTCGGTAATCATTTCAAGTATAAATTTTGCACGAAGGTAATAATCCCGGTCACAGATCTCATGGAATTTGTTGTTGACATAATCTCCCCGCCTGACATGCACAGCGACTGTATTGACACTGTCTTCAATCATCCGCTCTATTTCACTCGCTGGCCCGGACTCAAGCCTTCTGAATGAAAATATCTGACGCACTTCTTGTTGTACATTACTGAAAAACTTTTCACCCTGGTACCAGCCGCGGAATATCGTGTTACTGATTGGACATTTACCCGCAGCAATCATCATGAGATTCCTGCGGTTTTCAGTACTGTCAAAACTCATTCGCATGGTTTTGAGAAAATCTGTACTGATTATTTTATCCTGTAGACCAAATTCCTGTAACTGGAAAAATCTGACTCGATTAGCTGAATCAGGATGTCGTGCCTTCAACAGAGTTAAATCAAGTTTAATATCCATTTCAAATTGTGTGGCGATGGATAAGCCACGGGCATACTGAAACATCTGGTTTCCCAACCCACCCATCATTTCAACAATGATTAATGGCTTCGTTTGCCCCGGAGAATCACTCAATTGATGATACGAAGTCGCATCATGACCAGCTGAATTATTTATCAGGCCATAACCAGGGGACGAATCATGAAGGATCGTGTTCCACTCTAGCTTGCTGCTCTTTTTATCCATGACCAGATGATTGATTCAGAAAAAGCCTTCTTGCATCGATTCATCTTCTTCATTGAAAATCGACGGCTGACTAGCAATTACCGGTGTCATGACGACAAGATCATTGACATTAACCAGATACTGATCAATCGCTGGATATTTATCATCGGCCCATTGATCAACTTCTTCTCTCGTTCCAGGTATATCATTCAACAAAGTGCTATAAAACTGAGCGCGGTATGCTACTGCATGGGTACATGTCATTTTTTCAGGCCGCTCCAGATACTGACAGCCCTTGATTCTTTTAAAAGGCTCTTTCCCAAGCTTCATCCATTTCATCCCACCCAGATAAAAGACGTTCCAGCGGAGGTTTTCAAGTTCTTCCAGACTGTTCTGGAGATGAAGCAGAGCATCTTTGTGAAAAATGACATCGTCTTCGAACACCAGTATGTTCTCAAAGCCCCTGGCCTTCGCTTCTTCTACAAGCTTTCGATGGGACAGGGTGCAGCCGATATGGTGTGATTGCGGGGTTTCTATAGCACTGAAGCGGCGCACCCGGTGAGCAATGCCGAGTTTCTGGAAGCGCCTTTGCACTTCCTGCCACCGCTGTATCTGACTATCCAGATTGATGCAATAAATGGCATCAAAAAAATCAAACGGGTTGTCTATTTCGAGCTCGACCTGCCTGACAACCTTTTCAACGGCTTCCTCACCGATCAGTTTATTGAAGTGCCTGATGACCGGTTGTGAATCCAGTGATACCTCGTCCATCCCAATCAGATAATTGCGTATTCTGTCTTCCCATACGTTCTTATAGCGTGTACCCGTTGGCCGCTCAAAGCGGTGAATCCAGCGCAGGAAGGGCAGGCACAATGACCGTGCACCTGCATTGCGGAACTTCTGGTGTATATAACCCTCTTCACCGCCGAAGCCAGAGAAACGCCGGTTATAACCTAACCAGGCATCCTTTCTGCAGGCAGCCAGGCCCAGCCCCTGCATGGGTATCTCAAATGGAGGAGATTCGACATCCTTCCCCCTTTCATCACAGGCCCATATACCGAACATGCCCTCTCTCCAGACCGGTTCACAATGTGTGACTATAGAATCCAGATTGTCATGAACCAGTGGCCCCTGCAAAAGATCCCGGCAATCTGGATGCGCATCGAAGTAGAAAATCAACCTGGCGATAGCTCCCCGTTCTATGAATACATGCGAGTCAATGCACATGACGTAGTCAGTTCCCGCTTCATGAAATACAAAGTCCCGAACAGCTGTCCCCTGCAGCTGGTCATTTGCAACATAACGGTATCCCTCAATGGATTTCTCCAGCCCTCTCAAAGACTTGCTGCACACACCTCCCGGGTTATTGTCTATCACCAGTATCTCTGTTTCAGCTGTCACCTCGGGGTGGTACATCCGTATCGCCATGACACTGAAGTAGACCCCGTCAAAGTCATCATAGGTGGCCATGCCAATGGTCAGCTTCCTGGTCCGGGTATGTTTTTGCTCACCCAATTCCTGCTGTTGAGGTTCTTCAGAATCATCTCCAAAAAACCGATCCAGTGTATGCCTGTCCCGATCGTCCAGCGGTGGCAGCGGGTTATCAAGATAATCCTCGGGCAGGTTGACTACCAGCCCTCCGGCTGATGTGTCGCATTCACGATTACGAAAGACTAAATCAAACGGATCACCCCCGCTTACCCTGCAGTCATCATCAACCAGGCAATGCAAAACCGCATTAGGATCTGCATACTGCCGGTCCCAGCTAATCAGTATTTCAGGGGATTCTTCAGGCTCTACCAGTATCAGATCCACCCAGTTCACCAGCAGGTTAAGAAAGAAATTGTCCGAGACATCGAAATTATCAGGACAGGCGATAAAGGCAAGCCTTAATATCGGATGAGGTTTCGATAGATCCAGGGCGACAAGTTCTTCATGGATCAGGGAGGTAATAACATCAGAGACTTCTGCCTCGACGCTTTCTATCGCTACATCTCTGAGCTGTGCAACTGACCGGCATATATCTTCAAAATTTCGCGTACTGTCGCAAAGCTGCCAGATGAAGATGGCCGATTCATTTAACTGGTGAAATTCTGGGCTGAAAGGAAACCGTAACAGGACTTCATCATCCTTATGCCATATCATCAGACCGCTCTTGCGAACAGGCCTTGCATACCGGGTAAGAATCATTTTCTCGAAACTTGAAATATGGAGATACTGCAGAATTAAACAAAAAAGGCTGCCTTCTAGTCGAAGACAGCCCTGTCAGGATCTTTCATCGCTACTGTAGCGGTTTAAACTACTTGGTCACGAAGCAAGAACTTTGTACAGAACCAGTCACCCCGCAAAGCATCATCTAATTGGAAACGAAGTAGGCGGCGGGCTAAATGATGTTGTTGGAACCGTCAGGTTACATGTTGCAGTCGAACGCGTAGCAGGTGGGTAGGCACCGTTTAAGCAGGTTCCGGCATATGTTCCGGTAATCCGGTCGTTTGCCGCATCATATGTTCCTGTTATCGTATTCCCTGATGGTGACAGCGTGATATTGAATGGCAGCGCACCCGACCCTGTGCTTATAGTGCCGTTGTCATTTACCTGGACAGTGGCGAAACCTCCACTGATATTAATACAAAGCAGAAATGTACATGGTACTGGGGCTGCGTTGGCTCTTGGCACCAGCATTTCCAGCAGATCGTTCTCGTTTCTGGGGTTGGTGGTTGTGGTAAACGAGCCGTTTACACCGGATGCCTGGGCATGCGCCGGCAGGACAACCGACTCAATGACTGGTTTGGCCCATTTATCCTGCAACGCGGCGGCAGTAACGACGGTACCGCTTCCTGCCAGTATATTTTTCAGTGCCTGACGACGTTTTTCCAGCTTTTCGTCGTTTGATTCTTTATCTGATTTATTCTCTTTTTTGTCTGTCATATCCGTGTCTCCGTAAGTCATTCAACCATTCGCCTCTGACTATCTTATTCTATACTCAAGCTTCATTGTCGCACAAGCACCTAAGCCTCCTTATTTCTTTTCTCCTGCACCAGTTACCCAGGGTGCAATGACAACGGCCCATAACGACACTTCAGCCTCGCTCCACCTGGCAGCATCGTCATCGCCGGTCTTCCTTAATTCACCGCTTTTCAACCAGCTATCGGCAAGAGATTTGTCATTGTTAATCATATTCGCCCCCACCTGCACCAGATCCAGTGCGGGGGAGACGGTTAGCAATAGACCACGCGCAAAATGCCGCTCCAGCTCCGGCCATGAAATTTGGGCCGTCTCCAGATTTAATCGCGCAATTATTTGATCAAAATCTTCTTTCATTTTTATTCTGAGTCAAAAGTCATACGTTGTAGGTCTTAGATCGTAGGTCGTAGGTCAAAACACTAAAAGACTAAAACACTATATCGCAATGGGATCGACTTACGACTTACGACTTACGACTGATCTTCACCCAGGCCTTTTCGCATAAATCTCATCAAAAATAGATTCAAGCCCAGGGTGTATTCCCCGCAACCCGTCAATCACAGCCTTTGCCCAGTCAAAATATTCCTGTCGTCTCTGTAAACCCCATCCAACCGGTGGGTTGTCGGCCACATCTCGCAGGTTACATATTTTATCCGCCAGCTTTACCAGCTTTGCTTCATCACAGAGTTCCGGAGCATGTCTGATTTGCTCTTTTTTGCGTTCAGTTTTACATAGATTGCAGTCATCAGACATTTCGAGAACGATAGTGCATATCTGCTGCCCAAAGTACTGTGTTAGTTCAGCAGCTGTCGTTTTTGTGTCTTCCAGGGTGTCATGTAGTGCCGCAGCGCAAAGAACATTTACATCGCTTACACCCGCTTCGTTACACAGCACATCGACCAGTTGTATAGGGTGATTGATGTAAGGAGACGCACAAACATCCTTGCGTCGCTGATCACGATGCTTGTCGGCTGCAAAAGCAATGGCTTTTATTAAATCACTCTGCGTATCCATATTTATTGATCGTTTATTCTTTATAACCAGCGCACAAGATAATAAATATACTGACCTTCTGATGATTTTGAAGGGCCTGCTACATGTGCGGGGTAATAATCATTCTCGTCATCCGCGTCAGCGATTGCTTCTTCCTCAGACGCCATTATCTGCACACAACCCGCCGGGAAACGCCTGCGACTTTGTCGTTTTGTATAGACCACCGCAAAACGTTCCTGCGATACATTGGTTTCCGGATCCGGGGGAACGATGCCTTTCATAATAGTCATTCAGCTTATTTCGAAAGATTATTGTATTCCTAATAATAATCTTCGGCTAATTTTAGATTTTTTGTGGCAGGCCCACTCTCGGGGTGATGCAACAGGCATTAAAAAACCCCGCATCTGCGGGGATTCTTATACAAACCAGGACCTGGATTATTCAGGCAGCGGTAACATTCGATGCCTGTGGCCCTTTTGGGCCGGTCTCTACGTCATAGGAAACTGCCTGCCCTTCTTCAAGTGTTCTGAATCCATCTGAAGCAATAGCAGAGAAATGTACGAATACATCTGCGCTGCCATCATCTGGAGTAATAAAGCCGAAACCTTTGGAGTTGTTAAACCACTTTACTGTACCTGTAGCCATGTGCAAAAAACCTCAATAAAAAAATAATAAACATTACAAAGTGTTACTTGCACAACAGCTTATGGCCGTGAATGGTCTACTGAAACCGTGCTCAACAATATTGTAATTCTTTTCAATACAGGAATCATGCAAGTGCACACAATCCAATATTCAACTCGAGTATATAAGAACAAATTATCATATACAACAGTAAATTTATGATAAAAAATATGTGTTTTATTAACTACATAGCCAGTTTTTAGCACTGTACGATGGTAGAATAATTACCCGAAAATACTGGTTAGATTCAAATCTATGGCGCTGAAAGCAACAATCTACAAAACGGAGTTACAAATAGCCGATATGGATCGCAACCATTTCCATAACTATTCGCTAACTGTAGCTCGCCACCCCTCAGAAACGGATATCCGCATGATGGTGCGGCTACTGGCCTTTGCGCTAAACGCCAGTAATGAGCTGAAGTTTACCAAAGGCATCAGTACTGACGATGAACCAGACATCTGGAAAAAAAACCTGACCGATGACATCATGCTGTGGGTAGACCTCGGGCAGCCTGGTGAAAAGCGCCTGCGTAAGGCATGTGGCCGCGCTGAAGAAGTTATTGTTTATACCTATCAACAGCGAAGCGCGGAACTCTGGTGGAACCAATTTGAAGACAGCAGCCAACGTTTTGATAATCTCAAAATCTTTAGCATTCAAGAAGATACCTGTAAATCCCTGACACAGTTCATTACTCGCAACATGCAATTGCAATGCTCCATACAGGATGGCGAGTGCTGGATTACCGATGGCAAATCCACCGTTCACGTGATCTTGCATCAATGGAAGTAAGTATTCGCTATGGTTGAGTCAAATGCCAAACAAGCTTTTGCACAACTTACACCCGACCACATGCTCGATGCCATTGAATCACTGGGGCTAAGATGTGATGGTCGCTTCCTGGCACTAAACAGTTATGAAAACCGGGTATACCAGATTGGTATCGAAGACCAGTCCCCGCTAGTGGCAAAATTCTACCGGCCCGGCCGATGGACTGACCAGGCCATTATTGAGGAGCATGAATACACACAAGCGCTGTCCGAGCTGGAGATACCGGTCATCGCGCCCGACAAAGATGATAAAAACAAGAGCCTGCACCGGTTCGGGCCCTATCGTTTTGCATTATACCCCTGCCACGGAGGCAGAGCACCGGAGCTGGACAATCCGGAACACCTTGAACAATTAGGACGTTTTATTGCACGCATACACGCTGAGGGGGCAACAAAAAAATTCGACTACCGGCCTGATCTGGATATAGAAAGTTTTGCCATCGAGCCGAGAAAGTATCTACTCGATCATGACTTTATTCCGGCACATCTTATTGAGGCCTACCAGAGCCTGACTACAGACCTAATTGTACAGATACAGCAATGCTTTGATCGTGCAGGAAAAGTCCAGAACATTCGCTTACATGGCGATTGCCATCCGGGTAATATTTTGTGGACAGACGACGGCCCGCATATAGTTGATTTTGATGATGCCCGCACAGGCCCGGCGATACAGGATCTATGGATGTTTCTGTCCGGTGACCGCGCCTATATGACGGCACGTCTTGCCGACCTGCTGGAAGGCTATACGCAGTTTTATGAGTTTGACCCCATGGAGCTGTATCTGCTTGAAGCACTGCGAACCATGCGGCTCATTCACTACTCGGCATGGCTGGCACGGCGCTGGGATGACCCCGCATTCCCGCTGGCCTTCCCGTGGTTTAACAGCATGAACTACTGGGAAGAACAGATACTCATACTGCGTGAGCAGGCATCGCTGATGAATGAGCCGGTTTTGGTTTGGGATTAACGGCAGGGGAAAGGAAAGTCAAAACCAAAACCAATTATCAGGGTATTTTCGTCGTATGCCGGAATGACGGATATCTTTTATCTTTTGTCCTTATTCTTTCCTTTCCCCTTTCCTCCTTTCCCCCT
>BTQX01000029.1:0-14472 GCA_036986095.1 Gammaproteobacteria bacterium
GTTGCCCGGTTCAGCAACATTTTGCGTATGTTGTGAATGGCCAGTGCAGGGTTTAAATCCCGGGGACAGGCCTCAACACAATTCATGATGCTGTGACAACGGAACAGACGAAAAGGGTCTTCCAGTTCATCAAGGCGTTCATTGGTCGCCTTGTCACGGGAATCAACGAGAAACCGGTAGGATTGCAGCAACGCTGCAGGTCCCAGGTACTTGTCCGGATTCCACCAGAAAGATGGGCATGCTGTGGAGCAGCAACCACATAGGATGCACTCATAAAGCCCGTCCAGCTTCTTCCTCTCCTCATCCGATTGTAAACGCTCGATTTCCGGTTCTGGTTCATCGTTCATTAACCAGGGCTTTATAGTGCGGTACTGACGGTAAAACGGTTCCATATCAACAATCAGGTCACGAATCACCGGCATGCCTGGCAGCGGGTTTAACTTGATAGGCTGCTTCAATGAACTCAACGGCGTAATACAGGCCAATCCATTGCTACCGTTAATATTCATTGCATCGGAGCCACAAACACCTTCACGGCAGGAGCGACGAAATGACAGGCTTTCATCCTGTTCTTTCAATAACAGGATAGCATCAAGCAGCATTTGTCGACCATTAAGCCTTGACTCATCCAGTTGGTAGTCCTGCATATAAGGCTTGCTGTCCATATCCGGATTGAAGCGGTAGATGGAGAAGCGAATCATCAGCTGATACTCACCTTAGTAAACCCTCTCCACTGGTGGGAAAGAATCGACACTTAAGGGTTGTGTACGTACCGGTTTGTAGTCCAGTACACCGCCTTCACGATTGAAATAAAGAGTATGTTTCATCCACTCGCGGTCATCACGATCGGGAAAATCCAGGCGTGAATGTGCGCCCCGACTTTCTGTCCGTGCGGCAGCTGACAACATGGTTGCCATAGCAACCTCCAGCTGATTCTCAAGTTCGAAGGCCTCAAACCGCGCGGTATTAAACACCTTGCTCTGATCACCTAACCGAACGTCTGCCAGCCGGGCAACCAGTGCACGTATCTTTTCAACCCCTTCATCAAGCACTTCCTGGGTACGAAAGACACCGCAATACTGTTCCATCAGCGCACGCATCTGGTTTGTCATGTCGGCAACAGATTCACCTTCGCCTGTTTTATCCCAGCGATGAATATGGCTCATTGCCTGTTCTATAGATACATCACTAAGCGGGGTATGAAAGCGGTTATCCGTTAAAAACTCGATGATGTGGTTACCTGCCGCCCGGCCGAACACGACGATATCGAGCAGGGAATTGCCACCCAGACGGTTTGCACCATGTACCGACACGCAGGCACATTCGCCTATCGCATAAAGACCGGACTGTGCTTCTTCCGGTGCATGATGCAGGGGTGCAACCACCTGCCCCATCCGGTTGGTCGGTATCCCGCCCATAGTGTAATGCGCAGTCGGAAAAACCGGTATCGGGGCATCTACCGGATCGACACCGGCAAAACGGATAGACATTTCCCGGATGCCAGGCAATCGGCTTTTCACAATATCCGGATCAAGATGGGTCAATTGCAGCAGCACGTGATCTGCATTTTCCCCGCACCCCCTGTCTTCACGAATTTCAGTCGCAATGGCTCGGGAAACAACATCGCGGGAGGCCAGGTCGAGTGCATGCGGGGCGTATCGTTCCATGAAGCGCTCACCATCCTTATTGATTAAATAACCACCCTCGCCTCTTGTCGCTTCAGAAATCAGCATACCCAGACCCGCTATGCCAGTTGGATGAAATTGTACAAACTCCATGTCTTGCAACGGCAAACCTGCGCGCAGTGCCATCGCCATACCGTCTCCAGTATTGATCATGGCATTCGTGCTGGTACGGAAAATTCGTGCCGAACCGCCGGTAGCTAACAAAGTAGTTTTGGCTTCAATGATCATTGGCACGCCTGTCTCTATATCAATTACCATCGCGCCCTGTGTTACCCCTTCCTCAGACATCAGTAAGTCTGTTGCAAAATATTCATCGAAGAAGTGTGTTTGTGAACGCAAATTCTGTTGATAAAGGGATTGTAGAATGGCATGACCGGTGCGATCTGCTGCGGCACAGGTGCGTGCGGCCTGATCACCACCGTAGTCCTGACTTTGACCGCCAAATGGCCGCTGGTAAATGCGTCCATTTTCAAGTCGTGTAAAAGGAACACCGAAATGTTCAAGCTCAATCACCAGCCGCGAAGCAGCTCGACACATATATTCAATGGCATCCTGATCACCAAGAAAATCTCCGCCTTTAACCGTGTCGTACATATGCCAGTGCCAGTTATCCGGCGTGACATTACCCAGTGCGGCATTCATACCACCCTGTGCAGCTACAGTATGAGAACGGGTAGGAAAGACTTTTGATACAACCGCCACGTGCAAATCAGCCTGTGCCAACTGCAATGACGCGCGCAGTCCCGCACCACCAGCACCAATAACGAGACAATCGAAGCGTCTTTTTTCTATGCCATTACTCATTACTTTACCACCACCAATAGCGCCCACACCCCTGCTGCAAGCAACAATACGGCTACTACCATCAGTAGTAAAAACCGTAGTCGCCAGGGATGTACATAATCAAGGAAAACGCTCTTCAATCCTAACCATGCATGTGCCAGCAAGCTGAATATGAACAACAACAGAGAAATCTGAAACAGCAGACCCGATGATAACAGGAGCCAGTCTGATTGGCTGGAAACCGGTGAGACTGAAAGACGTATTAGTGCTATGACGATAAAGAGCAGCATGTAAACAGCCGTCAACCGCTGTACCACCCATTCTCCAAGGCCGGAATGAAGGCTTCCCCGCTCACTCATGCCTACAGCCATATCCACACTCCTGTTAACACAATCAGCAGGAAGCTAAGTACAAAGGCGGTATTGGCTGTTAAGCGAGCAATATCTTTGTCGTAGCTATAGCCCAAATCCATCATTAAATGCCTGATGCCACTGAGAGAATGCTGTATCAGTATCCAGACCGTGAGACTGACAAAAATCTTTCCGGGGGTGCTATGCAATAGGGACAGGGCTTGAGAAAATCCCTCTGCCCCACCATTTAGTAACTGCAATAAATAGATGAAAGGGGGAATTGCCAACACCAGTAATACACCTGTAACGCGATGAACGATAGACAGTAATCCACCGCGAGGCAAACGTATCTGCAGCAGATTTAAAAATACGGGACGTTGTCCAGCATTCTTCATATATGCCATCTTTTTCCGTAGTACATCGCCCTTCCTTATATGAATTCACAACATTGGACAGTGTTTGTCTGCATTTGTTTCCTTTACAATCCAGAGTTGTAAAACATAGACAATCCTATCACCAAGCTACCAGATACACCAAGACGCACGGACATTAAACAATAATGAACGAGACTCAATCAAAGACTATCAGGCTGGATGATTTAACATCCCTGCATGTTACAGGCAGCGACGCGAGCAAGTTTCTGCATGCCCAGTTCACCAATGACCTGGCTAATCTAGCGCTAAATAGCTGGCAGTACAGTGGCTACTGCACGCCAAAAGGACGCTTACTGACATTCATGACCATCGCCAGGCTGGATAAAAATGAGTTCCTGCTGATTCTCCCTGCAGAGATCAGCGACAAAATTTTGTCTCGCTTACGCATGTTTGTGATACGGGATGATGTGACGATTACGCCGCAGGATGAGAACACATCCATTGCCGGTATTCTGGGTGCTGCTGACAATCTGTCTGGTATTGGTCTCACACTGAAAAAAGAGAACGGGAAACTCAGCAGAGATGGCAAGAATAGCCTGCAGACCATCGACTATGAGGCAGGACGTTTCCTCTACATTGGCGACGCAACAAAAATTGATGTGAATGCATCAACAGATAGAAACGACTGGACGCTACTGGATATTAAGGCAGGCATCCCTGCCGTAGTACTGGCCACTCAGGAAGCCTTCGTGCCACAAATGGTCAACCTTGACCTGATTGGAGCAGTAAACTTCAAAAAAGGCTGCTATCCGGGACAGGAAATCGTCGCAAGAGTGCATTACCTGGGGAAAATCAAGCAGCGAATGTTCGTAGCAGAAACTAGCAGCAAAGAACTGGCACAGCCCAATGACAAGATTTACATTGCCGGCCAGCCAGACAAAGTAGCAGGAACAGTTGTTCAGGCAGCAACTACCGATTTAAATCAGTATTTGCAGGTGGTGTTACAGGCTAAAACCATTGATGAAAACCTGGATCTCAGGCTGGGTTCTTCGGATGGGGAAAAACTGACTATGGGTGTTCAGCCCTATTCGGTTTCGTCGGATTCCGAGGATAGAAAAAAATTGTAGGAGTGCCGTCCCGGCGCGATTGTTTTAATACTAACAACCAAATTCAACATAATCGCGCCGGGACGGCACTCCTACAACAAACCACAGGATAATTCATAGTTTAGACGTTTGGGTTAGCTCTTCCAGTTCGTCCAGACTTGCCGAGAAGCGAAGATCGAGCATCGCAGGGGGCCAAAAGGGCAAGTATGCGGGCCACTTTCTTCTGGATACTTTTATTTACGCAAGTAAAGACTAAATCCGCCGTGAGCGGATTTGAACAGCCACAGGCTGGCCCGAAGGGTGAAGGCCATGGATGGCCTTCATAAAAGTGATTCGCCCATAAGGGCGAAAACATCATTAGTGGATTATTATAAGAACAAAAAAGAAGAACTAACTCAATAAGCGTAAAAAACCCAGTTACGCGTCAGCAAAATAATTACACTTTTTTCAATGTATTCTCATCCATATGATGAAATATCGCCTCATTAACCGGAATCCACAATTGCGTATCTTCCTTATAGCTAAAGCTTGCATCATCATGAACAGTAACATCCACCACGTACTTCATCGTTTTGTATGACTCATCCAGATACTTATTGGACAGAATACCGTATGTTTCGGAACCGACGTCGGCAGATAAACGAAAACTTTTACTGTTAACTTTCGCATCACCACCAGCATTGATCAGCACCCCACGAGGCACCATAAAGCAACGCAAGACCTGTTCACGATCACCGTCCCATAACCAGTAGCCCAGTTCTTCGTGAAACCCATCCTCTTCACCCAAACGCCAGGCTGTCATCGAATAACGTAAGCCATACAGTTCCTGCGGTCCATTTTTAACCGGCCCAAGCGGTTCGAAAACAATTTTCTCTCGATATTTTGTTTCTTTTTCTTCACTGTGGATTCGGGAAAAATCAACCCCCTGATCACCTTCCCACGACCCTGCCAACGCAGCTAATGGACCCAGGTTTTTTAGAATATCATCACTCATTTCTAATCCCCATAAATAGAATTCACATAAATTTATAGAACTTGTATGTTGAAAACAAAAGATCTTTTACCACAGAGGACACAGTGGACACAGAGGTTTATTAAGTGCTTTAAGTTTTATTGAACAGGAAACAATTCAGTTACGGCAAATGCTCTACCTATTTTTTTCTAAAACTCTTTTACCTCTGTGCCCCCTGTGTCCTCTGTGGTGAACGATTTTTATTTTTAGTTAGCCTGTAACTATTCAATAATCTGCACAAAAACCTCATCAGACCGTATCAATCCCAAATCGCTACGCGCCCGTTCTTCAATCGCTTCCGTCCCCTTCTGCAGGTTAACAATTTCCCCTGCCAGTTCACGATTACGCTGCTGCAGGCGTTCATTTTGCTCCTGCTGAATAGTGATATCACGCTTCATATTCCAGATGTCCAACAGACCGCCTTTACCGAGGGCAAGCGTATAGGCAAGTAAAACAGCCAGTACAATTCCAGATGCCAGCAGAAGCTTCAATCTCTCCTGTCTCCTGTAGTATTTGATTTACTTATGATAACCCTCTGATCGCTGCCCTGCCAGGGTAAATAGCACGATCACCCAGCTGTCCCTCTATGCGTAATAACTGGTTGTATTTGGCAATCCTGTCAGAGCGTGACAGAGAGCCGGTTTTGATCTGGCCTGCCGAGGTGGCAACGGCCAGATCGGCTATGGTAGTATCTTCTGTTTCGCCTGAACGGTGTGAAATAATGACGCCGAAATCTGCTTTCTGCGCCATGCTGATAGCATCCAGCGTTTCACTGAGGGTACCGATCTGATTTACCTTAATCAGGATAGCATTGGCTGATTTTTCCTTGATCCCACGCTGCAGCATTTTTGTATTGGTGACAAACAGATCATCGCCAACCAGCTGACATTTACTGCCGATCTCCTGATTCAACTCCTTCCAGCCAGACCAGTCATTTTCGTCCATGCCGTCTTCTACACAAACGATCGGGTAGCGATTGACCCAGTCAGCCAGCAGGCTCTTCATACCAGCCGCATCAAGAACACGTCCTTCACCTTTCAGGTCATATTGCCCATTAACAAAGAATTCCGAGCTTGCCGCGTCGATTCCGAGGTAAATATCCTCGCCCGGTCGATAACCTGCCTTTTCTATCGATTCAAGAATAACCGCGATGGCTTCTTCATTCGAAGAAAGGTCCGGAGCGAAACCGCCCTCATCACCGACTGACGTATTCAGACCGCGCTTACTGAGGACAGACTTTAGACTATGAAAAACTTCGGCACCGTACCGCAATGCTTCAGAGAAACCTTGGGCACCGGCAGGAATGATCATAAACTCCTGCAGGTCTACGCTATTATCCGCATGTGAGCCGCCATTGATGATATTCATCATTGGTACAGGAAGATTTGTCGCGGTCTCGCCCCCAAGATAGCGATACAACGGTAGATTTTCATCATTCGCTGCAGCATGAGCCGCCGCCAGAGATACCGCCAATGTGGCATTAGCGCCTAGCCTGCCTTTGTTCTCAGTGCCATCAAGGGCAATCAGCCTGTCATCGATGGCACGTTGATCAGTCACATCATGGCTGATCAGAGCATCCTTTATCTCGCCATTAACATTAGCAACTGCCTTCAGAACGCCCTTACCCTGATATCGCCCCTGGTCACCATCACGTAATTCGACCGCCTCATGCTCACCTGTAGAGGCACCGGACGGTACAGCTGCTCTGCCTGAGAGTCCAGAATCCAGGACCACATCGGCCTCAATGGTAGGGTTACCGCGTGAATCAAGAATTTCACGGGCGATAATATTGGTGATTTTGCTCATTATTTTTCCTTGAGAACGTTTGATCCTACATCGCAGGAGGCAGGGGTTTAATCTGATTTACCGAGAGTAAGCTGGTAATTTTACCGCAATGCCTGAAAGCTTAAAAGATTATTTACCACAGAGGACACGGAGGACACAGAGAAAACAAAAATATTTATATCTGCTGTTGATGATATGGATAAATTTCAGTGATAAGACCAAACTACACAAAAGCAAAGAACAAGCATAAAAAACCTCTGTGCCCTCCGTGTCCTCTGTGGTGAAAACCTACAACTGCTCTTCGAATATTCTGGCTTTTGTTGCCTGCTCGATATCCTGCAGGTGTTGCAGCAGCTCTTTCATGCGGGTCAGCGGCCAGGTGTTGGGGCCGTCACTGAGGGCTTTATCGGGGTCGGGGTGTGTCTCCATGAATAGACCCGACACACCTACTGCAACCGCGGCTCTGGCCAGGACAGGGATATATTCTCGGTTGCCGCCTGAGTGCGTGCCCTGACCGCCAGGTTGCTGCACTGAGTGCGTGACGTCAAAGACGACCGGGCAGCCGGTATTTCGCATGATCGCCAGTGATCGCATATCAACGACCAGGTTGTTATAACCAAAACAGACACCGCGTTCACAGACCATGACGCGTCCCTCACCACCGGCGGCAATTGCTTTGCCGGCCACCTGAGTCATTTCCTGCGGTGACAGGAACTGCCCTTTTTTTATATTAACCGGTTTGCCACAGGCGCCGACGGCTTCGATCAGGTCAGTCTGCCGGCAGAGAAAAGCCGGGATCTGCAGGACATCGACGACTTCTGCAACAGTCTTTACCTCTGTTGCGCTGTGTACATCCGTGAGTACCGGCACCCCGGTTTGCTGACGAACGTGATCGAGGATTTTAAGTCCCTCGTCGATCCCTATGCCACGATAGGACTGGCCCGATGTACGGTTTGCCTTGTCATAGGATGACTTGAAAATAAAGGGAATACCCAGCTCAGAGGTGATCTCAGCCAGTGTTCCGGCCGTATCGACGGCTAACTGTTCTGATTCAACAACACAGGGCCCCGCAATAAGAAAAAAAGGATATTGCAAGCCAACCTGAAAATTAAGCAGTTGCATCAGCAACCACTCTCTTCATCACTTTTATGTAGTTTATGAATTGTACCAGCAGCACGTACAAAGCCCTTGAATAGTGGATGGCCATCGCGTGGTGATGAAGTGAATTCCGGGTGAAACTGACAGCCGACAAACCAGGGATGATCAGATATTTCTATGACTTCGACCAGTTCGCCATCGGCTGATGTGCCCGACAGGGTCAGTCCTGCCTGTTCAAGTTTATCTCGATAGGCGTTATTAAATTCATAACGGTGGCGATGACGTTCGTGGATGATGTCTTTCAGATATAAATCATGAATCAGACTGTCCTTCTTTATCAGACAATCCTGGCCACCCAGGCGCATAGTGCCGCCCATGTCACTGCTCTTGTCACGCACCTGTACAGAACCATCAGCATCTTGCCATTCCGTAATCATGGCAATAACAGGGTAAGGGGTGGCGTGATTAAATTCAGTACTGTGGGCATCCGCCATGCCCGCGACGTTTCGCGCATATTCAATTACTGCCGCTTGCATACCCAGGCAAATACCAAGATACGGTACTTTGTTTTCACGGGCATATTGTACCGCTGCGATTTTCCCTTCTATTCCGCGCAGTCCAAAGCCACCTGGAACCAGAATTGCATCAACAGAAGAAAGGCTGTCAGTGCCATTTTCCTCCAGGTCCTCGGCATCAAAATAGCGAATATTGACCTCTGTGCGAGTATGTATACCGGCATGAATCAGGGCTTCAGACAGTGATTTATATGACTCCGTAAGATCGACATATTTTCCCACCATGCCTATCGTCACTGACGCCTCAGGATGTTCAAGGTTGTAAACCACCTGATCCCACTCGGAAAGATCTGCATCCGGCACATCCAGATTAAACTGTCGTGAAATAATCGCATCCAGATTCTGCTGATGCAAAGATGATGGAATCTTGTAAATACTGTCAACATCATAGGCCGATATGACAGCATCAACAGCAACATTGGTAAACAGGGCAATCTTTTTCCGCATACCATCTGGAATTTCTCGCTCACTTCGGCAGATCAGCACATCCGGCTGAATACCGATGCTGCGCAGTTCTTTCACGGAATGCTGTGTAGGCTTGCTTTTTAACTCACCGGCGGCCGCAATCCAGGGCACCAGGGTCAAATGAATATAGGCCACATTTTCACGGCCTTTTTCGATGCCCATCTGACGAATAGCTTCCAGAAATGGCAGTGACTCGATATCACCAACGGTGCCGCCTATTTCGACAAGGGCAATATCGGCCCCTTCAGCACCCTGCTCTACCAGTCCCTTGATCTCATCGGTTATATGCGGAATTACTTGAACCGTTCCACCAAGATAGTCACCTCTACGCTCTTTACTGATAACACGTTCATACACCCGCCCAGAGGTAAAATTGTTCTTGCGGGTCATAGTAGTACGGATAAAACGTTCGTAATGACCGAGGTCAAGATCTGTTTCTGCACCATCGTTGGTGACAAATACTTCACCATGCTGGAATGGACTCATGGTACCGGGATCAACGTTGATATACGGATCCAGCTTCAGCATGGTTACTTTAAGATTGCGGGCTTCCAGAATCGCAGCCAGGGATGCAGCAGCGATGCCTTTACCCAGAGAGGAAACAACACCGCCAGTAATAAAGATAAATTTCGTCATTTCACCGTTCAGAAGTCAGTGTGCGGGGACTGTCCCCGAACGGGAGGAAAGCATACCAAAGCCGCCCATACTTCACAATCAGAACATTGATTTCAAGTTTCAAGATCCAGGTTCAAAGGCTTTTTACCACAGAGGTCACAGAGGGCACGGAGGAAAAGAAATTATCTGTATAAAGGGACATTATTTTATAAAACCTGAGTCAACTCATATAAAAGCAGGAATTTATTAACAAAAAACCTCTGTGTCCTCTGTGACCTCTGTGGTGAGAGCATTTGATTTTAGGGCTCTTTATGATGAACCGAGATTACGTAACCCTCTTCATCCGGTCCGGGTAAGTAATGGGGGTTGCTCCAGAGTGATGATACGGCTACCAGTTCGTCGTCGAGAAAGACCAGCGGTACACTATCTCGCATCCATGACGGTATGGAAAGATCCTGGAACAGGGTCTTTAGTGGCTTGCTGCCGTGATCGCCAGGCATGCGGCACTGTTCACCTCCCTGACGAAAACCAACCCGTAAGGAAAAATCATTGAGCAAGGATTTAGCCAGCCCCTCTCCCTTCTCCTTTGTGGCCTGCAGTTCAAAATTCTGAAATTGTAGTGGAACCGGAAGAATCCAGTCCAGCAACTCGTCAACGGCTTGAACTTGATTAGTCTTATCACATAACCACAGGTTATTGTTCTCCAGTCTGAGCACGCCTCCAGGCCAGTCCACACTGCCCTTGCCCGATGATTCTTCAAGCAAATGGATCAGGCTTTGCATCCGTTCATCGCCGGGCACCGATAAGCCATTCATCCGTACCCAGTAGCGCAGGGCATTTGCCTGGTGCGAAGGTGACAGCCCGGCCAGTAAGTTAGCATTCAGACAGGCAATGCCTGGCGGAAAAAACTGGTTGCTGGCTGCCTTGCAATAAAGTAGATCTGATTTGGCCATATGATCCAGCATAGTCGCTGCCGAGGCCGCATGACGTGCGCTGCGCGACAGACTTTTATCCATCCCCGGCCAACGCTCGCGCAAAACAGGCAATACTTCATTGCGCAGAAAGTTTCTATCGAATCTATTGTCCTGATTGCTCGGGTCTTCTACCCAGACCAGCTTGTGTCTGTTTGCATAATTCAGCAGGTCCTCACGAGTAAAAGCCAACAGCGGCCTCAGTAATCGACCCCTGGAAAACCCTTTACTGGCAGGCATTGCCGCCAGCCCATGCACCCCTGCACCACGTAATAGCTGCAGCAATAGCGTTTCAGTCTGATCATTCCTGTGCTGAGCAGTCATACATAAGCCACCTTCAGACAGATTTTCAGCCAATGCAGCATAGCGCGCATCCCTTGCCACCGCCTCAAGGCTTTCACCCTTTTTCTGATCTATGCTAAGTGTCCTGATGGTAAGCGGCACAGACAAGCCATCGCATATCTGCTGACAGTGGCCTGCCCATGCTGCTGATTGCAGCTGTAGAGAATGATCAATATGGATTGCTTTAAGTGAGAATGGGTAGTCAGATGCCAGAGCGGAAAGCGCGTGTAACAGTACATGCGAATCCAGACCGCCGCTAAAGGCTACGCAGACAGCACTATTTTCTTCAACAGAAAGCTGATCATGCAGAACCTGCCTGAGACTGGTGGCAGAGAAATTAACAGGCAATGCGCTATTCCTGGAAATTATCGACACCGTACTGGCGTAAGCGGTGATAACGTTTCTCCTGCAGATCGGGTATCGTCATCGCATCCAGGGCATCGAGATTTTTCACTAGCGCCTCGCGTAAATTTTCTGCGGCCAGGTCAACATCGCGGTGCGCACCACCCAACGGTTCCTCAATGATTTCATCTATCAAACCCAGTTCCTGCAGGCGTTGTGCTGTCAATCCCATCACCTCAGCGGCATCCGCGGCATTATCGGCACTCTTCCACAGGATAGTTGAGCAGCCTTCCGGTGAAATTACCGAGTAGGTCGAATACTGAAACATCAAAAGCCGGTCACATACGCCGATTGCCAACGCGCCGCCCGACCCCCCTTCACCAACCACCGTCGAAATAATGGGGGTTTTCAAATCAGACATAACAAACAAATTACGCGCAATGGCTTCGCTCTGACCCCGTTTTTCTGCATCAACGCCCGGGTAGGCACCGGGGGTATCTATAAAAGTCAGCAGTGGCAGGTGGAAACGCTCCGCCATCTCCATCAATCTCATGGCTTTGCGATATCCCTCTGGCCGTGGCATGCCAAAGTTACGGTACACCTTTTCCTTTGTGTCACGTCCTTTCTGATGCCCAATCACCATCACCGGACGACCTTCCAGGCGTGCCAGACCGCCGACTATCGCAGGATCATCAGCAAACATGCGATCACCATGTAGTTCCTGAAAGTCTGTAAATACCCTGTCGAGATATTCAAGCGTGTAGGGACGCTGGGGATGACGGGCAAGCTGCGATACCTGCCACGAAGTCAATGAGGAAAATATCGATTCAGTCAGCTTGATGCTCTTACTGTGCAGACGTTCCACTTCGTCGGTCAGACTGATGTCGCTGGTGATGCCAACATGCCGTAATTCGTCGATCTTGGCTTCAAGTTCGGCGATAGGTTGCTCAAAATCAAGAAAGTTGAGGTTCATCTATGGTTCCAGCAGTAATGATCTAGTCGGGTGAAAGTATAACGCTATACCGATCTAAGGATAAAGGGTAGCTTAATCAATTCATACGTGCCCCGGCAGCATTGTATTCACATACGGCCTTACTGACGACAGGGAGTTTGTTTAGCTCATCCAGCAACCTGGCTGAGGGGTGTACACACCATTCACGTGGCAGATGGATGCTTGCTCTGGCCTCTTCATTCATGTAATCAATAATTACTGGTGTGGAACCGCCTTTTACCGGCTGCAGCGCAACCTGCAGGCTTTCAGCGGCGTCTTCTACTTTCTTTTTCAGGGTAATACGCAGGTCGGTAGAAAAGGTCTCACGGGCTGAGTCCATGTCATGAATACGCTCGGCGGTGAGCCGGGTGCCGCCGGAATAATCATCATAGCCGGCCTTGCCGCTGATGATGACAAGTCTGTCTTCCTGCAGTAATTGCTTATTGCTTTCATAGAGCTCTGAATATATGGGAATTTCCAACCAGGCAGACTGGTCATCCAGAGTCAAAATTGCCATTCGACCACGACGCGAATTACGTGTGCGCATAGCAATAATCAGACCCGCTATGGTGACCTGTTTTCCCTCTGCTGATTCAACATCACTCAAGTTGCAACTGATAAAATTATTCAGTTCCCTGTGATACTGATTCATCGGATGCCCTGTCAGGTACAGTCCAAGATACTTTTTTTCCCTTTTAAGACGCTCATCCTCTGAATATTCTGCAACCTCTATCCAGTCGATATCGAGATCCAGTTCATCGCTGCTGCCAAATAAGTCATCCTGTCCTGAGGCACGATTTCTAAGTTCCTGTCCCGACAAGGACATCGCATTCGTCAGGTTCGCCATCAAGGCTGCGCGGTGCACACCCATTTTATCCAGCGCACCCGCGCCAATCAGCGTCTCTAAAGTACGCTGGTTCACTTTTTTCAAATCCAGTGCACGACAAAAATCATACAGGTCATTGAACTGCCCTTTTTCTTCCCGCGCACGGGTAATTTCTTCTATCGCCGCCTGTCCTATACCCTTGATCGCACCGAGACCATATACGATAGTATCTTCTGAACTTGCCTCGAAGGAAAAACCGGAGCTATTAACATCCGGTGGCAGCACCGTTAACTCCATATCACGGCATTCTGCTATTAATGTAACTACTTTATCGGTCTTTTCCATATCCGCTGACAGCGTTGAGGCGAGGAACATCGCCGGGTAATGTGCCTTGAACCAGGCGGTCTGGAATGAAACCAGCGCGTAGGCGGCGGAATGTGATTTATTGAAACCGTACTTGGCAAATTCCTCCATCAAATCGAAGATACTGTCTGCCTGTCTAACATCGATACCGTTTTTTTCAGCGCCAGCCCGAAAGTTCTCGCGCTGCTTCGCCATTTCTTCTGCGATCTTCTTACCCATCGCACGGCGTAGCATATCCGCCGCACCTAATGTGAACGAGGCAAGTACCTGGGCTATCTGCATTACCTGTTCCTGGTACACAATCACGCCGTAGGTAGGTTTCAGTATTTCCTCCAGCGACGGATGCGGATAGATAATTTTTTCACGACCGTGCTTGCGTTTAATGAAGGTATCAACCATGCCCGAACCCAATGGCCCCGGGCGATATAAGGCGACCAGCGCGACCATTTCGTCGAAGTTATCTGGTTGTAGTTTCTTAATGACATCTTTCATGCCACTGGATTCAAGCTGGAAAACAGCCGTTGTCCCACAGGCCTGAATCAACTTAAATGTTTTTTTATCGCTGAGATCAATATCTTCCAGTATCATCGGTGGCTGAGCATTTTTTTCGCGGAAGCGGTTTACCGTTTTCAATGTGTTGTCGATGATGGTCAGGGTCCGCAGACCCAGGAAATCAAACTTCACCAGGCCAACAGCTTCCACATCTTTCATATCCAGGTGGGTCACCATCTGGGTGACACCCTGCTCACAATACAGGGCAGTAAAGTCTGTCAGCGCCGTGGGTGCAAT
>BTQX01000030.1:0-14310 GCA_036986095.1 Gammaproteobacteria bacterium
TTGCTAAGCTTTCATTTTTTATCATTGTTAAAATGTAACCTATTGATTATCAATCAAATATTTAATATTTGAGAGGTAGCATGTATCTGGGGGATAAGGTGGCGTTCCCTTGGGGACGCCATATTTCCTTGTAATTCATTGAATTATAAGAAAAAATTAAAGCTCTGTGTTTTTCAAAAAACACGGGGCTTTTTAATTACTTGATTTTATTCGTAATATTTTGGGGGTTCGAATCCCCCTGCCGACGCCATGCTATCCCCCGTACCCGATATTTTATTAGAGAAGCTGCGGTAGAAATGTGAATTGGTTACCACAATAAGGGCAGCTGCTTTGGTAAAACTAGCAGTTCAGGCCAGCCTGGAACGTAAAAAGTGCATGGAGGTGTTGTTTGAAAAATATCGGGCAGAATTTATTTTATGTTGGAATGAAGTATCTTTGTACGCTTATTCAATATTGGACAAGTCTCTTTCTGGCAGGAATACAAAAGAGTGGTTACAATGGCGCTCAGAAGAGCGACATATTGTTATATCAAATGCTTGATAATCAACGTAATGAAAAATACTACTTACTCTAGAAGTAGAGATAACACATGAAAAAACAAGAAGCCATAAAGTTACTTTCTGCACATAAGACAAAGCTGATGCAGAAATTTGGTGTCACTGATCTCGCATTGTTTGGATCAACATCACGCGACACAGCAGGGCCACAAAGTGATATTGATATATTAGTAACGTTTGATGGTCCAGCTACATCCAGTTGTTATTTTGGCCTGCAATTCTATCTTGAAGACCTGCTTGGTTCCCCCGTAGACCTGGTAACTGACAAAGCCCTGCGGCCTGAATTACGTCCCTATGTCGAGCAAGAAGCGATCCATGTCTGATAACTCACCTCCAGTGCGTGAGTGGTTATTCTATATCAGTGATATGATCGATTTCGCTGAGAAGGTACTGACTTACACGGAGGATATGGACCAGCACTCATTCACTGCTAGTGGCATAAGCTATGATGCAGTATTACGTAACCTGGAATTGATTGGCGAGGCAGCAACGCACATTCCCGAAACCGTTCGACAAAGCAACCCGGATATTCCCTGGCGTAGAGTAGTTGCAACCCGTAACCGCCTCATCCATGCTTATCTTGGAATCGATAATGACATTATATGGAGCATTATCTGTGATGATATTCCTCCTTTATTAGCGGCATTAAAGCAGCTAAAACCAGATTCGCTACAGAAATAAGCCTGGCAACAAATCAAAAAAATCATTCATTCAGGGTAGTCGTTGCGCTAGCAGGCAATTACCAGAAAAAGTGAAGTCTATAGAAATGCTGTAACAATTGAAGTTTACACATTCTCAAACAGACTAGGTTCTTGTCATGTGACAAGCAATAACCTATTGATTATCAATCAAATATTCAATATTCGTGAGCTTGCATGAATCTGGGGGATAAGTTCGAACCCCCTTGGGGACGCCATATAACCTTGTAATTCATTGAATTATAAGAAAAATAAACGACCTGTGTTTTGTAAAAACACGGGGCTTTTTAATGTTCTGATTATATTAGAAATATTCTGAGAGTTCGCGTCCCCTCCCGATGTCACCTTATCTCTCAAGTATGGTTTTAGTTAGAAAAGTTGCGATTAAATGTATCTACATAAACTGTGAGAAGAAACGCAAAAAGATTACCGGGTCCCTGCTGCAACAAGCATCTCACATGGCCCTTCGAACTGGCCATTGGTCTCAAACTGAACTAGCGCCTCCTCAATTTCACTCCAGGCTTCATCATGCTCGGAATCTGACAGACCGGCTAACATCTGGTGTAATGCACCGAAAGTTTCCTGCTCAAATTGCAGGTATTCTGCAGCCGATGCGACCCGTACTGGTGCATTGATAGTTTTGACTTCAATATCCCTGAAGCCTGCATCTGAAAAAACTTGTACCAGTTTTTCTTCGCTGCCGAGACTAAATGGACCCGGTTGCCCGGGTAATGGGGCGGGTAAATTAGCACGGCGACGTATGATTGATACGGGAATCGAGAAGAAAGCATATGTTTGCTGCCTATCTGTTTGATACCGGTAACCCTGCTATTAGCTTTGGTGTTGGTCCCCAGCTCACAATGCCGACAGCAACAAAAGATCTGCTGGGCAGTGAAAAATGGTCGGCAGGTCTGGCTAACGTCTTGTTTAATGCTACTTCAACAAAATTTCAGTACGGTTATCTGCTGACCTGGCAACACAGCTTTGCCGGTGATGATAAACGTGCTGATGTAAATTTTGCCGCTTTTCAGCCTTTTGCCATGTATCAGCTGGGTAAGGGGTATTACCTCCGCTCAGTAGGAATTTGGGCATTCAATCTGGAAAATGATAACTACAACATCCCAGTCGGACTGGGTATCGGCAAGGTCTTCAAAAGAGGAAAGACTGTTTATAACGCCTTTATTGAACCGCAGTTTACCGTGGCAGACAAAGGTCCGGGACAGCCTGAAACTCAGATATTTTTTGGCTTTAATATGCAATTTTATTGAGATTGAAATAACCCGTTAGCCTCAACCGGGAAAGGCCAGGGTAGTAAAATTACTAAGCAGTTACATTAATCGTGGTCAGAGCGCCGTTTTTGCTGACACGATGGAGGCCAGAAATGAGTAATGCATTTGGCAGTATCAAACAAGGCCTTGATGATGCGCTAGAGTTTTCAAAAAGTAAAACAGGTAAGGCAGTTGTCCATGAATCTTCCCCTGTTGATGTCAAAAAATCAGGGCATAGACTGGCATAACTCAATATGAGTTCGCCTCGGCATTTAGCATTAATATTAGCTCGTTACAGAAACTGGGGCCAGATACTAGATTGTGTTTATATTAAAGAAAATGGGTATCTGATCCCGGTTTTTTTGTAGATGTGCAGGGAATTTGTAAAATACTGAACTAAGGTGCATACCTATTAAGGGTGGTAAATAATAAAATGAAGAATCGAATCAATGTCATCAAAACATCTCAGGTAATGTCGAGATTTACTTCAGAAAATTTCACTCGTGCTTACAAAATAAGAAGGGGATAAGGCATGGAAATTAAACAGGAAGCGAAGGTGAAGTTATCTCTGATAGGGTCTGTATCCTTAGGCACCGGGGTGATGATTGGCGCGGGCATATTTGTTCTTATGGGGCAGATTGCCGAATTGGTTGGGGGTCTTTTCCCTCTTGCTTTTGTGGCAGGGGCGATCGTGTCGGGTTTAAGTGCTTACTCTTATGTCAGGTTTTCGAATGCCTATCCATCATCGGGGGGAATTGCAAAGTTTTTAAGAAAAGCTTATGGCCCGGGTGTCGTGACGGGTACTTTCTCTTTGCTGATGTACGCTTCTATGGTGATAGCGCAGAGTCTTGTTTCCCGTACATTTGGTGCTTATACCTTAAGGCTATTCGATATTGATAGCACCAGTATTTTAGTCCCAATTTTAGGCGTGGCACTCATTGCCGTCGCTTTTATTATAAACATTTCAGGCAACAAAATAATCGAAGCCACGGCGAATACTACGGCGATTATCAAAATTGTGGGTCTTGCCATATTCGCTGTTGCGGGTCTGATCGTCGGTGTCATTCCTTCTTTTGAGTCTGCGACCAGTGTCAGTGATGGCAGTATGTCCGTTACAGGTAATTTTTTAGCCGCACTGGCCTTATCAATTCTCGCCTATAAAGGATTTACTACCATTACCAACCAGGGTGGTGACATTGTAAATCCTAATCGCAATGTTGGCCGTTCTATAATCATCTCTCTTATAATTTGTGTCATCATTTATGTGTCGTTAGCCTTATCGGTTGCAGCAAACCTGAGTGTTGATGAAATTATCATAGCAAAGGATTACGCTTTGGCTGAAGCTGCACGCCCCATCTTTGGAGACTGGGGGTTGTGGTTTACGGTATTCATCGCCATTGTTGCAACGGTATCGGGCGTTTTTGCCAGTGTTTTCTCTTCTTCTCGATTACTCGGTATGCTCGGAATGATGAAACAGGTGCCGGGTTTAGAAAAAAAATCTGGCTTTAATCCCGCATTGATATTTACTGTCGTGCTGGCAATGGCTCTGACGGTTTTGTTTGATTTAACCCGGATTGCGGCAATCGGGGCGATCTTCTATTTACTCATGGATATCGCGATTCATTGGGGACTATTTCGTCACTTACGTAAGGATATTGACTTCAATCCGATCGTCCCCGCTATCGCTATCATTTTTGACTCAATAATTCTGGTTACTTTTGTGGTACTCAAATATAAGACTGACCCGCTGGTTCTTTTTTCCGCGGCCACCGGATTTATACTGATAATCATTGGTCAGCAAATTTTCATGAAGAGTCATACCGATAGCGATGGAAATATGGACATTGAGTACGGATATGGACAAAGATATGAATATGGAAACGGATAAAGACCATGATAAAGATATGGACATGGATAAATCTTAACGGTGTCTCTATATACTATGAATAGTTTAGATTTAACGGTGGCATAGAGAATACAAGGAGAAAATAATGCGTGCAGATTCATACAGAACATGTAACAGGGGGCAGTTATCCAGGCTATCGGGTGGCCTTTTTCAGCTGGCCAGTGCCGGAGTGCTAGTGGCTGCGTCGGTTTTCACTATTTCGGGCACCGCGAGTGCCCAGGTTGAAGGCGAGCCTGCCCCTATGAAAGACATGACTAAGGGTGGTATGGACGGGATGTCGACCATGGGCGACATGGGATCGATGATGCGTCCGGACATGGTACCGCCACAGGGCATAGTCGGTGGCATGAGTCCGCCAAAAGGCGTCACCATGCCGGTGCTGCAGTACATGAATATGCGCATGGACGGTAACCGGGACGGAACCAGCAGGGTCAGCACATCGGAGGTGCTGAAGGATTATATGGTTGCGCCTCTGAGCATGGACGAAGACATGCTCATGGTCGGTGTCATGTACGGGATCAGCGATGACATCTCCATCATGGCGATGATCCCGTATACCTGGAAATCTAAGGATCACTTGAACCGGGCCGGGGTCAACTTTACAACCTACGCGCAAGGGGTCGGCGACCTGAAGTTGATTGGTGGCCTTGACGTCTACAAGAGCGGCGGGCACATCCTTAACCTGAGTGCCGGCATGAGCTTTCCCACCGGATCCATCAATAAGCGCGACGACACGCCTGCCGGTAAGGACCAGGTTCTTCCCTATTCCATGCAACTTGGATCGGGCACTTTCGATTTTTTGCCGGGGATCACCTATACCGGCAAAAATGACGACTGGTCGTGGGGAAGCCAGGCGACAGCTACCTTCCGACTCGGCGACAATGACGAAAACTACAGTTTAGGCAATGTCTATTCGGCCACCGCCTGGGGCGCACGACGCTGGACCGACCGGGTCAGCACGTCGCTGCGGCTAGTCGGCGATGTGGTCAAGAATGTCGATGGCGAGGACTTAAGGTTAAACCCGAACATGGTTCCCGCTGCTGATTCGAAGCTGCAGGCAGGGAAATTTTTGAGCGTTGGGCTCGGCGTTAATTTTCTCGCTACATCCGGCGCAATCGAGGGAGTGCGGTTATCGGTAGAGGGCGTCGTTCCTGTCTACCAGGACCTCGACGGCCCGCAGGTCGAACGCGATTACACTATCCTTGTAGGGTTTAGAAAGTCGTATTGATCTGATTACGAAATCCTTTAATGCCTGTGAAATCTATCTTATCGGTCATCTTCTGGGTCAGTGCCTATCTGACGCTGGCACCGCTGTTGGTGTTAAAGAACGGAGAGAGGCTACCCGGTTCCGATTTCTGGTGAGACTTTCCCATGACGCTGGCCTTTACCGGCATGGCCATGATGGGCGTCCAGTTCTTTTTCACCGCCCGTTCTCGACGTACCAGTGCGCTTTGTATATCAGGGGAACAGGCCTGTGCGCGTTACCGTTCTAACTACAGCGTTTGCGCACATAGCGCCAGAAGGGTCATGGCCCCTTGTATTGTTGATGTGCCATTGATGGGCTGAATTGGTAGCATGCTGCAATCCTTATTCCTACCGCATTCCTTAAAACTGATTGCGCATATATAATGAGCGAAAATTTACAGGAGCTATCAAAAGTTGAGTGTCTTATCAGAAGTATTTCGTGACAATAGATTTCGACCGAAAGACTTGCCGGGGTTCGAGAGCAAGTTGTTTTTTGAAGGGGAGAAACAAAGACCGTTTCTGGTTAAGTTTTTCGTTTTACTCTCTCTTTCCTCCATTATCGCCGTATACGGCGTACTCAACGACTCGCCGGCCACCGTCATTGGTGCCATGATTGTTGCTCCTCTGATGACACCTATCATGGCGACTTCTGCGGCGCTGGTCATGGGTTCGCTTTCACGGACCATCATTTCATTACTGCTGGTTGCTGCCGGTGTTGCAGTTGTTGTTGGTATTTCCTGGCTGGTAGGGGTTTCCTACGGGGTTGCAATTTCGTTTGATACAAATACCCAGATTGTCGGGCGTATTTACCCGCGCACAACCGATCTTGCCATTGCCCTGGCGTCGGGAGCAGCGGGCGCTTTCGCTTTTAGTCGTGATGACATCACCGACTCGCTGCCAGGTGTCGCCATTGCCATATCTCTAGTACCACCGCTCTGCGTGTTAGGCCTCAGTTTGTCGGAAAGTCAATGGCAGGCAGCCTGGGGGTCGGCGCTTCTTTTTATGACCAACTTTCTGGCTATATTATTGGCGGGTGGCGGCGTGCTGGCGTTCCTGGGTCTGGGAAAAGCCGCCACACAAACATTGACCGGCGTTGCTCGCCGCCGAGCTTTTTATAGTATCGGAATAGGCGTTCTACTCGTGACGATCCCGCTGACAGTGACCAGTGTAAGAGTCGCACGGGATTCCTGGGTTCAGTCACGCACCACACAGGTGATGGATGACTGGTTACAGGGATCGAGATATAGTTTACGTGCAGTAAAAGTTTCGGAGGATGGCATCACCGTGATTATTGCAGGTGCGGGTACTCCTCCATCGATAGAAGATCTGAAGGGAAAAATCTCGCGAATAAAATCAAAGGTTGGATCAGTAGAACTGCAGATAGTACCCATTGATATAAAACATGTTGAGTTGTCAGACACAGATTAATGATTCGACCTGATCTTCATCCATGCTATATTCTCCGCTCTGCGAAATATGTTGTTAGAACACCGTTGTGGGCGCGATCGCGCTGATCGTTCGTTAGCCGAATCTGTTGTTCTTCGAGCAGGTACAGCCATTACTACAATCAAACAAGGAACGAATAATGAAAAATACTATTGGCCTGATATTTTCTATGGCAATACTGACCGCCGGGGCTCCCATTCTATATGCACAGGATGCACAGAAACACTTTGACCCCAAGGGCAAGCTTCCTTCGACGCACACAATAGAATCACAAAAGCAGCAGCGTGAAACACTGCCATTTGCAGACAAAAGGGATTTCGAGGAACAGAAAAAAGGCTTTATCGCCGCACCAGATTACCGGCAGATTATGGCTGAAGCCGGCAACGTTGCCTGGGATATGGGCAGCTACGACTGGCTGCTGCAGGGTAAGGACTTCGATAGCATCAGCCCATCGCTGCAGCGTCAGGCTATCCTGAACATGAACTACGGTCTGTACGAGGTGATACCCGACAAGATCTACCAGGTGCGTGGCTTTGATCTGGCCAATATCAGTTTCATTAAAGGCGATACAGGATGGATCGTGTTTGACCCGCTGACTGCAAAAGAGACGGCAGCCGCTGCGCTGAAGTTCATCAACGAAAAGCTCGGAGAGCGACCGGTAGTCGCCGTCGTTTATTCGCACTCTCACGGTGATCATTTCGGCGGTGTGCGCGGCGTAGCCGACGAGGCTGACGTAAAAAGCGGTAAGGTCAAAATCATCGCACCGGTCGGCTTCATGGATCATGCGGTTGCCGAGAATATCTACGCTGGCAATGCCATGAACCGGCGGTTGTTTTTCCAGTACGGCATACTGTTGCCTCGCGATCCTTTGGGTCATGTAGATCAGGCCATTGGCAAGAATGTGGCGGCGGGTAATACCGGCCTTATTCCACCCACAGTCATCATTGAAGACGACATTGAGGAACTGACTGTAGATGGTGTGCGCATGGTGTTCCAGAACACACCGGGCACCGAAGCCCCGGCTGAAATGAACACCTGGTTCCCGGACCTTAAAGCCTTCTGGGCAGCCGAGAACGTCACCGGTACCATCCACAATATCTACACCCTGCGTGGTGCGCTGGTACGTGATGCACTTGAGTGGTCCAAGCAGATCAACAATGCGCTGTATATGTTCGGGCAGGATGCCGAAGTGATGTTCGCTTCCCATAGCTGGCCGCGCTGGGGCAATAAACGAATTCAGGAGGTGCTGCGGGCGCAGCGTGACACCTATGCACATCTGAACAATGGCGTACTGTTTCTGGCCAACCAGGGTACAACGATAAATCAGATTCATAATGTCTATGAAGTGCCGGCCAGTCTTAAGAAGCAGTGGGCAGCGCACAGTTACCACGGCGATGTGGGCAATAACAGCCGGGCGGTCATTAATCGTTATCTGGGTTTCTGGGATGGCAACCCGGCTACACTGCTTCCGCTTTCACCGGAGGACTCGGCACCGTTGTATGTGGAGATGATGGGGGGTGCCAAACCGATCATGTCAAAAGGTCAGGAGCTATACAAACAGGGAAAGTATCGCTACGCTCAGGAGATTCTGAACAAGCTGGTTTATGCTGAACCACAAAATCAGCCTGCCAAAGATCTGCTGGCAGACGTATTCGAGCAGATTGGCTATACGCAGGAAAGTTCGAGCGTACGCAACGCCTTTCTGGCCGCTGCTTTCGAGCTGCGCAACGGAATACCCAGTGGTGCGATACCAGAAACCTCCGGCCCGGACATGATTCGGGCGATGGACACTGCATTGTGGCTGGACTTTCTGGGTGTGCGGCTGGACAGCAAGAAAGCCGAAGGTCTTGCGTTCAAAATCAACCTGATCACACCTGACAATAAAGAGAAGTTCGTGGTCGAGCTGAGCAATGCGACACTGACCAATATAAAGGGCTTCCAGGCCGCTGATGCCAACTTGACCATAACAATCTCACGTCCCGATCTGGTGCAGATTATGATGGGTGCAGTCAGCTTCGATGATCAAATCAAGGCTGGCAAGGCGACGCTTAAAGGCGACCGTGGTGTGTACGAAAAACTGAAACCTTTACTGGTCCATTTCACGCCGGATTTTGAGATGATGCCGGGAACAAAACCTGCAAAACCGGCTGTACCGGCAATGAATACTTTCGAGCAGGAGATGCCTGGAAGGACTGATGGTGGTGGTTAGTTGCCGCCGATGCAGGTAATTCTTAGAATCCTCTTATTGGCTATTTTTAGTCTCGATGGTTATAGCGAGTCACTGTCTGATGCCGTGAGATACCCCGCTGCCAGTGGCAGTGCTGATGGGGCAGTGCTGAGTACAGTCCCTTTCATCACAATTCGAAACAAAACCGGTAGTAAAAATCCGTCGAAATACTTTGGTGATGAGCGCAGTACTGAGAAAGCTGGATACTGCGATGTCTCCAGTACCCCGATCAAGGCACTGAGATCTATTGCGGAAAGAGTCCCGTACTTTATACCTGAAGATAGAGTGAAGCTGGAAGCGATTAGAGAATCAACCACCGCGGCACTGTGGCAGAAACTCGAGAAAACTTCGCAGGGACAGACGCCGATACTCTACATGCATGGTTTCTATATCAGCTTTGAGAAGGCATGCAAACGCTCTTCATATTTTCAGGAGTCACTGCAACTGGAAGGAAGGCTATTTCTCTATAGCTGGCCATCTGAAGGCTCATTGCTGAATTACACACGTGATGAGGCGGATCTGTACTGGAGCATCCGCCCACTGGCGGAGTCACTGAGCGACATGGTGACACGTTTTGGTGCAGGCAAGGTCAATCTTGTTGCACACAGCCTGGGAACACGCGGGCTATTCCTTGCGCTCATCAGAATGGCTCAGGCTAAGCCTGGTAGTAAGCCCTTATTTAACCAGATAGCGCTGATGGCAGCGGACATAGATGCCGGTATATTTAAACAGTATCTGCAGGAAATTAAGCCACTGGCGCGGACTATCACTGTCTACGTCTCGGCTAATGACAAATCGCTGGCACTCTCCAGGCAGGTACACGGTTATCCTCGTCTGGGAGAGCCCGGGGAGCATCTGCAAGGTCTGGCAGGAATAGAAATCATCGATCTTTCCGACCTGCCGGTGCGTTATCCGTCAGGCCATGTTTATCACCTCTATCAAGAGACTGTCGTCAATGATCTTAACCAGCTGTTGAATCAGGCAAAGCCGGCATCGAAACGCAGCAATCTCAAACAGATCAGTGAAAATTACTGGGAGCTACAGCCGCTAGTGGCACAGTAGTTACCATAAAGGTATTACCCGCCCAGATGCGTGCTGTGAACGGTGAAGCTAGTTGCCGGGCCCCGGTTCCAATAAAGTCTCCATCACATCATCGAGGTTGAATGAGGCGGGTTTTTGTCGAGGAGGGAAGTCCCTGAAAGTTGCGATCATCCTGCCAGCGATCGGGGCCGCAGCCATCACTATATACTGCTTACGGTCAGCCCATTCAAAGTAGGCATTCGCATCCGTCGAGGCACGTTCAAAAGGATCCATGCGGAGGTCAAAAAGAAACGGCACACGTAGCTTTATGAAGGGTTCCATCCAGACCTGCAGTTTTTTCGCACGCTGTTCCATAAAGATCAGTTTCCAGCGGCCGTATCGCATTGCGGTCAGATCGCCGTCGTCACTCCAGTAAAAGAATTCCTTTCGTGGCCACTCGTCGCTCTTGCCGGTGAGGGCGGGCAATAGATTGTAGCCATCGAGATGCACTTTGTAAGTACGTTCACCCGCACGGTGGCCTTTTAGCAGTTTCTGCTTGATATCCGGTTCTCCTACTGCAGCCATCAGAGTTGGCACCCAGTCCGTGTGTGAGGTTATGCCATTGATCGCCCGGTCGGCAGCAATATGACCGGGCCAGCGAATCAGGGTCGCTATGCGGAAGCCACCCTCCCAGTTGGTATTTTTCTCACCACGCCAGGGGCTAATAGCGCCGTCCGGCCAATGGTTGTAGTGCGGACCGTTGTCGGTGGTGTAGATGACAATTGTGTTGTCTGCAATACCGAGGTCATCAAGTTTTTTCAGCAGCTGACCAACGTGGTCATCGTGCTGCAGCATGCCGTCGGCGTAGAAATTGAGGTTGGATTTTCCCTCCCAGTTCTTCGGCACGTGGGTCCAGTAATGCATGCGTGTGGAGTTGAACCAGGTGAACCACGGTTTACCCGTTTTGTGGTTGCGGTCAATGAAATCAAGAGAGGCGGCGAGAAATTCATCGTCGATAGTTTCCATTCGCTTTTTCGTCAACGGGCCGGTGTCTTCAACTTTACCATTAGCCGTGGATTTGATCACACCTCGAGGTCCGAATCTCTTACGGAACTCGGGATCCTTCGGATATTGCGGATCCTCTGGTGTTTCCTCGGCGTTGAGGTGGTAGAGGTTACCGAAGAACTCATCGAAGCCATGTTCTGTGGGCAGAAATTCATCGCGGTCGCCGAGGTGATTTTTTCCGAACTGTCCCGTCGCATAGCCCTGTGTTTTGAGCAGGGTAGCGAGTGTGGGATCTTCTTTCTGAATGCCCAGGTCGGCGCCGGGTACCCCCACCTTTGTCATGCCCGTACGGACAGGCATCTGGCCGGTGATGAACGCAGAGCGCCCGGCGGTACAGGATTGCTCGGAGTAGTAGTCAGTAAAACGGGTGCCTTCAGCGGCGATTCGATCAATATTGGGCGTCTTGTAGCCCATCATGCCGTCATTGTTATGGCTGAGGTTCCAATAGCCGATGTCGTCACCCATGATCACCAGAATATTGGGTTTTTCCAGCCCTTGAGCGGCTGGTGACATGAATAGCGCCGCAAGCAGGACACCAAGGATTGATTTCGTCATGGATTTTCTTCTTTTGGTTGTTGACCAGTGTAAAGTGACGGGGCACTGGACTTTAACCTTCCACCTCAATGTCGTCAAGTACAGGCGAGCCATGACAACACGACCATTATAAATTGCTATACTCACGCCTGAAATAACGCCTCATCTCTATTTATTCTGAAGAACATATCGTTTTTTACTGTGTTCGAATATACAAATTATTAAAATGGAACAAAAAATGAATAAAATACTTGTAGCTTTTGTCTTGCTAAGTGTCACTCTTGGATTAACGGCCTGTAGTGGCAGCGGTAATTTAAACCATGACGGTGATTTAAATGTTAGCGGCAACTGGCGTGTTGTTCCTTTTGTTGATAGCAAAGGCCCCGTAATACGATCCTTTACAATCAAACTGTCACAGCAGGGGAATAAAGTGACAGGGACAAACGTATCACGCGACCCGTTACCGGCTGGTTTCGTATCCTGTGGAGATGACATGGTGCAAGATTTTACCGGCGTTGTTGCTGATAATAGATTCAATGGCAGTTTCACGACATCGATATCGACTACTCAATTCTCAGTCTCTGGCAGACCAGCCTCATTATCCGGTAGCTTTACTATGTATATAAACACAGGCATATGCACTGGCTCGAGTGCTGGCACGGTAACGATGACCAGAATCTAAATCTTAGTTAATTCCCTTCGGTTCGATATATAAAAAGGTTATGTATGACTGCAATAGATAAAATATTCAGGTACCAAATATGGAATTTACTGTTATTAATTCTTCTACTACTTTCTGTACAACTCTACGCATCTAACAAGCCCGAAATACTGCTTGGTTCATTCTGGGGTGTAAGCACGAAAATATGGTTCTGGTTGGCGATTGCTGTACCTGTTATCCATCAACTTTATGTTTGGCTAGTCTGGCGATTAGAGCTTTATCTGGGTGTGTTTACAAAACGATTTGGTGTGCAAAAGTCTTTTAAAATTTATGCAGCAGGATTTTCAATATTATTTTCTGGTCGATTGATTGTTATAATTATTCTTGCAATAAGCAGCAAAGATACCTTGTCTTTGATGCCAATGACTTCGTATCTTATTGCGGCTTTGATCACACCATTTGTACTCTACCTTTTTTATTCTGTTAAAAAATATTTCACTATTGAAAGAGCCTATGGCATCGATCATTTCGACAGAGACTACAATGAGCCCTATGTGAAGAAAGGTATATTTAAATATACTGACAATGGGATGTATGTTTTTGGTCTACTGATCCTTTATTTGCCCGGATTGCTTTTATTTTCAGAGGCTGCACTGTTGGCTGCACTATTCAACCATATTTATATATGGTCTCACTATTACTTCACTGAGCGTCCTGATATGGTAGAAATTTATGGCAATGCACCCTAGTTGTTCCACCATATACCATCACGTAGTATCAATTTAAGATAAAAGGGGGAGCTTTAATTAACAAGATTACATTCGCAATTTAATTACTGTGGTGCTGTGGCGGCATTCAGCAACAACTCACTTACTGCTGAAAACCGGGAATGGCACGTGATAACTTTGCTATATTGGTTCTATTGTATTTTCCGGGACGATTCATCTGCCTTGTTAGGGGTTTTTGTCCATAGGGATGACAATGTTTGCGAGCTTCCAATCAAAACCTGTCCGCTGTATGACAAAACGTATTTCCTCACCATTATCATTTGGAACCCAAACTGAGAACTTACTGGTTGAATCATATGAATATCGTGCATTTTTAAAGATCTCTTTTTTATTTGATTTAGTCGTATCTGGATTAGACAATTGATCATTTGAAGGCTTTCTTCCCTCCATCAAACTTGCAATACCTGATGGAGTAACTAATGAATCAACCATTCCATCCACTAGTTTTGATGCGAAACCGATCGCCAAAGCACCCAATGGGTTATCTTCCAATTCTGAGGTGGCCTCTTTCATTAAAGCTGCATTAAATTGTTCCTTCATATTTTTCCTCAAAACCGGGAAGTCGATATTTTCTGATAATTTCTCAGAGTCCTGTTCTTCGATTCCTGTTTTGATATGATTTATCGTGATCATTGGTGACGCAGCCGCATATCCAATTCCTGTCACCAACAACAACACTACTATAATCCAATGTGATTTCTTCATTTTGGTCTCCGTTTGTGAACCATACAGTTATTTAGACAGATTCTGCAACGTACACAAAATACCGAATCTGTATATATCTTTGTAAATCTTATAAACATTTTGCGCTATACCTTAAAAGTAAAAGAATAAAAGTAATAATTACCTGCGAAATATATACTTTGTGTTTTACCAAAATCATTTAGCGAAATCG
>BTQX01000031.1:0-14283 GCA_036986095.1 Gammaproteobacteria bacterium
AAACCGGAGATAAAGTTATTCTCAAAACTCCTTCTGTTAACTATCGAGATGACCCGGAATATCTTGATGGTTTTCTGCATGAAGAATGGGTGGGCCGTCGCATAAAGAATATCCATGTATTGAAAACGCTTGAACCGAAACATCGGCGTTTTCTCTACAACATTTCAGAATATGTCGAAGGCCAGTCATTGCGGCAATGGATAGATGATCACCCTCAAACCCACATCAATACCGCCAGAGAATATTTACTGCAAATTGCCGATGGCCTGCGTGCCTTTCACCGTCTTGAGATGGTTCATCAGGATCTGAAGCCGGAGAACATACTGATCGACAGCAATGGCACCTTAAAGATCATAGATTTTGGTTCAACCCGTGTTGCCGGGACTTCCGAAATCTTCAGCAATCTGGAGAAAAATGTCCCGCAGGGAACAATAAACTACACTGCGCCTGAATGCATAGCCGGTTCCAACTGCAGCAACCGCTCAGACATGTTTTCTTTTGGTGTTATCGCCTACGAACTTCTAACAGGGAAATTACCCTATGGTGATAATGATAAGTCAATACCGGCAAATAAACTGAAGTACATTTCCTGCCGTGTGTATAACGATCAACTAGCCGCATGGGTCGATGGTGCGCTACGCAAGGCTGTTAATCCTGATCCCAGGAATCGCTATGAAGCAATGACCGAATTCCTGCGTGACCTCACACAGCCAAACAATAAATTTGTGAGTTCATCCCCTCAACCATTACTGGAGCGAAATCCAATATTATTCTGGAAAATTTTATCAGGTGTGCTGGCAGTAGCCTCTCTATATCTGCTTTTTTTGCTTGCAGGGAATTAGAAAAAATAAAAATCCCGCTGCAAGCGACGGGGTATTTGCCGAAAACCAGTCAGATTCGCCAGGATATTAAAGACTCAGGCTGCAGGGAGAACGAGACGGGCACGAACCCCGCCGATAGATGATTGTTCCAGCTGAAGCGAACCACGGTACAACTCGGCAATGTCTCGTACTATGTCGAGCCCAATACCGCTGCCGGGGACTTCTTCGTCAAGACGATGCCCCCTTTGCAGTACTTCATGTCGGAGCGACTCGGGAATTCCGTTACCGTCATCTTCGACAACTATAGTTAAGCAGTCGTCAGTGTATTGCGCAGTGATGCAGACCTTACTACACGCCCATTTACAGGCATTATCAATCAAATTTCCCAGCATCTCTTCCAGATCCTCTGCTTCACCACGGAACCAGCAATCAGCAGGAATGGTATGGGTAAATTCAATATTCCGTTCCCGGTAGAGCTGTTTCATACTGTAAACAAGATCTTTAATAACAGTCCCTGTATCTGCACGCACACCAAGCACACCTGCGGTGCCTGCTATTCGTGCCCGGGACAGATATCTGTCCATACTTGACGCCATAGCATCAATCTGCCGCCTGATGATGAGGCGCTTCTCTTCTTCCAGGCCTCTGCTCTCGTTGCGAATGACTGTCAACGGGTTTTTTAGTGCATGGGCAAGATTTGCTGCATATGTCCTGGCTCGGTTCAACAAGGATACATTGTGATCCAGCAGCGCATTCAGCTCGTTGACCACCGGCTGCACTTCCTCGGGAAAGCTTTTCGGTAATCGCTCGGTCTTACCCTGTCGAATATCAGCCAGTGCCTGCTTCAATGTCTGCAGTGGTCTCAGACCGAAACGTACCTGGAACCACACCGCCAGCAAAAGACCAAGTCCAAGAATGAAAAGCGTAAAACTTACCTGAATTGAAAATGCACGAACATCCTGGTCGATATCAGAAACAGGGCCTGCCACTATGAACAATAAAGGACTCTTTGACTGTGGGTAAGTTATTTTCTGTACCAGTGCATGCAACGGTTCGTCTTCAGGCCCGGTAAGTTTCTGCAAGTGAGGTAGTGTCCCTTCTACAGGCTCCCGTACAGTCAGATTGTCTCTCCACAGTGAATCCGAACGGGAAACTGTGGCATCAGATTGACGAATCTCCCAGTACCAACCTGAATAGGGACGATTGAAGCGTGGATCCGTTGGACGCCAATTCATCAGAAATGTCCCCTCAGCAGAAACATCACTTGCCGCGACCAGTTCTTCCAGCTGCCCCTCTAATGAGCCTTCAAAGCGCTTTTCAATATACCCCCGGAACAACAATACCAGCAGTAATGCGGCCACTACCAGAGATGAGACGATCCCAATGAACGAAGTCGCTATCAGTCGCCGTGTCAGTGAGTTACGCATCTCGCCCAGGAATCTCCCCCGGTATCAGAAACTGATAACCCAGCCCTCTATGCGTTTTAATCAACTCAGCGCCGACTTTTTTGCGCAGGCGATTGATCAGCACCTCAATGACATTCGAGTCACGATCAAAATCCTGTTCATAAAGGTGCTCCGTCAGCTCAGTCTTGGAAACAATCCGCTCCGAATTCTGCATTAAGTGTGCAAGAGTCCGGAATTCAAGTGCGGTCAGTTCGACAGGGCGGCCAGCCACCGTTAATCGTGCAGTACTGACATCAAGAGCGAGTGGCCCCGCCTCAATTACCGGGCTGGCATGTCCTGCCGACCGGCGAATCAATGCCTCTACGCGTGCCAGCATTTCTTCCAGCTCGAAGGGCTTGGCGAGATAGTCATCTGCACCTGCCCGCAACCCGGCCACTTTTTCACGCCATGTATCACGTGCAGTCAAAATAAGTACCGGCATATCCCGTCCCGTCCTTCGCCAATGCTGCAGTACACTCAGACCATCACGTTTTGGCAAACCGATATCCAGCAACACCACATCATAGGTTTCCGTGTCACCGAGGAACTGACCTTCCTCACCATCATGAGCAATGTCGACGACATACATAGCCTGGCGCAAGGTGTCTGCTACCTGCCTGGCAACATCAATATCATCCTCAATAACCAGTACTCTCATATTAAATTCAGTTTTCAGTTTTCAGTAATTCTAGTGTGGTGGCATCGTATACAAGTTCATAGACCTTTCCCTTGCGGGTCAGTAATTTGACTTCATAGACCCATATTTTATTTCCATCGATATCTTCCTGTTCCATTTCCACTTCAAGGATTTTTCCCTGATGTGCTTTATTCACCGTTGCAATCAGATCTTTGAGTGACACGATCTCATTTGGCATCTGCATGTCTCTTATATCATCAGCTAGCACCAGCGGCGCAGCAAATATCAACGCTGCCAACAATAGCATCACGAGAAAAACAGCTTTTTTTATGTGTATAAATTTCAAAACAATACCTTTTAACCAAACCGAGTATTCATTCTTTCAAACTGAACCTTAACCTCAGCTTAAATTTCCCTTAAGCACCCCTTCAGGCGACATTGCGTAAACTTATCATCAAGTAAATGAGATATCAGGAGTAATAATTATGAACAAGCAAATAACGACTAAAGTCTGGGACCCATTTGTGCGAATTTTTCATTGGGGACTGGTGCTTGCCTTTACCATAGCCTACCTTACTGAAGAGGATATTCTTTATGTCCATACTTTGTCAGGCTACGTTATTCTGGGTCTGTTGTCATTGCGCCTGGTGTGGGGGTTTATCGGTCCACGCTATGCAAGATTCTCAGATTTCACATACTCGCTGACCAGTATTCGCAACTTCCTCAAGGATACCCTGAATTTCCGTGCCAAACGTTATCTTGGTCACAATCCTGCGGGTGGGGCAATGATACTTTTACTCATCGCCAGTCTGTTGCTAACTTCATTCACTGGACTGGTTCTCTATGCAGTGGCCGAACAGGCAGGCCCGCTTGCCGGGATGATTACTATTACCAGCGAATTTATGCGAGAGGTACTGGAAGAGACTCATGAATTCTTTGCCAACTTCACCCTCTTTCTTGTCTTCATACATGTTGCCGGTGTCATCATAGAGAGCTTCATGCATCGTGAAAATCTCGCCAGGGCGATGCTTACTGGCAATAAGCGTGTACTCGATACCAATGAGGTGAATTAATCATGAAGAGAATACTTCCATATCTGATTATGACTACCATTACGGCACTGCCGATTACTGTACTGCCAAATACTTCAGTTGGCCTGCAGAAATTTTCAGCAGAGCGTGGCAGGATTTTATGGAACCAGAAACATACTATTTCAGGACAGCCACGTAGCTGCGCAAGTTGTCACACAAGCAATCCTCGCCAGGCCGGCAAGCATGTTCGTACCGGCAAACCGATAAAACCCATGGCTCAATCAGTAAATTCCGGTCGATTTTCTGATCCTAAAAAGACGGCTAAATGGTTTAAACGTAACTGCAAGTGGACTCTAGGCCGTGAATGTAGCGAACAGGAAAAGGGTGATTTTGCCAGCTATCTGAAAAGTATTTAAAGGAGAATTGAAATGAAAACCCTAATATTTTTTACTGCAGCAGCAGCGCTGATCGGGGCTCTTGGCATGGGCATTCAAGGTGCCTGGAGTGACGATGATGACCATTCCTATGGCACAGAAAAGTGGCAAAATATGAAGGCACGATCTACCGGTGTTGCCCCGGTAAGGAATGATTTATACGCGGAAGAATGTGGCAGCTGTCACTTTGCCTATCCGGCAGGTTTACTGCCATCTTCATCCTGGCAGAAAGTGATGAAAGGTCTGGCTGATCACTTTGGAGATAACGCCGAACTGGATACTCAGACTGAACAGCAAATCACGGAATACCTGACTACCAATGCAGCGGAGTCATCAACTTATCGCCGTTCGCGTGCAATCATGTACAGCCTGCAAGCAACAAACATGAAGCCGCCGCTGCGAATTACTGACATTCCTTACTTCAAACGTGAACACCGGGAGATCCCGAACCGGATCATTAATCTACCTGAAATTGGTGGCAAGCTCAGCCAGTGCAATGCATGCCATCAACGTGCTGACAAAGGCTCATTTGATGAGCACGAAATAGTTATTAAGGGTTTTGGGCGATGGGAGGACTAAAAGCTGCATTACGTGTTACGGTTTAGGTTTTATGTAAACCGTAATACATAAAACGTAAAACAAAAAAAGGTGCATCCATTAGGGATGCACCTTTTTATTACTTCAACTGCAGATCAATATCCTTCATCGCCGTGTTACAGCGTTTTGTTACTTTATTTTCGTTCTTTTTCAGGCAGGTCAGGATACGGCCTTCACCTGCTTCCATTTTTGAACATATCTTGTCTATGTCTTCGTCACATTCGTTTGCAACGTACGTCAGGGCACTAACGGCGCGTTCCAGCTGTGCTGCTGCGTCATAGACGGCATATTCGCAACGGCCCGATACTTTATCCGAGTTTGCATACAAACAGGCAAGTATACGGCCTTTCCCAGGAGTAACATCCTTACAGAAGGTAGAAAGTTCTTTTTCACATCCTGTTGCAACACTTTGAACGATCTCTTCAAGAGCACTAGCCGGAAGTGCGAACGTAAAGAGGACGGTGATGAATGCCAGCACTTTGAGCTTAGGGTACATATGTAAATCTCCTTTTTTGTTGTTCATAATAGGGTGCATCTAAAAAATATCTTACCAGGCCCAGTTTTAGCGCTGAAGGCCTGTCTCAACCTGTTGCCGAATTTCTGTTCCAGCAAGCAGCTGAATTAATTCTAAACTAAAATCCATTGCCGTGCCGGGCCCTCTTGAAGTAATGACATTACCATCTATGACTGTATTCATACCCGTATGATGCATCCCTTCAGCGTCAACCTCTGACAGGACGCCGGGAAATGATGTGACTTCTCTATTCACCAGCAAGCCCGCAGTCGCCAGTACTTTCGGTGCCGCACAGATCGCCGCGATGTATCGCCCGTCATCTGCCATCTGCTTGAGAAGATCATGAATTCGACTATCACTATTGAGATTATCTGCACCGGGTAGACCACCCGGCAGCACGATCATATCGTAGTCTGAAGCTGAGCTCGTACCAAGAATTTCATCTGGCAGGATACGTGTACCTCGACTACCCGTGATAGCTCCGTCAACCAGACCGGCAACGGTAACACTGATATTTGCCCGGCGCAGTAAATCAATAATAGTAACGGCCTCAAGCTCTTCAAAGCCTGCAGCCAGGGGAACCAGTACCTTTTTCATGCTGCCTCTGCTACAGTTTATTTAAGCTGCTTTACAATATTGACACCCTTCAGCAGGTTCAGTGCTTCATTTAGCTGATAGTCGTCTTTCTGGATGTCTTTATTGTCACTTTCTTTATCATTATCCTTGTTTTTTTCTGAGCTGTTAGCTTTATCAGACTTTTTGCCTTTCTTTTTAGCATTGCCATTTTCAAGGTGGTCGCGCAAATCTGCCTCTCGTAAACGTTGTACCTTGCTTTCTTCCGCCTTACTGACTTTCAGTTGTTCTACTTTTATATCAGGTTCAATACCTTCGGCCTGTATTGAGCGGCCCGATGGTGTGAAATAGCGTGCTGTTGTGATCTTGAGTGCAGCACCATTACTCATTGGCATGATGGTCTGAACAGAGCCTTTACCAAATGTTTTGGTGCCCATGATGATGGCGCGATGGTGATCCTGCAGGGCACCTGCAACAATTTCTGAGGCCGATGCAGAGCCACCATTCACCAGCACAACTATTGGCGATCCTTTAAGAAGATCATTGGGTGAAGCGTTAAATGTTAATAGCGAATCTTTTACCCGTCCTTCGGTATAGACGATTTTACCTTTGCTAACGAAGGCATCTGCTACAGACACCGAGGCATTCAACACACCGCCCGGATTGTTACGCAGGTCAAGCACCAGCCCCTTCAGCTTCCCGCCGTTCTCTTTCTTAAGTTCGGAGAGTTTCTTACGCATGCTGGCTCCGGTAGCAGACTGAAACTGACTGATGCGGATGTAGCCGTAGCCGGGTTCCAGAGTTCTGCCACGAACGCTCTTTATGCGGATGATATCGCGTTCGATCTTGATCTTTAGTGGACCATCTTCACCTTCACGAACAATCGTCAGCATAATGCTTGTGCCGGGTTTGCCGCGCATGATCTTGACTGCTTCGTTCAGTGTCATACCCTTGACCGGGGTATCATCAAGTCGAACGATGATATCACCGGCATTAACGCCGGCGCGTTCTGCTGGGGTATCATCAATCGGTGAGATGACTTTGACGAAGCCATTCTCCATAGTGACCTCAATACCCAGTCCGCCAAATCTCCCATCTGTGCCAATGCGCATTTCCTTGAATTCTTCGCGATTAAGATACGAAGAATGTGGATCCAGGCCCGACAACATCCCCTTTATGGCATATTCCAGCAAATCCTTGTCGTTGACTGGTTCGACATAATCAGATTTCACCCTGCCGAATACCTCGGTGAATGCCCGTAGTTCTTCCAGAGGCAAAGAGGATGCGGCAGATTTTTTATCATTGCCGGCGAACACTGAGCTGTATATTGTTATGCCCACTCCCAGGGCCAGCCCCAGGATAAATATCACAGCTACACGTCTTTTCTCTGTCATTCCTGTCTCCAGTATTTCCTAATCAAAATACGTCAATCTGTTAGTAAGTCAGCTACCTGAAACAACGCACCACAACCAGCTAACACAATTCATCCTGCATGATATCAAGCCATTTAAAAAAATGTATGGATTTCTGCAGAAATCCGATATCCCGATGCCGGTCATCGCCGTGCCCATCGCAGGGGATTCTGTGGTCTCCCTTTGTAGCGAATACCGAAGTATAGGCCGGGCTTGCTGCTTCCACCACTTTTACCCATGCTTGCAACTGTCTGGCCTGTAGCTACCCAATCGCCTTCCTCGACGATTATCGACTCATTATACCCATATAAGCTTAAGTATGAGTCGCCGTGATCAATGATTAATAATAGCCCGAAACCCCGCATCCAGTCAGCAAAAACCACTCGGCCCTGATACACTGCGTGGATATCACTACCCAGTTCACCTGCCAGGATGATGCCTTTCCAGCGCATATTTCCAATTTGTCGACGGGCACCAAAGCGGACGACTATATCAGCCTTCACTGGCAGTTTCAGTAGCCCACGCAGCTCTTGAAAACTGGTCCCGGTTCTTTCTTCATCCAGCAATTCATCAATGATTTCTCTCAATTTTTCGATCAGGCGCAGCAGTTCCTGCTCATCATTTTGCATACGCTCAATTTGCTGCAGATTTCCCGCCAGTTCATTGCGTAAGGCCTGGACAGCTTTTTTCTGTTCAAGATAGGCGAGTTTCAGGCTACGCCAGCGTTCACGCTGTAGGTTGATCAGATTTTTTAATTCTACAGAACGCGTCTGAATACCGGATTCCAGTGTCATTACCAGATCAAGATGCTGATTTATTCTATTGATAGTCCGGACACGACTTTCAGTAAGATAGCGGTAATAGACCAGCATGCGTGACACTACAGCAGGATCCTGCTGGTTCATTATTAATTTGATATATTCTTCATGACCGCTGACATAAGCAGATCTCAGCTGCTGAGCAAGTATCTGCTGCTCGGCCTGCAAAGCGGCAACCGTCTCAGTTTTTTTGGCCTGTAAATCCGACAGTTCCGTATATAGACCCTGTTTCCGCCTATCCAGATCACGTAAATTACTGTTGATATCGCTGATCCGTAAATCAACATCTTTCAGGACGGCATCCTCTTTCTGAAGTTTTGACTGTCTCTCCTGCATCACCTCCTGCAAAGCGGCTATTTTTTTCTTTAATTCAGCGAGTTCTGCTTTTTTCTCTATCACTTTGCCTTCTTCTGCTGGCAGCAACAGCGGAAAAAGCGATAAACTGGCTAAAAAAAGTAAGAAAATGGGACCTGAGAACGGAATTGAGGGCAAAAGGGTTCGCATCAGATTAAAATTACTCTATAATTATCTATTAATATTGTAATGCTGAACGGATGTCACCATCACAAGCCCCTGGAAATTAATCGCATGAGAAAGTAATTTTATGAATGATAAAGCAGAATATGATGACATGATAATTCAGAATGATGAAGATATTGATATTGCGTCTCGCGCATTAAAAGCAATGGCTCATCCTCTCCGTCTAAAAATACTCTGCATACTCGGCACCGCTCTGGATGACAAGCATGAAATAAGTGTTCAGGATCTGGTGGAACGTGTCGGCACATCTCAAAGCAATATCTCGCAGCATCTGTCAATTCTACGCGACAAACACATCCTGGTCTCGCGCAAGGATGCCAATAAAGTGTATTACCGCATCGGAGAAGAGAATATTCTTCACCTGATCGAAGCCATGCAGGATGCCTTCTGCAGCGACCCTGCGCGTTAGCTCTGCAAGCACTAAAGCGAGCTCACACGTCAAAGAGACTCGCACTTACGCAGTTGTTATGAGTAGACTCATCTTTTAAAATCAGGCCACTAAACAGCCTGTAGAATGATACGTATGGAATTTATTACACAAAACTGGGTTCTGATAGCCGGAATCTCCTTCGTGATTGTCATGCTGCTGTTTGAACCATTGCGTATACGCATGAGCGGTATAGAAACAGCAACTGTGTTTGATGCCGTTTCACTGTCCAATCACGATGATGCTATTTTCGTCGATGTGCGCGAAACAAAGGAAATGACAGGAGGCGTTATCAATGGCGCCTATCGGGTACCCCTTTCCAGTTTTGAAAAAAGCGCAACACAGCTGGACAAATTCAAAGACAAACCGGTCATCGTCTACTGCCGCACAGGCAACCGCTCTCCTAAGGCTGCTGGCAAGCTGAAGAAAAAAGGCTTCAATCGTGTCTATACTTTGACTGGTGGGATTATCGCCTGGCAGAAAGAAAAACTTCCACTGGATAGCTAGTGCTCTTTCAAGATGATAAACCAGAATTCAGCGCTCCTGTGGTGTTTCGCGGCAAGGCGCTGTGGGCAGGCAATGGCCCGGCCCTTGTCAAGCACGGCAACGCCGCTGCGGGACACCACAGGAGTGCCCGAAGGGTTGGCCTGTCAGCGTTCATGACTGCGTTCCGCTTCTTGCAAAGGACTATGGCCATTCGCTGCGAGGCGTGCCTTGCCATGAACGCTGACAGACCAACTGAATCCTGGTTTATCATCTTGAAAGAGCACTAGTGGCCAAAGTACGTATGTATTGCACCCGGTTCTGTCCATACTGCATTATGGCAACCCGCCTGTTGACGAAGAAAGGTCAGGAAATAGAAAAGATTTTTGTTGATGACGACCCCTCACTTCGAGATTACATGGTCGAAGAAAGCCATGGCAGAACTACCGTGCCGCAAATCTTCATCGATAAAGCACATATAGGCGGCTATACCGACATGGTTCAGCTGGACCATAATGATACTCTCGATTCATTGTTGACCGCTGAAGCAGCTGCATCTGATATTTGGACTTTCCACACCAGATAACAGAGAATACGACGCTGTATTTTAACCGACAACATCAGGAATAAAATGAGCGAACAAAACGAAATCAGTTTTAATCTGAAAAAAGTTTACGTCAAGGATATCTCTTTTGAATCCCCACTAAGCCCGCAGATCTTTCTTAATGAACAGGCTCCCGAGGTTGATGTGCAGATGAACATCTCCCACAGCATGCTGGAAGACAACGACCTGTATGAGGTTGTTTTGACCATAACGGTTACCGCAAAAGGCGACGAAAACAACTTCTTCCTGTGTGAAGTACAGCAGGGCGGTTTATTTGAAGTGACCGGTGCCAAAGAAGAACTTCCCATGGTGCTGGAGATTGCCTGCCCGAACATCCTGCTGCCATTTATCAGAGAAGCCATCTCTGATCTGGTGGGCAAGGGGGGCTTCCCGCAATTGCTGATCAACCCGATCAATTTCGAAGCCCTTTTCCAGCAAACAATGATGGCTCAGCAGTCTGGGCAAAAACCCAACTAACCAGGCTATGACCAGCACTGACACCGCACCACCTGTTGCTGTTATCGGCGCCGGCTCGTGGGGCACGGCGCTGGCCATGCATATCGCCAGGAGTGGACGCAAAGTCTATCTCTGGGGCCATGAACCAGAACAGATGAAGGCCCTTGCTGCCAGCCGCAGTAATGAACAATTTCTGCCGGGGCTGTCCTTTCCTGATCCACTGGAGATACTGGTAGACCTCTCTGATCTACCTTCTGCCTGTACACGGCTACTCGTCGTGGTACCCAGCCATGCCTTTCGGCAGGTTTTACGAACCTTACCGCAACTCCCTGTGAAGCCTGTGATTATTGCCTGGGGAACAAAAGGTCTGGAGAAAGATGGTAGCCGCCTAATGAGCGACATTGCCGATGAAGAACTACCGCCTGATATACAAACAGCTGCTGTATCCGGCCCCTCGTTTGCCGGTGAGGTCGCACGTGGGTTGCCAACAGCAATTACAGTCGCCTCCAGTAGTAATGACACCGCAGCAGAAGTTTCATCCTGGCTACATCATCATCAGTTTCGTGCCTATACACAAAAAGATTTGATCGGCGTACAAATTGGTGGCGCGCTGAAAAATGTCATGGCTATTGCAGCAGGAATAGGTGACGGGCTCGGCTTCGGTGCCAATGCCCGCGCTGCGCTGATTACCCGCGGACTGGCAGAAATTACCCGTCTCGGCATCCGTGCTGGTGGAAAAATGGAGACTTTTATGGGACTGGCCTGCATGGGTGACCTTGTACTGACGTGTACTGATGACCAGTCCCGTAATCGCCGCGTAGGACTAGGACTGGGACAGGGCGGTACACTGAAGCAAATCATGGACCAGATAGGTCAGGAAGCAGAAGGCGTACAGTCTGCCGCCGCAGCCTGGGAATTATCCCATAAACTCGATGTCGCCATGCCCATCACTGAACAGGTATATAATGTCCTATATCGAGATCTACCTGCCCTGAAGGCCGTGCAAAACTTACTGCACCGTGATCCCAAACATGAATAAACACGTTGATTGAATGACTACCTGACTCAATTAACCCAGTATATGAGCTCTTCCGTAACACCTAAATCGTAAAACGTATCTTTTTATATGTTTCATATTGCCCTCTATGAACCCCGCATCGCACCAAACACCGGTAATATCATTCGCTTAAGTGCCAACAATGGTTGCAGGCTGCATCTTATTGAACCACTGGGGTTTGAACTTGAAGATAAGCAGCTAAGACGCGCTGGGCTGGACTACCATGATTTAACGAAGGTGTCTGTGCATGACGATTACGAGGAATTTCTACGGGCTATTGATGGTCAAAGAATCCTGGCCTGTACAAGCAAAGGCAACTACCGCTATGACCAGATTGATTACAGAAAAGATGATGTACTGCTTTTTGGTTCAGAAACCTCCGGGTTACCAGAGGAAGTGCACCAGAGTTTAGAACCTGAACATCGCCTGAGAATTCCGATGCAGTCGGAAAATCGTAGCCTGAACCTCTCCAACGCGGTAGCAATCGTTAGCTATGAAGCCTGGCGGCAACTTGGGTTTGCTGGGGGAAGGTAGATTTAGGATTAAGGATTAAGGATTAAGGAATATCAAAATCGTAACGTTTTTTTCATCTTTCATCAGAAATCAGGCAGGTTGCTTAGTGACTACCAGAAAAATAATTCCCAGTAGCAGGAAGACGGGTAATTCATTAAACCAACGATAAAAAACATCACTGCGTTTATTTCTGTCCTCTCTAAAATCCACAAGAAAGAAGCCGCATACTATATGGTAGACGATAAGTAAAACCACCAGAATAATTTTTATTGACAACCATGTCCCGCTGAAACCGTATCCCAGCCAAAGCCATAAACCGGTCAAAATAGTCAGTATGGCCCAGGGAGTAATAAAGAAATATAGTTTTCTCTCCATAATCTTCAGGCGGTTACTGGTCGCAGCATCTTCAGTCATTGCATGATGTACAAAAAGACGCGGCAGATAGAACAGCCCGGCAAACCAGCTAACCATGAAAAATATATGCAGGGCCTTTATCCACAGCACGTCTTATTTCCTCTCATCAGGCAGCATTGCTGCGATTCGTTTTTGCATGTCTTCAATATTGATCACTCCACTATGACGATAGACTACCTGTCCGCGGGGAGAAATTAATACTGTTTCCGGTATTGCCACTACATCAAAGGCCTTAGCAGCAGTAGAATCCAAATCCAGCGCCAGTGTATAGGGTATTTGATATTTCTGCTGAAATGCAATTACCTGATCAGGCCTGTCATATGACATGGCAATGCCGACTACACGCACGCCTTTAGCAGAAAAGCTTCTATACAGTCGCGCAAGATCCGGCATTTCTTTTCTGCACGGCGTACATGTAGTGGCCCAGAAGTTTAACAGGGCCGGCTTACCTGTTAATGCGCTTAGATTTAGTTTGTCACCGTTAATCAGGATCAATTCCAGTTCAGGCAGCTGCTTTGCTTTTTCCACAAAATAGAAATATGCATTGCCTGCAATCAGTATCGGAAAGCCGACAAACAACAGAAGATTTTTAACGGTTTTATTCATCCGCATTTATACGTACGCCAACTGCAATTTCTGCCGCCTGCCGCATTCTTACTAATGAAACAGCTCCTGTTAACCGCTGCTGACCGATAAAAAATGTCGGTGTCCCCGTAACACCCGCTTTTACCGCCATCTGCATATTCATCTTCAAAGTATATTCGACTTCAGGGTCGGTCCAGGCTTGATTTACTACCTCATCACTGACACCACTGGCTTCTGCGATATTCTTCAACACCTCAAAATCACCAATATTCCTTCCTGCTACGAAGTATTCCTCGTACAGAGTCTGATTTAACCTGTAGAATATTTCCCGCCCTTCTTTTTTAACTGCCTCTGCCAGCAATAAGGCACGACGTGAATTGGCAAGCATGCGAACCGGGGCCAGCTCGACCCCTTCCTCTTCCGCCATTTCCATTAAACCATCCATCATACCCTGCCATTTTTCTTCAGAATAATTCAGTGTATCGACGGTTGCTCCCTGTACTGGAGTATCAGGATGAATCTCGATAAAACGGAAATTAACCAGTACGTCATAGTCTTGCCATAGCTGGCGTAAGCGGAGGTCACCGATATAGCAGAAGGGGCAGATGTAGTCAGTGAACATGGTCAGGCGTAATTGTGGTTTTACTTTACTGGTTTTTCTTTCTGTGGTCATTGTGTTGGTGAGGGTACCAGTACAGGCAATTACTCACAATGTTGTGAGTTTTATTGTTTGAGCTGGTTTGTGGTTTGGGTGTTCTTTTTTATTTGTGTACTTTAATTTAACCATGTTTTTCGCCCTTCATGGGCGAGTATCTTTTCTTTGATGGCCTGTATAGACCGTAGACATCGTTAACACTTGTGCCACGACATGGTTTACACCATCTTATTGTGGAAATAACCACAAATAAGGGGAAAACCATGC
>BTQX01000032.1:0-13185 GCA_036986095.1 Gammaproteobacteria bacterium
ACTGGTGTATGTTAGAGAACGGCAGCTGACTAAATTTTCGGAAGCAGCAGAACTGCCGGTGATTGTTGATAATTGCCCTGCCTGTTTCAGTAAACCGGCCCAACGAGAGCACATGAAGCAGTTGCTGGCGCAGGAGGAGAAGGTGAACCCTAATCTGTTTGCCAATCTGCTTCATGCAATGCGGCCGCTTATGGGGTAAATGCAGGGGAAAGGGGAAGGAAAAAATCTAAAGAGAAAGAATCTGTAGGAGCGTCGCTCGGCGCGATAAAGCAGACTAAGGACACGGGACTAAAGACTAAGGATGTTGGGTTGAAGATTCTGATATCGCGTTCTTTCATCCTTAGTCCCGTGTCCTTAGTCCAGATAATCGCGCCGAGGACGACGCTCCTACGAACTATCTTATTGAGCTGTTTAATAGTCTAATTACTTATGACCTACGTAGTCACTGAAAGCTGTATCAAGTGCAAATACACGGATTGTGTTGAAGTATGCCCCGTTGATGCCTTCCATGAGGGGCCTAATTTTCTGGCCATTGACCCTGAGGAATGTATTGACTGTACTCTGTGTGTGCCCGAATGCCCGGTTGAAGCTATTTTTGCCGATGATGAGCTTCCGGAAGGAATGGAACAATTCATTGCATTGAATGCTGAATTATCAGAATCCTGGCCCGTTATTACCGAGATAATCGAGCCTCCGGAGGATGCGGATAAATGGGCAGGTGTAAAGGATAAACTGAAATATCTTAAACGATAGAAGAGAAGCACGTTTTATGTGTTAGGTTTTACGATTTACATAACACCATAGCTGCCCCATAAAAATTTTTAAGAGTGTTTTGCTTTCCCCGCGTTCCCTGCGATCTCCGAGAGAGACAATGTTTTAGATTTTTTTTGGGCCAGATTTTTACTAAATCAAAATATTTACCTCAAAATCTATTCACTCGCGGAGCTCGCAGGGAACGCAGGGAGGTCAAAGGTGTTTTCTTTGTAAAACCTTTTATGGGTTTCGCTTTCCCTGTGTTCTCTGTGGACTCCGTGAGAGGCGCGTTTTTGTTTTTTAGAAAGTCAGTAGGTCGGCTTAGCTATGCGTAAGCCGACAAAGAAAGAAAATGTCAGGTTACGCTATCGCTATCGCTAACCTGACCTACTTAGAGAATAGAAGTTAAGCTAGAACTGAATAAATATTTGTGGGAGGCGCGTCTCGCGGCGAATGGGGATCTTTTTTTGTGACAGCTATGACGTAATACATAAAAACATAAACCGTAAAACCATCTTTTATTTCAGTTGACTCAAATCACGTACCGCACCACGGGAAGCACTGGTGGTCATGGCTGCATAGGCGTTTAGAGCCTGACTAACGACACGGTCTCTATTCACCGGTATCCAGCCAGCATCTCCTTTTGCATCCATGATCTGACGGCGTAGGGCCAGTTCTTCCTCGCTGACAGCCAGCTGAATACTGCGATTTGGGATATCGATCTCTATCGTGTCGCCTTCCTCAATCAATCCGATGGCACCCCCTTCGGCGGCTTCCGGTGAAACATGACCAATAGACAGGCCGGTGGTGCCGCCGGAGAATCGCCCGTCGGTGAGCAGTGCGCAAACCTTGCCCATCCCTTTGGTCTTCAGATAGGTGGTGGGATAGAGCATTTCCTGCATGCCCGGGCCGCCCTTGGGGCCTTCGTAGCGAATAACCACGACATCGCCGGCAACAATCTTGTCAGCCAGGATCGCTTCCATGGCGATGTCCTGCGATTCAAAGATTCTTGCTCTGCCAGTGAATTTTAAAATGCTTTCATCAACACCGGCCGTTTTAACGATGCAACCCTGTTCAGCAATATTGCCATAGAGCACGGCCAGCCCACCGTCTTTAGAGTAGGCATGCTCCAGATCATGGATACAGCCATTGGCGCGATCTAGATCCAGTGACCAGCGTTTGTTCTGTGAGAAGGCCTGCTGGGTTGGCACATTACCCGGTGCGGCGGAGAAGCGCAGTTTTGCTTCTTCATCATCTGACACAGCAATGTCCCATTTTTTCAGTCCGTCGGCGACGGTTGCACTGTGAACGGTCGGCAGGTTAGTGTGTATCAGACCGGCACGATCGAGCTCACCGAGTATGCCCATGACACCGCCGGCACGATGGACATCTTCCATGTGGTAAGTCTGGATTGACGGCGCGACCTTGCAAAGATGAGGCACTTTACGCGACAGGCGATCGATGTCTTCCATGGTGAATTTAACCTCACCTTCTTCAGATGCAGCCAGCAGATGCAGCACGGTATTGGTTGATCCACCCATGGCGATGTCGAGGCACATGGCATTTTCAAAGGCCTCGAAAGTGGCGATAGAACGCGGCAACAAGGACTCATCATCACCTTCATAATAACGACGGGCCAGATCAACAATACGTCGACCGGCCTCCAGGAAGAGATCCTTGCGGTCGGCGTGCGTCGCCAGTAATGAGCCATTCCCCGGTAAAGACAGACCCAGTGCTTCGGTCAGGCAATTCATCGAGTTGGCGGTAAACATGCCTGAGCAGGAACCACAGGTCGGACATGCGGATCGTTCTACGTTTATCACATCTTCATCAGTTTCCTTCGGGTCAGCGGCTATTGCCATGGCGTCCACCAGGTCCAGATGGACTTCCTGTTCATGCACCAGCGCCTTGCCTGACTCCATTGGTCCACCGGAAACAAAGATTGCGGGGATGTTCAGTCGCATTGCAGCCATCAGCATACCGGGCGTAATCTTGTCACAATTAGAGATGCAGACAATGGCATCGGCACAATGGGCATTGACCATGTACTCAACCGAGTCGGCGATGATTTCACGGGAAGGCAGCGAGTACAGCATACCGCCATGCCCCATAGCGATGCCGTCATCAACCGCAATGGTGTTAAATTCTTTGGCGACCCCGCCGGCCTTTTCAATTTCCCGTGCTACCAGTTGTCCCATATCCTTCAGATGGACATGACCGGGAACAAATTGCGTAAATGAATTGGCAATGGCGATGATGGGTTTGTCAAAATCTCCATCTTTCATACCGGTAGCACGCCATAGTGCACGGGCACCGGCCATGTTGCGGCCATGGGTGGTTGTTCGGGAGCGGTAGACAGGCATCGTTATCTCAGTACATTTTCTTTAGTCAGGAAGGGTATTGTAGTAGTACTGGGGTAAATGGCAATGGGTTAATAGTTCCAAGTTCCAAGATCCAAGATCCAGGTCAAACCAAATAATAATCTCTATCTACCTCTGCATCCTTAGCATAAGAGCTTTTGATGTTGAAGATTCTATTCTTGGAACTTGGAACTTGGAACTTGGATCTTGGAACTTTAAACTTCAATCTCCAATTCCTTCAACTTCCGCGTCAGCGTATTCCTGCCCCAACCCAGCAACCGTGCCGCTTCTATTTTTCGCCTGCCCGTGTGTTCAAGGGCTGTTTCAATGAGAATGCGCTCAAATTCAGGCTCCAGGTGTTCAAGAATATTTTCCTGATCACTGGCAAACTGTTTTTTCAGATGTAGTCGCAGGGCATCCTGCCAGCTATCGATGGATGTTGTTGCGTCGACTGAATTCTCTCTAATATCCTGCGGCAGATCATCAACTCTGATCTGCTTGGACGGTGCCATGACACTCAACCAGCGACAGGTGTTTTCCAGTTGTCGAACGTTCCCCGGCCATTGCAGGGAGCTGAGAAAATTCATTGCCTTGTCTGTGAATTGTTTTTCCTCGACATTTAACTCTTTTGCTGTACGTTTGAGGAAAAAAGTCAGCAGCAGCGGGATATCCTCGGCACGTTCGTGCAGCGATGGGATGCGCAGACGCACAACATTGAGACGGTGAAACAGGTCTTCACGAAACTTACCCTCGTTGACGCGATTTTCCAGATCCTGGTTGGTCGCAGCGATAATGCGGACGTCGACTTTTATTTCCTTACGGCCACCAACGCGGAAAAAACGGCCCTCGGAAAGAACGCGTAGCAAGCGGGTCTGTAAATCCGGTGGCATGTCACCGATTTCATCGAGAAACAGAGTGCCGCCTTCGGCCTGTTCGAACCTCCCTTTATGCTGAGTCAGAGCACCGGTAAAGGCCCCTTTTTCGTGGCCGAAGAGTTCTGATTCAATTAATTCACCCGGGATGGCACCTGTATTGATAGCGATAAAAGGGCCGTTGTGGCGAGGGCTGTGCTGGTGCAGGGATTCTGCCACCAGTTCTTTGCCTGTGCCGGACTCACCGGAGATCAATACGGTGAGATCACTTTGACTGAGGCGTCCGATGGCACGGAAGATGTCCTGCATCGCAGGCGCCTTACCAATTATTAAGGTGCTTTGCTCTTCTAACGAGGCAATGCTCACCTTCTGTGTCCGTGCATGTTCGACAGCACGTTCTACCAGGGCAATTGCATCATTGATGTCAAAGGGTTTCGGCAGGTACTCAAATGCACCCTGGTCGTACGAGTCAACTGCACTATCAAGGTCGGTGTGTGCTGTCATGATAATGACAGGGGTTTCAGGCTGCTCGCGGTGCAATTTTTTAAGTAGATCCAGTCCGCTGGTGCCGGGCATGCGTATATCGGTAACGATGACATTTGGTGATTTACTGGAATTTTGAAGATGCTCCAGCGCGTCGTCTGCAGAATTGAATAATTCAGTGTTGAATCCTGCTTTAGACAAAGCTTTATCCAGCACCCAGCGTATTGAGTCATCATCATCAATAAGCCAGATAGTTGCCTTTTTAGCCATAAGAGTGTCTCAAGTCGTTAGTCATTCACCAGCGGCAGGAAAATGGAGAATACTGTTTTGCCGGCCTGTGAAGTGAATTCTACCAGTCCACGGTGCTGATTGATGATATTTCGTACGATGGACAGCCCAAGTCCTGTACCTTCCGGTTTGTCGGTAATCAATGGGTAAAATACCTTTGCCTGCAGTTTTTCCGAGATTCCGGGCCCGCTATCCTCGATGTCAATTTGTAATACTGTGCGATGCAGCGTGTTACCAATAGTGAATTGACCTACAGGGCGTGTGCTGAACTGCAGGCTATTAGGCTCTCTGGAAGAAGCCTTTGGTGTGCCGAGCATGGCCTGCATGGCGTTACGTGAAATATTTAAAATAACCTGGGTCATCGCACCCTGATCGATTGATATTTCAGGCAGGCTGGGGTCATAGTTTGTAATGATGTTGACCAGACCCGGGTACTCGGCGCTAATCAGGGTTCGAACGTGTTCCAGGCAGATGTGAATGTTGACCGGTTTCATTTCCAGAGGCTGATTTGATCCTGCCATTTTGTCAACCAGATCGGATAAACGATCAGCTTCTTTGATGATGACAGCTGTATATTCTTTCTGTATTTCATTTTCAAGATCCATATCGAGCAGCTGCGCTGCTCCGCGCAGACCACCTAGAGGGTTTTTTACTTCATGGGCAATACCCTTGAGTATTTGCCGCGTGGTCTCGTATTGTTCCTGCAGATGTTCTTCGCGGGCGAGTCTCAGCAATCTGTCAACGTGGGTAATCTCCACAATAATATTTGTAACCTTTTGTGTACGATTGAGAGGCGTAGCAGCAAAATCGATAGTAATGATATTCCCCGTGATGAGTCTCAGACGGATTTCCCTCTCCGTGATGGCCCTGTTCTTCTGCAGGATAGTAGTGAGTATGTCGCGACACTCGGTATTGTGCAGGAAGAGTACCTCATGACTTTGCCCCATGAGCATGCGCGCACTGGCCTGTAACAGGTTTTCTGCAGCAGGATTGATGGCCGTCAGCTTTAGTTCAGAATTAAACAAAAGCACAGCCGTTTCCATATTCTCAATCAGATAACGGCAGATTTTGTAGTCTATTTTTGTGTTGTTGGTCATATGGGATAGTTTCAAGGCTCAGGGCTCAAGTTTCAAGGCCACACCAATGTGGGATTCTCGCGATTGTCTATAGAGGCGCCCTATAATATTAAAAGTAGGAGCGCCGTCTCGGCGCGATTCTGTTTCATGAGCTTACAAATCATATTAAAACAATCGCGCCGAGACGACGCTCCTACGAATTCATGCTAACTCCCTCGAGAATATAACTATTCCATAAAAACAAAACGCCTCGTCAGAGGCGTTTTGTAACACACCAGGCTGATGGAATCAGCAGCTGTAGTAGAGATCGAACTCAATGGGGTGAGTGCTCATGCGCAACTGTGTGACTTCTTCCATTTTCAGGTCAATGAAGGCGTCGATCACATCATCGGTGAATACGCCACCGGCTTTTAGGAAGTCGCGGTCACTATCCAGCGCGGCCAGTGCTTCTTCAAAGGAGGCGGCTACTTGAGGAATCATTGCTTCTTCTTCAGCCGGAAGGTCGTACAGATCCTTGTCCATAGCATCGCCAGGGTGGATCTTGTTGGTGATGCCATCAAGGCCGGCCATCATCATTGCAGAGAATGCCAGATAAGGGTTGGCGGTAGAATCAGGGAAGCGTATTTCGATGCGGCGTCCTTTAGGGTTGCTGTCAAAAGGGATGCGGATTGAAGCAGAGCGGTTACGGGCAGAATATGCCAGCATCACAGGGGCTTCGAAGCCGGGAACCAGACGCTTGTAGCTGTTGGTGGAGGCATTGGTAAAGGCATTCAATGCCTTGGCGTGCTTAATGATGCCGCCGATGCAATATAGTGCAGCTTCAGACAGCCCGCCGTATTCGTCACCGGAGAAGATGTTCTCACCATCTTTTGCCAGTGACATATGGACATGCATACCATTGCCGTTGTCACCGACGACTGGTTTGGGCATGAATGTCGCCGTTTTGCCATAAGCGTGTGCGATGTTGAGGACACAGTACTTCAGGGTTTGATTATCGTCAGCACGTTTTACCAGCGTGTTGAAGCGAGTGCCGATTTCGCACTGGCCGGCTGTTGCTACTTCGTGATGGTGGACTTCAACTTCAACACCCATGTCTTCCATAGTCAGACACATGGCAGAGCGCAGGTCTTGCAGTGAGTCAACTGGTGGTACTGGGAAATAACCGCCTTTTACGCCAGGACGGTGACCGATATTGCCGTCTTCAAATACTTTCGCTGAGTTCCAGGAAGATTCGTCGGAATCGATTTTGAAGAAAGAACCTTTCATGTCATTGCCCCAACGAACGTCGTCGAAGACAAAAAATTCTGGTTCCGGTCCGAAATAGGCTGTGTCAGCAATTCCGGTAGATTTCAGGTAGGCTTCGGCACGATGAGCAATCGAGCGCGGGTCTCTTTCATAACCCTCGCCGGTAGTAGGCTCGAGAATATCGCAACGGATGATCAGTGTCGGATCATCAAAGAAAGGATCCATAACAGCTGTTGATGCATCAGGCATAAGGATCATGTCTGATTCATTAATGCCTTTCCAGCCGGCGATAGACGAGCCGTCAAACATTTTGCCATCTTCGAACACACTTACATCAACTGTGTGAGCAGGCACTGAAACGTGCTGTTCTTTACCGTGGGTATCTGTAAAACGAAAGTCAATAAACTTGACCCCGTTGTCCTTGATCATCTTCAAAATTTCGGCGGACATTGATTTCCTCTTTTAAATATCTAGTGTGCAAAAGCACGGTTGTACGAAATAGATTTAATATACCTTATAAAGTCTTGATAGCGTATTTATACAATCTACAATCAAGAATTATGCCAGTTACGTAAACACCTGAATATAGGTGCCCTTATCGCTTTCAGGCATGGGTAAAAAATTGGTGAGGCGCTATTTTGCACCAGATTAGTGCGTAAATACAGACGCAGACAGTAATTTCAGTGCAAACAGTGGTAGAAGATCTCAATATTGCCGATGTTCGGGTGCTGGTGCAGGGTTTCTACGACCTTCCTGGCAATCTTCTGACGATTCTCATCGGTGGTATCTGTGATTGTCGGGAAAGTCAGGTCGACATTGATGCTGCCGGCGAGATAATGCAGGGTTATTTTCTCGGCAACCGTTGTGCCGTCAATGCCTGCAATGGCCTCATTTATAAGTGCCGTCATTTCACTGCGCAACGGAAGATCGACATTTGCCATGATGATTTTATCGTTTTCAGGGTCGATATGAACCAGCACCTCATCAACGCTTTCAAAGTTATTAATCAGGCGCTGTCGTACGTATTCGGAAATCTGATGTCCTTCAGAAACGCTGATATTGCCATCTACCTGCAGGTGGACATCGATCAGGGCGCGTCCGCCCATTAGACGTGAGCGCAGCATATGCAGGTCGATCACACCGTCAGTGTTGATGATTGCCTGCCGAATGGCTTCTACTTCTTCATGGCTGAGCGCAGTGTCTATCAGCTCTTTAAGGGCATTCCAGCTTAGCAGCAGGCCCATGCGAATAATCATAGTTCCAAGGACTATGGCGGCGAGGGCATCAAAATAGGGCAGTCCCATGATGCTGCCACCGATACCAATCAGGACAACGATTGAGGATATAGCATCGCTTCGGTGATGCCAGGCATTGGCACGCAGAATAGTGGATTTATAGCGGTCTGCAATGCTTATGGTGTAGCGATAAAGCCCTTCCTTGCTGAAGATGGTGATCACCGTCATCACCAGTGTGATGGGCGCCGGTGTCAAAATTGTAGCCGGTTCAGTGAGCCGCAATGCGGCATTGATGGCAATGGCTAAACCGACAAAGGCGAGCAATAAACCGAGGAAAACCGTTGCGGCAGTTTCAATTCGACCATGGCCATAGGGGTGGTCATCATCGGCTTCTTTGTTGCCTTGCCAGATGGCATAGAGTACCAGGGCGTCAGTAGTGAGATCCGATAAGGTATGGATTCCATCCGCCACCAGTGCCTGGGAGTTACCGACTATGCCAAGAAAAATTTGTCCCGCGGAGAGTAGTGTATTGACAATTATGCTGGCAAAGGTTGCCCGTTTGCCTGCAATCTTGCGTTGTTCGCCTGCTTCGGTGTCCATCGGCATATTCTAACAGCGTAGAAATATGGGTACCTCTATTAAATGGCAAAAAAAATTCCAGTAAAAGGGAAAAAATACTCAAGATTCTTTCCCTTTGACCGGAACTTTGTAGGGCCTGTTGCCGACCCTTTCTCCTCCCAAATGGTGGTTTGGGCTATTGTTGTGGGCGGAACTGTAACGGAATAGGTTCGTTTTGTCCAATATTCATGAGTTGACCAGGGAGCCTAGCCTCTGATTCATTATGCCGTATCTCTGGCTTACAGGCTGATTCACAATCAAGGCGCAGCTTTGAAAGCATGCCTGGGCCTGGTGAAAAGTTTATATCAAGGTATTTTTCAGTTAAGTTTGATATTGCTGATAGCGTATTGATGTGCTTATTTACTGTATGGAAGCTCCAGCCAGTAGCACAATTTTTGCAATGCCTCATCTACACCTGTGCGTTTTAGACTGGAAAATAACTGTATTCCGTCAATGGGAAATTTGGCAAGCTTTTGTTTTACATCAAGCAGACTTGCACTGGCTTTACCACGACTGAGTTTGTCGGCTTTGTTTAAAATGACATATACCGGTAATCCTGCATGTGTACACCAGTGCACCATATTGCGATCAAATTCTTTTAATGGGTGTCTGATGTCCATTAGTAGAATCAGTCCAACCAGGCTTTTCCTTGATAATAAATATTCACCAAGCGTCCTGGCCCAATGGCGCTGCCTGGCTTCTGAGACCTTTGCGTAGCCATAGCCCGGCAGATCAACCAGGCGGCGATCATTGCCGAGGTCAAAAAAATTTATCTCCTGTGTCCGACCCGGGGTCTTACTGGTACGAGCCAGAGATTTCACGCCTGCGAGCGTGTTGAGGGCAGTTGATTTTCCGACATTCGATCGCCCGGCAAAGGCGACTTCTACCCCTGTGTCATCGGGCAGTTGTTTTAATGTATAGGCGCCCTTGATGAAAGTAGGCTGGGCTGGCAGGCGTTCCATTGATGTTTATGGTTTTGTTGGTGGAGGAGAGCATATTCAACGCTATTCAGAAGCTTCTCGCAACAGGAATTTCAATCTGGTGGGCGCACAATATTTCATCACTATAATCATGGTTCGGCTTAGTATATAAGAAATATCTTAAATTGACCTGAGAGGGCTTTTGATATATAAAACCGCACACAGTTTTTAGGTCAATAATTTTATTTGTACCCGAAAGATTTCAGGAGAGCATGCAATGAAAAATTTACTGGTTCTGTTCATGGCGGTTGTTGGCATGATGTTTGTTAGCCTGGCGCATGCTGCAGCAGGCGATGCTGAGAAGGGAAAACAAAAAGCAGCTGCTTGTGCTGCTTGTCACGGTGCTGATGGAAATGGGATGGCTGGCGCACCACTCTATCCCAAATTGGCTGATCAGGTGCCAGGCTATATTTTACACGAGCTAAAGGCCTTTAAAAAAGGGAAGGGGAAAGACGGTCGCCCAAATCCGATTATGGAGGGTATGGTTGCAGCCTTAAGCGAAGAAGACATGGCGGATCTCGATGCCTATTATTCCAGTCTCAAAATTAAGATCACCGGCATTAGTAAGAGTAACGAAGCACTTGCACTTGAGGGAGAAAAAATTTATCGAGGGGGTTATCGAAAGTACAATATTCCCGCCTGTATGAGTTGTCATGGGCCTAAAGGAGCAGGGATACCAGTACAATACCCAAGACTTGCCGGCCTGAGTGCTGAATACACAGAAAAGCAGCTGCGTGAATTCAAAGATGGTACGCGCAAGCACAACATGATGAACCCTATCGCATTTCTGCTTTCAAACGAGCAGATCAAACAGCTGTCACTGTATACGCAGGGACTGAAATAAGTCGATAAAACAGATTCTTGAAAGGCCGCCTAATGAGGCGGCTTTTTTTGTTAAGAAGCTGCTTAGAAATGTGTTGTAGGAGCGTCGCCCGGCGCGATTCTGTTTTGTACATTTATCAATCCTTAGAAATCGCGCCGGGCGACGCTACAAAATAAATACCTACCCTACTAAATCCAGTTCACGTTGCCTGAATTTAGCGCCTCGCTCTTTTGCCAGTACACGACAGGCCGCTATATCAACTCCGGCCAGCCCATTGATGGCGGTAGCTGTAACATCCGGAATTGATGCGGGAGCCAGTTCCAGGAAATCGAGCATGGCCTGCCACGAGTTTTCCAGCGCAGGGGCGCAATGCTGATTATAGGTGAGCTCGTCTTGTGCATTGAGTGAGACCGAGATGGCATCAATGAGCCCTTCCATTTCCGGTAAAACATTGCGTTTGTGGACCAGGTTGGCCAGGCCATCAGTATTCAGGCGCACCTGTCCACCCTGTTGTTTGACGTAGCTCGCGACTTCAAGCAGGGTTCGCAAACGTAACGTTGGTTCGCCAAAGCCGCAGAATACTATCCAGGAATAGTCACTGACCCTGCCTGTAGCCGCGATGATTTCATCAGTTTCGGGACGATGATTGAATGTCAGGTCGTAATCATGTACCTGCATCGAGCCCTGTGTCTTGGGGCAGAACTTGCAGACCAGGGTGCAACGATCTGTAATGCTCAAATAGCGGCGATCATCAATGGTATAGGCAATAATTTGTTGTGCCATCATGCTTCGATAGATTTTGGTGGAGGCGAGAAGACAATACTTTCAAGCTTGTTCCCCAGCATGATAGTGACCCCATTGCTCCGATGGATATGATCACTGGAGTAGGCGAATCGATAACGCCGGCGCAGGCAGCGGGTTTGCCCCGGGCAACGAGCAAGCCTGATACCTGACAGGTGGACGCTACCGTCAAGCAGTTGAAAGGATTGTTCCTGACAGGCCCTTGTGGAATACTTCATTGCCAGTTCACGTACAGTAAGGTTTCTATACCAGAAAAAAAAGACCAGTATTAGCAACAACAGACCAGTAATTTCGCTCATCAGGTTTCTTGCTGTACAGGAAGTAGCCGTCACGCATCCAGATCAGGGATGATCATGCTTTCCAGCCGTTCGATATTGTCTTTCAGCTTTAGTTTGCGTTTTTTCATTCGTCGCAGTCGCAGCTGATCAATGTAGGCATTACCCAACATCAGTTCAATGGCATGATCAAGATCGCGATGTTCAATCTTCAGTTCAATGAGGTCATTTCTGGCCTGTTGAATTTCTTCTTCGTTCAGACTCATGGAATTTCTGTCGCAGTTTCAGGCTACATTGGGTAAATCATACCACAGCTGTAACCGATCAACGTTGAATCCAGTGTTGCCAGACAGGAACTATGCCATCAGGGAGTTGGGCCAGTTTACCAAGCTCGACCCATTTCCCGGGTTCATGGAAATCGGACCCCTGTGATGCCAGTAGTCCATGTTTTCGGGCAAACAGGGCACTGCGTGTGTTGTCATCAGGGGTGTTGCATCCGCAAACAACTTCCATAGCTTCGCCACCGGCTATTTTGAAAGCGGCAAGTACGCGGTTGAGCCAGCTGGCAGTCAGCTTATAGCGTAGCGGGTGTGCGACCACAGCAATGCCGCCAGCACCGGTTATCCATGTAACCGCATCTTCCATACTCGACCAGTCAATGCGGTAGTGCCCTGGTTTGCCAGGTACCATGAAATGCTTGAATACATCAGTAAAATCCTTAGCTACGCCAGCCTCAATCAAGTGACGTGCAAAATGGGTGCGTGTGATATTACCATCTCCTGCCAGGTGCCGGGCATTTTCATAGGTGTTGTGGTAGCCCGCCTTAGCCAGGCGTTTACCCATTTCTATAGCCCGTTCTTCACGCATTGCCTTCAACATCTGGATTCCCTGTTTCAGTGGGGGGTGCTCAGGGTCAATATCGAGACCTATGATGTGAAATAGCTTTCCCTGCCAGGTCGCTGACAGTTCAATGCCAGGAATCAGCCTGATATTATTTTCTTCTGCACTGCGATATGCTTCATCTAGCCCGGCAGTGGTATCATGATCAGTCAGCGCCAGAATATCGACGTTGTTGTCTGTCGCACGAACGACCACCTCTGCAGGCAGCAAGGTGCCATCCGATGCAGTCGAGTGGCAATGCAGGTCTGCAATTAAGTTAACGGGTTCCATACGCTAAAAAATATCTTTATCAGGCATTTACTAAAAAAAGTATGTGCAACAGTATAAGGGGTATTAGTAAAATAAATGACAGCTCATCTTGTGTTACTTCTTATGAATCAAAAAATAAAACCAGCATCTTATGGCTGATTTATTGTTAGAAGGTGTTTCTCTTGCAGGGGTTTCGCGCTGTCATTTGCGCAGGTCATCACGTGCTA
>BTQX01000033.1:0-12869 GCA_036986095.1 Gammaproteobacteria bacterium
GTTATACTTTTCATATAACAAAAAAATCAACTGGACATATTTTTCAATGGCTGAATTTTGTGTCCGTTTCACTCTACACAAAATTCAGCCATTGAAAAATACGCCGGTTATTACAGTCGTTGAGGCTGTAGAAAAACCTGTGGATAACTTTTATAGAGATATTTTCGCAACGGAGAGTGTCCTCAAATATAAATGACAGAGGTAAACAGACACAGAATTCACATAGGAGCCCGTTTTTTAGGATAAAATCTAATCAAAAAATAGACTGTAGGTTTTTCTACAGCTTCGTTATATTTAATAAGCAATGATTAACCGATCTTCAATCACTCTGAAATATAGAGAACCTGCTGTAAAATGGATAAATGAAGCCGATCCATACAATGATAACCCAGGGATTACTTTAACATCAGTAAATAAAGATAGAATCGTTTACTTAATTCGAGAAGAAGATGCTGATACACCAGATGATCTAAAAGAATGGATTGAATTAAATTATGAGGCATTGTTTGAGAATGAGCTTGATGGTTGGTATACCGATGAAAGTCTGTGGCCTAAAAAACGTACATTAAAACTTTTTTATAATTGGTTTGATGTTGAGTGTAACACTGTAATATTAGACACTGTTGGTTCAACCATCATTGATGAAGAAATATAACAAATCGCTCAAATACGTTCCGGCCTACGGCCTCCACCGGACGCGTAAACGCGCCGTTTAGCTCAACGTTGAGGCCGTAGAAAAACCTGTAGATAACTTTTATAGAGATTTTTTTGCAACGGAGAGTGTCCTCAAATATAAATGACAGAGCTAAACAGGCTCAGAATTCACGTAGGAGCCCGTTTTTTAGGATAAAATCTAATCAAAAAATTAGCTGTAGGTTTTTCTACAGCTTCGTTAGGCAAAAGGGTTCACCCAGGAAGTTGGAAAGGAGGTGACACATCAGTAATGTCCTATCAGAGTTTCAATAGTGACTTTTATTTTAACCAGAAGGAGAATGAAATGAACGAAGCAGCTAATATAAAAAATGGTGTTAATGTTGATCTGTTAGTCAACACGGTCGAAGCTATCAAGGGCGATCCGGATATCGCTAAGTTTCAATTCAGGGCGGAAACTAAATGGGTGAATGGTGGGCATTGTCGGACTGAATTCCAAAACTTCTATGGGGCTAAGGCGGAAGATACCTCCCGGACTAAAGCACTTGTGATAGAAGGAGACGAACCATCCGTTTTACTGGGAGAAGATCATGGAGCAAATGCAGTTGAAGCGGTGTTGCATGCCCTGGCGTCTTGCTTATGCGTAGGTTTCGTTTACAACGCCTCAGCTCAAGGCATTTCCATTGAATCGTTGGACTTTAGTTTGGAAGGTAACCTTGATCTACATACTTTTCTTGGCTTGTCCGAGACGATGCGACCTGGATATGAAAATATAAAAGTGAAATACAGAGTCAAGGCTGATGCACCCAAAGAAAAGCTGGTGGAATTATGCGCCTATGTTCAGAAAACCTCACCGGTTCTAGATATTCTCCGCAACCCAGTATCAGTCACGATAGAAATGGAATAGTTTGTAAAACATACGGCTACCCCTTAGCCTAATAATCGCATGCACTCGGACAGCAAAAAGTCCCGCTCGTTCCTCGCTCTGCTTTTTGCTGCCGGTGATGCGAAGCGTTGAGGCAGTAGAAAAACCTGTGGATAACTTTTATAGAGATATTTTCGCAACGGAGAGTGTCCTCAAATATAAATGACAGAGTAAACCAGACTCAGAATTCACGTAGGAGCCCGTTTTTTAGGATAAAATCTAATAAAAAATAAGCTGCAGGTTTTTCCACAGCTTCGTTAGGCATACCATCAAGTCATGAGAAATAGCATATCGAAAATACCAGCATATTTAGTACTACGATTTATTGCATTCTTTCTGATTGTAATTGGGCTAGCCTTTTTAACTTTTGCTGCCACAGCTTTTCTGCCCGTTACACAAATATTGGGTCAACAAGGTTTTGCCTTGCTCATAGGAGGAATACTTCTGTTATTTATTGGCGTCCTTGGGCCTGTCCGGATCATTCGTATAGGCGCTCATATTCCGGCTGAGGTCAAGAAAACTATACTTGTTCAAGCCATAGTCTTACCGCTTGCAGGATTTGTTTTTATTTTTTCCGGCATTCTTAACACGCCGATATCTGTGGCCTGGGCCTATTTCGTTACAGGCCTTTTAATCCTGGTTTCTGCTATTGTTGGTTTTTATGCTTTAAGTAAGAAACTACCTCGTACGTATTACATTGGTGAAATGTTGGGCGTTATAAAATCATCAGGCATCACCGGTGACAAAAAGAACAGTCCGGCAGATCGAGAATTCATGCGATGGACAAAGGGTATTTCTGAAGGTGCATTGGTTGGCGAGGTCGCACCTGATGGAAGGGTGATCACCCTGGAAGGTGAAGCTATTTTTCTGTCATCTTTTTTTGGTGAGAATCCCTCGTCCCCTCTAGTTTTGAATTTTGCTTCTTACACCTGTCCTCAACACAGAAAACGCATCGATGAACTTCATTCACTTATGGAAAAATGGCAAGACCAGGGTGTGCGATTTTTGACGGTTTACACAGCGGAAGCGCATTCTGAAGATGGTTGGAAGATTGCCCATCAATATGACAACGATGTTGAATATACCAATGAAGAAGACTTTTGCTTTTACTACGCGAGATCCATTGATGATCGAAAAAAGATGGCCAGGTGGTTAATAGAGAAAAAGCATTTCAAAATGCCGGTTGTACTTGACTCAATAGAGAACGGTCTGTTAAAAGCCTATAATACCTGGCCTATACGTTTGTATATTATCAACGATGGCAAGGTGGCATATTGCGGGGAGCAAGGCCCTCTTGGTTATGATCCAGCTAGTGTCGACAGGGCTCTGAAAAATCTATTGAACTCCTGATTTGTACTCAATTTTGCGTAAGAGAACCAAAGCTGTAAATTGCCGGTTAGCGATGATGTTTATGTGCAAAGATAAGGTGATAATAATAATGAAAAAACCAGTCATTATTCTTATTTTGATACTCGTCAGCCCTTTCTATTTTACGCCTTATTCCTTTTCAAACGCGGCTTCAACTGGGACGATCAGGGGATACGTTTTGTTACCAAACAAGATTGATATGGCCTCTGTACCGAAAGAGGCTAAAGTCTATATCTACCTGAAAGACTATACACCCAAAAACGGAAGAGAAGTTTTTCCCTGGGATGCCCCTATCAAAAAAGTAATTGATTTTGATATCAACTCATTGAAAAAGTATAGGATCACTTTTGAATTTAGAGATCTACAAGAAGGAATATATGGAGTCTCTGTTTTGGTTGACACTGGGAGGCCCCATGTGCCCCATGGATCGTTGAATTTCACTGCATTTCCTGGTGACTATGCTGGTGGCACTAAAGAAAATTTAAAACTCGAATCCAGTCAGACAATAGAAGTTGCTATCATGGAAGGCCTGTACGTGACGATTCCGGATGGTTATGAGGCCCCATTATACTCTCCAAATTGAAATATCCTGACAATTCAGGGGTGTTTAAGATGCCAAAACTCGGTCCAGGAACCACATGCAAATAGAGCGACCTCTGATGCAAACCCGTTTTACCATAAATCAGGATAGCGTTAACATGCTAATATTGAAAAAACTAATGCATAAACACAAACTACTGCGAATCAAATAACATTCATCAGGTTTCGATGCGAAAATTACTGATTGGAATAGTCGTCATTTTGCTGCTGGCGGGGATATTTATGCTGGCAATCGGCTATCAACCTACCGTTTACCTGATGCCCACTCCGGCTGTAATAAGCGCAGGCGATCTGAATCCGTTTGATATCAATCCCAACCTGGAAAAGAGCAACGAGGTGCAGATACTGTTTGCCACCAACCGCATCCCTGCTGGCGAAACAGAAAACAGAACCTATACCATTTTCCCCGGCAATAAACTGCGCTTGGGCATCGTACGGATGAGAATCGGTAAAAAAGAAACCAGCTGGGAGAATATCTTCAACTTATCGACTTCGGAGGAAAGCGGCAGTCGACCGGCCCTGAGACTGGAGGAAATACAGGAGCTGGCACAGTTCCCCCTGAAAGAGAGTGCTGCCACCCAGCCTGCAAATACACGGGCCATGGTAGATATGGTTAATCACGCCCTTGAGGAAAGTATTGACAAGGACATCACGATTTATGTGCACGGTGCCAATACCGCGATTTACCGTGCCACTGCCCAGGCGGCTCAGTACTACCATTTCACAGGGCAAAATTCTGTGGTACTGGTATTCTTGTGGCCATCTGCAGAAAACCTGTTTGCCTATGGAACCGATAAACGGCATGCGCTTCGCTCAGCGCCGGCTTTTGCCCGGCTGCTTAGCTTGCTGTCTGAGCGCACCCATGCCAGGAACATTAACATTCTTGCCTATAGTACCGGTGCCCAGATCGTCAGTCCTGCGCTGGATATTCTTGGTCGAAATACCAGGCAAAAGAACCGAAAAGAACTATGAATCGGGCAAGTCTACTATGCGGCGGCCGACATTGGTGTGGATACTTTTGTCAAACACCTGAGAAGCTACATAGACATTCCTCGCAATACGACTCTCGCCATCAATATGAAGGACAGTGTTTTATCTCTGTCAGCAAGGCGCAGCCAGGTGTCACGCGCAGGCAGCCCGAGTAAAGGTGACCTCAGCGAAACAGACTTCAATTGGGTTAGAGACGCCTCAAAGGAGCCAGGTTTGGCTCTCATCGGTATCGATGCAGAAACCATCAGCGGCATGAGCGCCCGATCGCACGACTTCTGGTACAGCCACCCGTGGGTCAGCAGTGACGTCCTGACCCAGTTTCTTTTCCAAAAGGCATCGCACGAGCGTGGACTGGTGGAGAATAAAAGCGACAGTGGTTTGCGCTACTGGACTTTCCCGCCGGATTATCCGCAGCGCATTATCGGCATCATCGAGGCGGCGGCAGAAACGAAGAAGAGCCAGAAACCCATGCAAAGTCACTCCGAGTAGATTGATGCATATAGACAGACTTTAATTTCTTACACTGTAAAATCATGATTGAATCTCCCATTTTATAGAGCAGCTAAACTGATTAATGAGCTGACCGATTACATCGATTCCTGGAGAACGACGTATCCAATGCAGAAAACCGCACACCTTAAATACCTCCCCCAGACCCTGCCAATTATTCTCGTTGTCGCCCTCATGGTGACACTCACTCCGGATGGCTATAGCCAGATGCCGTCAGGTACAAAGAAAGCCACAGGTACGGTGCTCGGCGCAAGGCAGGGAGTGCTCCGGACAATCCCGTTTATCACGTTACGAAACAGGACCGGTAGCGATGATGCTGCGAAATATTTCGGGGGCGAGCGGAGTACCGTGCAAGCTGGATACTGTGATGTATCCAGTACACCACTCACGACTTTGAAAGCCATTGCGGAAAAAGCACCATTCTATATTCCTGACGATAGAGTGAAACTTACTGCAATCAGGGAGTTACCCATCGAGGACCTATGGCATGATATGCAAAACATATCGGGTAGCCTGCGCCCTGTTCTGTACACGCACGGTTTCTTTATCAACTTTAATAGAGGATGCAAAAGAGCCACGCTATTTCAGGAAAATCTGGGGTTGGCTGGCCGGATGATGCTGTTTAGCTGGCCCTCAGACGGGACGATACTGAACTATGCGCAAGATGAGTCAGACCTGTACTGGAGCGTGGACCCGCTAAAGAAAATCCTGACCGACATGATCAGACGTTTCGGTGCGGGAAATATCGATGTCGTCGCACACAGTCTTGGCTCACGTGGTGTATTCCTCGCACTCGTCAGGATGGCTGAAGCTAAACACCGTAACAAGCCACTAGTAAATCAAATCATTCTGCTCGCTCCCGATATTGATGCAGGAATATTTAAACAGTATCTACCCGGCATTAAATCGCTGGCGCGAAAAATCACAATTTATGTGTCGGGCAATGACAATTCGCTGGCGCTTTCAAGGAAAGTCCACGGTTATCCACGTCTGGGAGAAAGCGGGACGCATCTGCAAGGCATGACGGAAATAGAAATCATCGATATCTCTGATATCCCTGTGCGTTATCCCTCTGGTCATGTCTACCACCTGTACAACGACATCGTGATCAATGACCTCAACCAGCTTTTGAATGACGGGAAACCGGCATCGCAGCGCAATAATCTCAAACAGACTGGCGAAAACTATTGGCGAATGCAGCCACCGGCGCCCAATTCCCGATCGGCTACAGACTGATTTCGTATCTGCCAGCTCGAGAACTACTTGATGAATATGTTGCACACCCAAAAAGCGCTAACAAGTAAATCAACATTGACACCCAGGAGCTACGACCTAAAAAACAGGCCTTCTATCCTGGCTGCAAGTGATTTAGGGCGCCTCTGATTAATTCAAAAAATCCCGTCATTGCACCCTTCGGGCATTTCCTGCGGTCACGAGCACCGGAGCGTGGCAATCTCATGTAATACAATCAGGTACTTAGAGATTGCCGCGTCACTCTGTTCCTCGCAATGACGAATTAATCGGAGGTTCCTTAGGCATTAGATAAACAAATTGATTAGATAATAAAACATAGGAGAAAATTACAATGGAAATTAAAGTTACAAGAAGCATTTTTTCGGTACTTGTTTTTGTTGCGAGTTATGCTGTTTTCAGCTCTGCATTGGCGCAGGAACAGCGTTTAAAAGCCAAAGATGTAAAGATGAAATACCTGGATGGCAAAACCTTTCAGAAAGACGGCTATCTGGAGGTAAAGGAATACAAGAGCAAGATAACCTTGCCAGAAGTCATATGGAGTTCCGAAGAAAATGTTCTGGAAGACCAGGCCATGGCTCGTAGCGAACCAGGAAGATAATGGCTTCAGATAAGGTTCACCCGGAGCTGAAGCGCATCCATAAAATAATAAAGCCCCGGATCTTTAAGCTCAATGAACGGGTCTATGAGCCTTACGGCTTCGAGATGACAAATAATACAATCATTGTTGGCGATACCGGCTTGATCATATTCGACACCAATTACAGTAACGAACTTGGAAAGGTTGTTCTTGAAGCATTCCGTGAAGCGACTGGCAACACCATGGATGTTCACACTATTATCTATTCCCATCATCATCCGGATCAGCTATCGGGCACGGCGGCCTATGTCTCACCTGAAGCCGTAGAGCGAGGCGAGATTAATGTCATTGCCCATGACACGCTCTATGCAAATCTCATGCTTGAAGCTGGCTACGCCTCACCAATCATGGGTCATCGTGCGCTTTATGCCTTTGGAATCCCGCTGCCTGTTGGTGAAGAAGGTTATGTTGGTCAGGGGGTCGGGTTCGTTCCACCAATTGCGTATCAAAACAGAACCACCTACACACCAAAACCAAATATAACCTTTAAAGACCAGCTGACAATGAAGATCGACGGCGTTACGATGGAGTTTATCCATGTTCCCGGTGAAGCACCTGACCATATTGCAATCTACCTGCCAGAAGTCGAAACACTGCTGGTTGGTGATAGCATCCAGGGCGAAACACTCCCGAATATGTACACCATTCGAGGTGCCAAGTACCGTGACGGTGACCAGTGGATGAAATCCATTGATCGTATGAGGAAATATCAGGCGAAGGCTTTTACGAATCACCACGGGCGACCCATGGTTGGTTCTGAAGAGGTTGAATCCGTATTTCTGGTCTGGCGCGATGCCATTCAGTTCATGAACGACCAGTCGCTGCGATTGATGAACGCGGGTTATACCCGCGACGAGCTGCCTGATTTGGTCATACTGCCAAAATTTCTGGCAGATCATGAGTATTTGCGACCCATTCGTGGTAGCGTTTCCCATGTCGTCAAAAACATCTATCCTGGTTATCTTGGCTGGTACAACGGAGATCCAACAGAAGAGGCCAAGCCGGGTTTCAAGGAAAGGGCGTCACTGTATGTGAAGCAAATGGGGGGGGGCGAGACGCCATCCTGAAAAGTGCCCGGACAGCTTTAAAAGAGAAGAACTATGGTTGGGCTATGGATATGACAACCTGGGTAATACGAGATAATCCGGAAGACCAGGAGGCCAGGAATATCAAGGCTGAGGCAATGCGGCAATGGGGTTATCTGCAAAGTTATCCAGGCTGGAGAAACTGGGCTCTTGTCGGTGCTCTTGAATTGGAGAACGGCCCATTCAAGATGTCTTCCGCGCAACTCTCCCTGTCCGCCGAGACAATGGATGGAATGGGCTATGGAGACATGTTCAAAATCCTCCGTGTTGGGCTTAACCCGGAGGGTCTGGGGGACAAAGTTGAACTGGTCAATTTAAGGATAGACAAAGATGAATTTACCTTTGGCATCCGACATGGCGTACTTGTTGTTGACCAAGGTTTTTCGTCAAACGCCAAAGGAAAGGTAACCATGAGTCGTCAGCAATTTTATGATGCCTTTTTCTTTGGTAAGGGTCTGCCGAAAGACACACACCCGGTAATGAAACTGGTACTGAAGTCTATCGAATCATCGATTGGAAAAGCTGTGCCCGTCGTTGGTCGCTGATCAAACCTGCCCACCCTGTGTCTGGTTCGGTCCCAGTGCGCCCGAGGGAAAGGAGTCGAACTGGATTCCGACGAAGGCAGACGGCAGGTTCGAAGCGCTCTTTCGCTTCTACGGCCCGGAGCAACCGCTGTTCGACAAGACCTGGGTGCTGCCGGATATTGAGAAAGTAGAATGACCACTCAGGTGAAGGAATCCTCCGGTACTATCGCGCCACCGCTGTACCGGAGCGTTATATGTAGTCAGGAGGGAGAATTATGAAACATTTCGATATCGGGTCAATTATTGTAATAGTAATCACGTTTGTATTGTTTACGCTAGCACTATTTTTTACAGGATTTACGCATGATTTATTCCTGGAGGCAGGGGTGTTTCTGGTTTCAGTTAAGCTGATTACGATGGCTTATAAGAGTAGTGTAAGTTCAAAGGCGATTGAAGGCGAACTAAAAGAAATTAAATCGCTAGTAAAGGAAAATAGTGAAAACACATAACAAGGGCGTGCAATTTTTAACGAAGATGGCTGGAAGGTTGCTCATCAATATGACTATGTTTGTATATTATCAATGATGACAAGGCGGCATAATGAAAATATGGGTAGATGCTGATGCGTGTCCAGTTGTGATCAGGGACATTTTATTCAGGGCGGCAAATAGAACAGAAGTGCCAATGACTCTAGTGGCTAACCATCTGCTACATGTACCTTCGTCACGATTTATCGATTTTTTACAAGTTCCTGCTGGCTTTGATGTTGCAGATAATGAGATTGTTAAACGCATCGCGGTCGGAGATCTTGTCATTACAGGTGATATTCCGCTGGCTGCGGAGGTGATAGATAAAGGTGCCCATGCCCTAAATCCCCGAGGGGAGCTGTATACGGGTGAAAATATTAAGGCACGGTTAAATATGAGAGATTTTATGGATACACTACGGGCTAGTGGTATTAATTCTGGCGGTCCACCAGCGTTAAGTAAAAGTGATCGACAATCTTTTGCCAATGAACTGGACAAATTCCTGACCAGGTATGCAGCAAATTGAGAGGCACCCTTAACTGCTGCAGTGTTGCTACCTATTTACCACGCAAGAACGAACCTAGAATGCCGCGAAGAAATTTTCCGCCTTCACGGCCAAGTGTACTTCCTACTGAGCGCGCAGCACTTTTTATCATAGCTTCCGACCATGTCTGACGATTTGATGCGCGTTTTTTCGGCATTGTTCCTTTCTGGTTATTTTTTTCTTTATCAGCCAGTTGCTGTGCCTTCAGTGCACGCTCCTTGAGCATCTCATAGGCAGATTTTCGATCAATAGCATCATCATATTTTCCACTGAAAGGTGAGCGTTTGATTTGTTCCCTGCGCTCACTATCTGTTAATGGCCCCATTTGTGATTCCGGAGGGCGTATCATTGTACGTTCGACTATGGTCGGGCTACCTTTCGCATCAAGGGTCGAGACCAGCGCTTCGCCTATGCCCAGTTCAGTGATGACTTGCTTTGTATCCAGTTCAGGGTTGGCCCGAAAATTTTCTGCAACTGCCTTGATTGCCTTTCTGTCCTTCGGGGTGAAGGCACGTAAGGCATGTTGAACCCTTAGCCCTAATTGTCCAAGTACGTCCTCAGGTATATCCAGGGGACTTTGGGAAATGAAATATATGCCGACACCCTTAGAGCGAATCAGCCGTACAACCTGCTCGACTTTTTCAAGCAGAGGTTTGGGCGCCTGATCAAATAACAAGTGAGCCTCATCGAAAAAGAATACAAGTTTTGGACGGTCGGCATCACCGACCTCGGGTAATTCTTCGAACAATTCTGATAATAGCCATAACAGGAATGTTGAGTAGAGTCCAGGTGAGCTGGATATCAGTTTGGTGACATCCATGATGCTGATTACACCATTGCCCGAGAAGTCGGTTTTCATAATGTCTTCTATGCTGGCGGCTGGCTCACCAAAGAAGTGTTCTGCTTTTTGTTCTTCCAGCACCAGTAAACGACGTTGTATGGCACCGATGCTGGCACTGGAAATATTACCGTATTCTGATTTTAGCTCTTTCGCATTATCGCCCATCCAGCTTAGCATGGAGCGTAAGTCTTTAAGGTCAAGCAGCAGCCATTCGTTATCATCGGCAAGGCGGAAAGCACTATAGAGGATGCCTGCCTGGGTGTCATTTAATTCCAGCAATGTGGATAACAATAACGGGCCAAGTTCAGAAATTGTAGTGCGGAAAGGGTGACCTTTCACACCAAACAAATCCCAGAAAACTGTCGGGTACTGACGGGATTGATAGTCTTCAATATTTATCAGGTTCACACGCTCATCAATTTTAGTGTGTGGTTTTCCCGGTCGGGCTAGTCCTGATAGATCTCCTTTGACATCAGCCATGAATACAGGGACACCAAGTTTTGAAAAACCTTCGGCCAGTATCTGTAAAGTGACAGTTTTACCCGTGCCTGTAGCACCTGCTATGAGTCCATGGCGATTGGCCATGGCAGCATTCATGATAATCTGACCTTTGTCATTTCCACCGATTAGCAAGCCCGTAATATCATCCATATTTTTTCCTTGTTGGTATTAGTAGAGGCACCCGCATCTGCCGGAGTGCCAAAATTCAGTGCTATGATAACGCTCATTCTACAGGCTGGCATAGAAAATGATTGAAAATACAGTATTGCGAATGATTACGGCAGATGAAGCACTGCCGGGGCGAGATGAAGTGCTAGCTATTGCCAGCGTTCACTACGTCAATGGACATTCGTTAAAAGGCCCCTTTGCTGAAGGAATGCAGGTAGCGATGTTTGGTATGGGTTGCTTCTGGGGGGCAGAACGCAGCTTTTGGAAGTTGCATGGCATCTGGTCTACAGCGGTGGGCTATGCTGCCGGCATCACGCCAAATCCAACATACGAAGAAGTCTGTTCCGGCCAAACAGGCCACAATGAGGTGGTTAGGGTAGTTTTTGACAGCAAGCTAGTTGACTACAGAGGCTTGTTGAAGATTTTCTGGGAATCTCATAACCCGACGCAGGGTATGCGGCAAGGTAATGACAGGGGTACACAATATCGCTCGGGAATTTATTGCTTTAATGATGATCAATATAAACAGGCTCTGTCTTCACGTGATAGCTATCAGTCAGAGCTTACAGGGTCTGATTTCGGTGACATTACGACGGAGATAATCAGGGCCCCAGAGTTTTATTTTGCTGAAGATTACCACCAACAATATCTGGCGAAGAACCCGAATGGTTATTGCGGGTTGGGTGGGACAGGTGTTTTGTGTAATAAAGGATAATGCATGAAGAACAAACGGGATATATTTCCCAATAAATGATGCGGAACAATTTGAGTTCAGGTTATATTTAGACGTAGATGGATAGCTACTTCTGCGAGGTGAGTAAATGCTGCATAAAATATTAAAATATTTCATAACTCTTTTCTTTCTCATGGCAGCCTTAAGCGCCAGCGCTATAGAGCCATCAGGCGACATGAATCTGATAATTGCCAGGGATAAAACCCGTGTATATGCTCACTTTTATCGGGCGTTGAATAATAATAAAAAAATTGCATTATTGTTTCACCAGGCAGGTTCCAACTCCATGGAGTATGAGCCGGTTTTATCGGCTTTTCATGTAGCAGGCTTTGATACCCTGACAGTAGATCAGCGTTCAGGAGGCACGCGCTGGGGTGTCGATAATATGACTGTTAAGCATCTGGGGGCATCGACCGAATACGCCGAGGCCTATCCTGATCTTGAGGCCGCATTACAGTATGCTGTAATGCGTAAATATAAAAAGATACTTGTTGTCGGGAGTTCGTACTCAGCATCATTGGCAATTGTGCTGGCAAGTAAAAATCCAGACAAGATCCTGGCGGTGGCAGCTTTTTCACCCGGTGAGTATTTCCCCGACAAGAACTGGATAAAAAATGCTGCTGCGAAGTTGAAAGTTCCCCTGTATATCACTGGGGCACCCAATGAAGGGCAACGGATTGAAGAGGTTATCATCAGAGCAAAAGATAATGATGTAACCTTCTATCGTCCGGCGATCTCTGTTCATGGCATATCTTCGTTGCGTAAGGACCAAAATCTGGAAGCTTATAAGAGCAATTTGGAAAACTTTTCAAAATTTCTGGAGCGTTTCAAGTGATCAGAGGCTCCCTGGGTTTACCTGGTACGTCGTAGCCAAAAAAAAGCCCCGCAGTAATGCAGGGCTTTTTTGGGGCGAGTGAACGGGTAAAATTTACATCATACCGCCCATGCCGCCGCCCATGCCACCCATATCTGGCATGCCACCACCAGCATCATCGCTGGGTTTATCAGCAA
>BTQX01000034.1:0-12667 GCA_036986095.1 Gammaproteobacteria bacterium
ATAGGCATGGTCTGGCGATATCGTAGTGGCTTGCCAAGCTGATCGAACCAGCCAAAACCGTAACCATCCGCATTAAGCCTGGCTTCCATCATTTCTCTTGGTGCCCAGGACTGTTTCACCAAACTATGCTCCGGCTTGAGTAGTAATTCTTCAAGTCGCAATGCTGGGCCAATATACGCTGCAAGTCTACACATAAAATTTTCAGGAACTTAGTTGTCTATAACCAGTACTGCTTGACAAGTACCGGGCCATTGCCTGCGCACGGCGCCTTGCCACGAAACACCACAGGAGCGCTGAACCCATCAATACAGTGTTGTTAGAGTACTAGTCACTCAGTATAATGAAAAAAAATTAAAAACAAAGGAAAGCTATGCAAGAAGCAGCAGAATTAGATTCACCACGATTCCAGTTAAATCGATTGTCGTCAGGCCAGCACCTGAGTTCCCTTGCTGAGGATGTTCTCCATGGACTGATGTCAGAGCCTCGCATACTGCCACCAAAGTACTTCTATGACGAACGTGGCTCAAAGCTATTTGATCAGATATGCCAGACAGAGGAATATTATCTGACCCGCGCAGAATCGACTCTTTTGAAAAGACATGCCGATGAAATCATTGCGGCAACACGCCCAAATGCCATTGTTGAATTTGGTAGTGGTACATCGGAAAAAACGGAACTCCTCATTCAGGCGGCTAACCTACAATACGACTGGTTGCACTACCTGCCACTGGATGTCTGTGAAGAAATTCTTGTTGAGTCCGCCGATCGTCTGATTGAAAGATTTCCCGAGTTATCTATTGATGCCTGGCACGGCGACTTTCTGGATAGCATGAATCATTTTAAAAATGATCATGAGCGTAGCCTCTATACATTTCTTGGCAGCTCGCTGGGAAATTTTTCTGAGAAGGAAGCAATTAGATTCCTCTGTGATGTAAGAAATACCATTAAAGATAGCGACTGGTTTCTTCTAGGCGTTGATATGGTCAAGGATCATGCTGTTTTAAATGCTGCCTATAATGACAGCAGGGGTTATACAGCAGAATTCAACCTGAACTTACTCAATGTTCTTAACCAGGCTCTTGATGGCGACTTTAACAAAAGAAAGTTTAAGCACCATGCCTTTTTTGATACTGAAAATTCCCGTATCGAAATGCGACTGCAATCCTGTTGCCAGCAAGCCGTGACACTTCGTGATATAGATCTGAAAATTGAATTTGAAGCAGGAGAACATATCGTAACGGAGTACAGTCGCAAATATACGGCCGATTCTATACATCAATTATTGAGCAAAGCAGGATTCAAACCACAGTACATCTATACCGGCAATAACAATGAATTTATGTTGATTCTTTCTAGTTGTTCAAAAGCAGATGAAGGATGAATGGTTTCAAGTTTCAAGATAAAAAAATAAACCGCTACTTATGACCAGATGTACCACACATCTAGCGCCTAGAAAAGAACTTATTGCCTGGGCAATGTATGACTTCGCCAATTCCGGCTTTACCACTGTTGTTTTAACCGCTATTTTCAGCGCCTATTTTGTTGGCGTTATCGCTGCTTCTCCTGATGGCACTAGCAACGGCACGGGAACCTTGCTGTGGAGTATCGCCATAGGTACTGCCAACATATTGATTCTAATTACGGCTCCTGTCCTTGGTGCGATTGCAGACTACTCCGCATCGAAAAAAAAGATGCTCGCCTATACCACCGCAGGCTGTATTTTAATGACGGTCCTGCTGGGATTTACTGGGCCGAACCAGCTTTTACTTAGTATGCTTTTTCTGGCCGGCTCAGCCTTTTTGTTTGGTACGGGTGAAAATCTTATTGCTGCTTTTCTACCCGAAATTGCCCCACCGGATAAAGTCGGCAAAGTATCCGGCTTCAGTTGGGCACTCGGCTACATCGGTGGATTGCTGGTACTCGCCGTGAGCCTGGCCTATATCGAGACGGTTAAACCACTGGGGCAAACAGCAGAACAATATGTCCCAGTCACCTTATGGATTACTGCCCTGGTCTTTGCCATTGCCTCAGCACCCACATTTATCTTCCTTAAAGAAAGGCAGCAGGCTAGACAGGATTCACCCTCCTCTCTTTCTAGCTATACTCGAATCGGCTTTTCGAGGCTGAAACAAACCCTGCAGCACAGACAGCAGTTTCGTGACATGTTTCGTTTTCTTCTGGCATTGTGCATTTTTAGCAGCGGCGTCTATACCGTCATCGTCATCGCAGCCATCTATGCCCAGGAAGTCATGCACTTCTCTACCACAGAAAATATCGTCATGATAATGGTGGTTAACATCACCGCCGCAATAGGCGCCTTTGTCTTTGGCCTGTTTCAGGATCGACTGGGAGCCAAGCGTACACTGGAACTGACTTTAATTATATGGATACTCGCTATTACCGTTGCCTGGCAAGGTGATACGAAGATCCAATTCTGGATTGCCGCGAATTTAATTGGTCTGGCCATGGGCTCCAGCCAGTCTGCCGGACGCGCCCTGGTGGCCCTGTTTGCCCCGAATGGCCGCTCAGCAGAGTTTTTTGGCCTGTGGGGCCTGTCTATCAAACTGGCCGCCATCGTTGGCCCCATGAGTTATGGACTCATCGCCTGGTACAGCGAAGGCGACCACCGCCAGGCCATATTCTCTACTTTGATGTTTTTTGTTGTGGGTTTACTCGTCCTGTTTACTGTTAATGAAAAGCGTGGGCGGGAAGCTGCAGATGTTGGGGAATAGAAGTTCCAAGATCCAAGATCCAAGTTCCAAGTAAAGGTCAAAAGCTATTAACCACAGAGGACACGGAGGACACAGAGGTTTTTTAAGCAGCTAAAGTCCAGGACATAAATATGCTTAGAGTTAGACAGTTAACCTGTGAGAATTTTATACTCTAATGTCGGTCATTATCTTTCCTCTGTACTCTCTGTGTCCTCTGTGGTAAATGCTTTTGGTCTTTTGATGTTAGCTTGGAACTTGGATCTTGGAACTTGGAACTCTATCTTTTTAACCCCATATAACGTGCAGAAAATGAATCTTTGAGGATTTAAAACCATGCGAATGGATAAACTGACCAGTAAATTTCAGATGGCGATTGCGGATGCGCAGAGCCTGGCGGTTGGGCGTGATAATCAATACATAGAGCCGGTTCACCTGATGGCGGCCCTAATGGATCAGGAAGGCGGTAGCATACGCCCTATCCTGGCGCAGTCCGGCATTAATATAGCCGCTTTACGTTCCAGCCTGGATGCTGCACTGGATCGCCTTGCTACAGTAGAAGGAACGGCTGGTGAAGTCCATCTTTCGAATGACCTTGGTCGTCTGCTTAACGTCACGGACAAGCTGGCACAAAAACGAAATGACCAGTATATTTCCAGTGAACTTTTTGTCCTCGCTGCGGTTGATGATAAAGACACGCTGGGTAAGCTTTTGCGCGAAGCCGGCGCCATTCGCGGTGCGATAGAAAAAACGATTGATGATGTACGTGGGGGCGAGAATGTCGACGACCCAAATGCGGAAGAACAGCGTCAGGCACTGCAGAAATACACCATCGACATGACCGAACGCGCTGAACAGAACAAACTTGACCCGGTGATAGGGCGTGATGATGAAATCCGCCGAACCATTCAGGTACTGCAACGTCGTACAAAAAACAACCCTGTACTAATAGGTGAACCCGGAGTCGGTAAAACAGCTATTCTGGAAGGCCTGGCCCAACGCATCGTCAACAATGAAGTTCCCGAAGGCATGCGAGGCAAACGTTTGCTCTCACTTGATCTCGGCGCCCTGATAGCAGGCGCGAAATTCCGTGGTGAATTTGAGGAACGGCTGAAGGCCGTACTGAATGACCTGGCCAAACAGGAAGGCAATGTCATTTTGTTCATTGATGAATTACACACCATGGTGGGTGCCGGCAAGGCAGAAGGTTCTATGGATGCCAGCAATATGCTGAAACCCGCCCTTGCACGTGGCGAGTTGCACTGCGTAGGCGCTACCACGCTGGATGAATACCGTGAATATGTGGAAAAGGACGCAGCACTCGAGCGCCGCTTTCAGAAAGTACTGGTCGATGAACCCAGTGTTGAAGACACTATTGCCATCCTCCGCGGACTGCAGGAACGCTACGAAGTCCATCACGGCATCGATATCACTGATCCGGCACTGGTTGCCGCCGCCACTCTGTCCCATCGCTATATCGCTGATCGCAACCTGCCAGACAAGGCGATTGATCTGATTGACGAAGCCGGTGCCATGATCCGCATGGAGATCGACTCCAAGCCGGAAGAGATGGACAAGCTTGACCGCCGCCTGATCCAGCTTAAGATCGAGCGCGAGGCGGTAAAGAAAGATACCGATGACGCATCAAAAAAGCGCCTGGTCGATCTGGAAGCAGAAATCTCTGAACTGGAGAGAAAATACTCCGATCTGGATGAAGTCTGGAAAGCGGAAAAATCCTCTGTACAGGGTGCCACCCATATCAAGGAAGAACTGGAAAACGCCCGCAATGAACTGGAGAATGCCCGCCGTGCCGGCGACCTGGGTCGCATGTCAGAGATTCAATACGGACGCATTCCTGAATTAGAAAAACAGCTGGAAACAGCCGAGGAGGCTGCTGAAGCCACGGAGATGACCCTGCTGCGAAACAAGGTCACCGAAGAAGAAATAGCCGAGATCGTCTCGAAATGGACAGGTATCCCTGTTTCGAAGATGCTGGAAGGCGAGCGCGACAGACTACTTCGTATGGAAGACGCCATTGGCAAGCGTGTGATCGGCCAGTCCGAGGCCATTACCGCCATTTCCAATGCCATCCGACGCTCACGCGCTGGCCTGTCGGACCCCAATCAACCAACAGGATCGTTCCTGTTCCTCGGGCCAACGGGTGTTGGTAAAACCGAACTGACCAAGGCACTGGCTAATTTCATGTTTGATACAGAGGAAGCCATGATTCGAATTGATATGTCCGAATTTATGGAGAAACACTCTGTCGCACGTCTGATTGGTGCCCCACCCGGCTATGTCGGTTACGAGGAAGGGGGTTACCTGACTGAGTCTGTTCGCAGAAAACCCTACGCTGTTATTCTTCTTGATGAAGTAGAAAAAGCACATCCAGATGTCTTCAATATCCTCCTGCAGGTGATGGACGAAGGTCGCCTGACTGATGGCCATGGCAGGACCGTCGACTTCCGCAATACAGTCATCATTATGACCTCTAATATGGGTTCTGATGTCATTCAGGAAATGTCCGGCGAGGAAAATTATAATGCAATGAAGGAATCCGTACTCAACATTATCGGTACGCACTTCCGCCCTGAATTCATCAACCGAATTGATGAAATCGTTGTCTTCCATCCACTGAATCGTGAGCAGTTGCGAGGCATCGCGGCAATCCAGACGCAGTATCTTAGCAATCGCCTGGTGGATAGAGATCTTGAATTGAAATTCACAGAAGCTGCACTCGATCTTATCGCCGCAGAAGGCTTTGACCCGGTTTACGGTGCCAGACCGCTGAAGCGTGCGATTCAAAACGAAATTGAGAATCCCCTTTCACAGGAAATTCTGGGTGGTAAATTCCTGCCGGGTGACCTGATTGAAGTCGATGCAGTAGACGGGACGTTCATCTTCAACAAAAAGCAGGGGAAAAACTGAAATTTTTCACCACAGAGGACACGGAGGACACAGAGGAAAACCTGTAAGAATTGTTTAAGGGCACCTCTATTTATTCTGGATAATACAGATTGGATTCAAAATCTGACAGATCAAGGCAAGAAACGCACGTAATAGCGAGCTATTGCGAAGATTCTTAACGCAGAGATGGCTGATTTTGGATTCAAGATGATTATTCATGAATAAATAGAGGTGCCCTTAAGTTAAGGTGAAGTTTCCTTATCGATTGAAACGAGTTGATGTCCTCCAATTCTCTATAAAAATCACAAAGAACACTAAACAACAGTCCTTTTCTTTCTCTGTGTCCTCCGTGTCCTCTGTGGTGAAAATCTTTTGATGTAATGGCAGTTTGACCTGCTGTAAGCTATTCGCTATGACTAAAAGTAATAAAGTAGTATCAGCCATTCCAGTCTGGAAAAGACACTGGTTTCGTGTTCTTTCTATTACGATCGTTATTTTTGTACTAGTTCTAACGGCGCTGCCCTTTGTCATTAGCAATGCAATGAAGTCCTGGTTACTGGAAAATGGCGCAGATAATGTTGCCATAGAAAACATCGACTTCAATCCGTTCACCGGTACGGTAGCGGTATATGGACTTGATGTCAGGATCGATGATAAACCAGTGATCTCAAACGCCATGGTGCACCTGGATGTCAGCCTGACTGCCTTTTTCAAAAAGGGTGTTGCTATCGAAGCTGCAACTATAGATAAACTGGAGATCGATATTGAACAAACTGCTGATGGCAGGATTCGCATCGGCAGCCTGATGATAGACCCAGGTAAAGCAACAGATGAAGAGACCAAAGAAAAAATCGAAGGGGAGATTTCCTGGTGGCTAGACTTAGAGAAAATCACACTAAATGAATCCGTAGTGCGTTATACAAGTCCTCAGCTGACGACCAGCCTGTTTCTTGATAGTATTTCTCTGCAGAATCTAAGTACAAAACCAGGTGACCAGTCTGCAAAACTCGATGTAAAGGCCCGCGTCAACGAATCAGACATTGATGCCACAATAAACCTGGAGCAGCTGACTCCTGAAGTTAAGGCTGACGGTGACATCTCGATTCAGAAGATTGACCTCAATAAATTTTCCAGGCTGACTACCGACTCACTCAACCAGCTTGCTGCCTTCATTGACCTGTCAGGTAAGTTTTCAGTCTATGTGTCAGAAGATAGCGATATCAATGCCAGCTACACTGGCAACACCGTAATAAGCCGTGTCGATGTTAGCAGTAAGGATTTTGCTGTAACGGGTACTGAGCTCAAGTGGGACGGAACCTTATCGTTTAGTACTCAATCAGACAACACTCAGAAAACAATCAAAATTGATGGCAAGCTGAATGCTAATGAACTCGCTCTCGATCTGACAGAACAAAATCTTTCTATCCGACAACAGGAAATAAGCCTGAATCCTCAACTGTCACTGCAAATAACAGATGAAGCGACAGGCTTAAGCGGTACTACGAATGTTCAGGCCAGAGGAATACTAATAAAGGATACGGCTAAAGCACTGACGCTACTGGCCATCAAGAACCTGGATGTAAACAGTGTCCAGGCAGAAAGTCTGAACCTGGTAAAAATCAATGTCATTACTAGTAAAGAAACAGATTTGATTCAGAAGCAGGGTAGTAAGAAACCAGCAATTTCCATAGATGAGACCATTATCACTGACTTAAATTATGATGGCCTTGGCCTGGCAATTCAGAAAGTAGCGATGAACGACCTGACGGGGAACTTTGTGCGTGAAAACGATGGCTCTATCGACGTCAGCAATGACTTGCAAACAGCAGATAAGGCAGACACAAAGAAAGAGCCAGAAGTTACGGAAACACCTATAAATACCGAAGAAGCGCCTTCAGCTGGTATCTTTGGTATAAAAATAGATGAGTTCACAGTCAACGATAATAGTACACTAAGCTTCACTGACAAGACTGTCTCACCTCCATTTGAATTGGTAGTTGATATAGCTACATTGAAAGTCACGGATATAGACCGCAGCAAACCTGATCAGCCTGTTGCGATCAAGCTGAATAGCAAACTCAACACTTACGCCAGCCTGTCAATCGAGGGAACTGTCAAACCTTTCAAGAAGGAACCCGGCGTCGACCTGAAGATCAACCTTGACAGTATGAACATGGTTGCGCTGTCACCGTATGTTATCTCATCGACGGGCTACCTGATACGCTCAGGACAGCTGGATCTTGATTCAACGATAGTGATTAATAATGGCAGTATCGATGCCAAAAACACCTTTTTCATGAAAAAGCTTACGATGGACGAGGCAGATGCGGCAATTGTAAAGGATACTGCAGGCAGCATAGGCATGCCGCTGGACAGGGCGCTCGGCATGCTGACCGATAAAAATGATAACATCAAACTTGAGATACCAATCACTGGCAAGCTAGATGAAGTCGATATTGGCACAGGCCAAATCATAAATACTGCGCTAAAGAAAGCTACGACAGCGGGCATGAAGACCTATTTACTATATGCCTTCCAGCCGTATGGTGCATTGATAATGGCAGGACAGGCGGTTGGCAAACAGGCTGGCAAAATAAACCTCGACCCTGTTTTTTTTGAAGCTGGTGATAGTAACCTTAGCAGTATGAACAAGGACTACCTGAAAAAACTGGGTAGCGTTATGCAGGATAAGCCAAAAATTGATGTACAAATTTGTGCATACACAACGGCAGCTGACTTATCATTCAGTAAAGATTCTCCTAAGAAAAAGACCAGCGAAGAACTGTCAAAAAAACAAATCAACAAATTTCTCAAGCTTGGTGTGGAGAGACAAAATGCCATTAAAAATTATCTCATAAGTGAATTCAAGATTGATGGTGGAAGACTGATCACCTGCGCACCGGAATACGATGATGGAAAAGATGCCAAACCACGCGTTGAACTGCTAATCTGATCTCGGCTTAGTAGCATGACTAAACTCATCAATGCTCTGTTAAACCCATCCGTCTACGACCATGCTGTAGATAAGATCGAACTTCTACAGACCCATATCTCTTGGGTCATACTCACTGGTAGCTATGCCTATAAAATCAAGAAACCGGTGAACTTTGGCTTTCTCGACTTTTCATCGCTGGAGAAACGCAGGTATTACTGTGAGGAGGAACTACGCCTCAATCGACGCTTTGCTCCACAACTCTACCTGGGTGTCATCACCATCACGGGCAGTGAAGAACTGCCTGCCATAAACGGTACTGGAGCGGTACTGGAATACGCAGTTAAAATGCGACAGTTTCCGACAGGAAGCCTCCTTATAAACATGATTAATGCCGGTGATCTTAGAGAAATTCACATGGACTGGCTTGCGCAAAATATTGCCAGTTTCCATCAACAAACAGATGTGGCAGAAGCTGAATTCGGTACATTGGCTACCGTTGAACAACCGGTAAAAGAAAACTTCATGCTAATTCGTCAGCTTGTTCAGAATACAGAAATCCTGAAACAGCTGGATGCAATAGAGAGATGGGGGGCTGATGCTTTCATCCGTCTGGAAACAGAATTTCGACAACGCAAACAGGATGGTTTTATTCGCGAATGTCACGGTGATTTACATCTCGGCAACATAATCCTGCTGCATGAGAAAATTATTCCCTTCGACCGTATCGAATTTAATGAAAATCTTCGCTGGATTGATGTCCTTAGTGAAATCGCGTTCCTTGTTATGGATCTGGAGGATCATCAGCGACCGGATCTTGGTAGACGTTTTCTAAACAAATACCTTGAACTGACTGGGGACTATAGTAACCTCAATATATTTCAATTTTACAAAGTTTATCGCGCAATGGTACGCGCAAAAGTTAATGCACTCCAACTAAAGCAGGAAGGAATGGCTCAATCTCAAATAAATGCCATATATAAACAATGTGAAAACTACGTCAATCTGGGCAGTAGCTATATTATCGACCAGAAACCTGTATTGATAATTATGCATGGCTTCAGTGGCTCGGGTAAAACAACGGTTAGCCAATTTATTGTGGAAGCCTTACCGGTAATACGAATTCGTTCTGATATTGAACGCAAACGTTTACATAAACAAAAAAACTCAGAAAAAAACCAGTCTGGAATCAACAAAGGTATCTATGATGAGGAGACATCCCGAAAAACATATAATCATCTGCGAAGGCTCTCAGAAGATATTCTCCTTGCAGGCAAATCGGTGATCGTCGATGGTGCTTTTTTACAGTCAAAACAACGTAAGAAATTCGCCCAACTTGCATCTATACTAGGTATGCCTTACCGTATCATTGACTGCCATGCTGAGCGTAGAATACTGAAACAACGTATTTCTGAAAGACAAATGTACGGCAACGATGCCTCGGAGGCATCACTGAATGTTCTTTACAATCAGCAGGAAAATCATGACCCGCTAACAGATGAAGAACGAGCTATATCTTTCACTATGGGTAGTACTGAAGCCATGGCTATCAAAACAGTGACTGATCATCTCAGTGCACTAATCTATGGCCATGCCGTACCAGATAGTTTTCCCGATGAGAATACACTACACTAGTCGTTTTACCTGCCACCTGATACCTGAATGCATATAATCATTATCGCCTGGTTGTATATTATAATGATGGTCTCGGTCAGTTACTGGCCTGACCATTTTGGCATACTCTGGCGTTTTGTCCTGTTTGGACTGTTACCCGCCTGGTTATGGTTCAAAATGGTTATGTTTGTCCGCCGTAGGCCTGATGATCAAGTGTAGTGTTTCATAATATGAAGCACTACACTAACCAGATCAGCGTCGCCATCCGACCGCAGTCTCCCTGTCGACGATACGAAAAAAAACGCTGCTCATCAGTAAAAGTGCAATAGCCACCACCACTGACTTCAGCCACCCCGGACATCTGCAAAAGAAGACTTGCCAGTTTATAGATGTCGACCAGCCATTTGCCGTTTTTGACTGATTTTCTGCACCAGCTTGCCTGTAATACGTTGTTATTTCCCGTTATAGTGAAAAGCTGCGAAAGAACTTCTTCGCCGACCACAAATTTTTCAGGTCCGATAGCAGGGCCCAACCAGGCAAGAACGTCGTCAGCCGGAGAAAATTGCTGCACACCAGCCTCCAGAATGCCGTCTGCCAACCCACGCCAGCCGGCATGGAGGGCTGCGACACGCTGCCCCTTTCGGTCCGTCAACAGTACGGGCAGGCAATCAGCGGTCATCACTACGCAGACTGCTTCATCTTTTGTCACGGTACTGCCATCTGCCCGGTAGTCAGGTTCAGCTCGGTCAATATCTACAATCCGGGTCGAATGATACTGATCAAGCCAGTGTGGCTGATTACGCAAACCCAATATTTGCTGAACCAGGCTACGATTCTGCATCACAGCCTGTTCGTCATCATGCACATGAGCAGCCGGATTCATACCGAAATAGTCTCCCCGACTGACCCCACCCTGGCGAGTAGTACTCACAGCACGCACATGTGCTGGTGCTGACCAGTCCGGGATCAACCAGTCATGAGGCGGCATATTCAGTGTCCTCTCTAAGTGCATCAACCAGCAGCTGCATATCCTCCGGCATTGGTACTGTCCAGCTCAACAATTCACCACTGACAGGATGATGTAAGGCCAGTGTTTCAGCATGTAGCGCCTGCCGCCTGAAACTGCGTAGGGCGTTCAACAACTTTTCGGAAGATGCCGGCGGCACATGCAGACGTTTTCCATAGACCGGGTCGCCGATGATGGGGTGTCCCTGCCAGTTCATGTGGACACGGATTTGATGGGTGCGACCGGTTTCAAGTATCACCCTGACCAGGGTGTGGGCACGGAACTTCTCTTCTACCCGGTAATGCGTCACGGCCGGTTTGCCACGGTTGCTGACGGCCATCTTTGTACGTTCACGGCTATGCCGGCCTATCGGGGCATCAATCGTTCCGCCTGCCACGATCTGAGAAACGATCAACGCCAGATATTCACGTCTGACCTGCTTCTCCAGTATTGCTTCAACCAGGGCATTTACCGCCTTTTCATTACGTGCTATCACCAGCAGGCCGGTCGTTTCTTTGTCAATTCGATGTACAATTCCTGCCCGTGGCAGCACCGCCAGCGATTCGTCGAAATGCAACAGGGCATTTAGCAGTGTTCCGTCGGGGTTACCCGTCCCCGGATGTACGACCAGACCCGCCGGCTTGTTGATGACAAGAATATCCTCATCCTGGTAGACCATATCCAGAGGGATATCCTGAGCTTGAGAGTCAGTCGCTACCGGTGCAGGCACATAAATCACTACGACCTGCCCTTCCCTTACCTTCGTTTTTTGCCCTTCAGCTTTCCCATCCAGGGTCACCCGACCATCTTTTATCCAGTGCTGGATTGCCGAGCGGGAATATTGGCCAAACAGGGTCGCTAATGCCTTATCGAGACGAAAACCGTTACATAATCCAGGGATTACCCCCTGTAACCGGGTTTCTTCAGCTTGTTGCATCTCTTTTGGCTTCACCATAGGCTAGTGCTCCATCAATGTGATAATTACGGATTCAGCGTCCTTAGGGTTAGCTTGTCTTCGCCCACGGGCTGCGTTCCGTCTCCTGGTAAGGGAATAACCAAATCCTCCATAACGCGCCTTGCCGTGAACGTAGACAAGCTTACTGAACTCGCACATCACATTGATGGAGCACTTGATTCAGGTTATCCTTCGGTTCCTTTTCTGAACACTATTGCAGCAATCTTCAATGAACGCCACAAGACTCGTTTTAATAATAACATTGCCGCTGATTCTATCAGCTTGTTCCTGGTTTAAGGATAATGAAAAGGTTGATGATACCGTCCCGTCACAAACGCTGTATTCCAGAGCCAAGAAAGAGCTATCATCAAAAAACTGGGATGCTGCAATCAAGCAGTACGAAGCACTACGCGCCCGTTATCCATTTGGTAAGTATTCACAACAGGCCGAGATGGAACTGGCTTATGCCTACTATAAAAACGGCGAACCAGAACTGGCTATCGCTTCTGTAGAACGCTTCATCCACAGCTATCCAACCCACCCTA
>BTQX01000035.1:0-12639 GCA_036986095.1 Gammaproteobacteria bacterium
TGTGGATTTCATTATTTTAGGCAGCCCATCAGGTATTGTGGACTGGGACATTAATCTGGCTGAAGAAATTGTAAGAAAGTCCGCTGAAAAACTTACTCTGACAAATTATGACTGGATGATGTCTATTGCAATGCTTGGTTTTGTTGAAATTCCTGAAGAGCATGGAAGATGGTCTGCAAAGGCGTCGATTGCTATCCAGGGAGGCCTGCCGATACAGCGGATACCGATTATTCCCAGTCGAAAATGGGAGGTATATGAGAATCCACAGTTGTTAAGGCTTGCAGGTATTAAGATCTCAAAGGCTTTACGTGCCAGGGCAAAAAAATTCAGTCAAGTGGCGAAAGATGGCAGCGAGTAAAAAGCTATTGAGGCACTCCCGCCTGCAGGGTTTCTTTTTTGCAGCACTTGTTCTGTTTGGTGGTCTGGTTGTCATGCTTGCTGATTTACAAGCAGAGAAAAAGAAATTTCTAAACTATTCTGATCTTATTTATCAAGGGCTTGCTCAGCGGCTATTAACAGCGGAAGGGGTCATTACTGCCCTGGTCACATTCGGTCAGGATAGTGATATTGATGGCAACAGTGCTGATAGCACTCTTCAAGATTTGGTGCAAACTTATCCTTATATTTACGCACTGGCTAAACTCGACTGGGTTCGTTATCGCGAACGCAGTGCCTATGAAAAAACCATACAGGAAAATGGCATGGCTGGTATGTTGATCCGCGAGCATGATAAGGATAAGGATATTTTTATTAAGGCCAGGAAGAGAAATGTCTATCTGGTGACTAGCATGCTGGTTCCTATGGAGCCGGTGACATCTCAATTACTTGGTCTGGATTTGCTGGTGAATGATGAGGTTGAAGAAGCTGTTTATCTTGCGATGAAAAATAGTACAGTCTCATTGATCAATAGTCCTGAGTTTCTCAACGACCAGTCGGGTCTGGTCATGCTGAAAAATACCTACTTTGGCCGCCTGCGCCCTGAATCATTGCTGGAAAGTAAGCGCCAGATTAATGGCGCCGTTATGCTTTATATTAATCAGCAGAAGATGGTCTCTTCTATATTAAAAAACTTTCCTGATATTGATTTCGAACTGACATTGCTTGATATTAATTTGTCTGAAACGGATGGAGTAGAGGCTGTAAAAAATCAGGAAAATGTTCAAAAAGTGTTCCCTGCCACAGTTTTATTTACTCAACAGCGAGTAATTAAGGTAGCAAACCGTGATGTCCTGTTAAAAGTGAGTAGCAAGTACTATCCCGGTTTAATGCAAATGATCATTGCAGTCGCTGTTATGCTGTTGACTGCCGTTGCATTAAGAATATGGAGTACATCCCGTAAGCAGCAGATGATTGCATCGATAAATCAGGAAAAAGCCTTTCATGACCTGTACAGTGAGCGTGAAAGAGCTGAAGTAACTTTAAGTTCTATCACAGATGCTGTGATTACTACGGATGATCATGACAATATCACTTTTCTGAATCCGGTAGCTGAAAAATTCCTGGGTATCTCCAATGATGATGCCTTTGGCAAGCCGATTGGTGATGTAGTCCAGCTGCTAGATGAACAGAGCGGGGAAACTCTCGGTAATCCGCTAGAGCATTGCATAGAAAAAATCACCGCAATCACTGGGGGCAAGTTTACCTATATTCTCGCTATGTTGGACGGCCAGAGTACTTTGTCAATTGATCTTTCGTGTTCGAAATTAAAAGATATTCAGGGAAATGAGATGGGTTCAGTTATTGTAATGCGGGATGTTACCCATGAAAGAGAGCTGAAAAATCAACTATCATACCAGGCCAGCCACGATTCCCTGACTGGATTGGTGAACAGGTCGAAGTTTGAAGATGAGTTGAAAAAGGCGATTCTCACCTGCAACGAAGATGATGAAGATGCTCCCGGCCATGTCCTGTGCTACATGGATCTTGATCAGTTTAAAATAGTCAATGATACATGTGGACATATTGCTGGAGATGCCTTACTGAAGCAATTGAGCCAACTACTTATTAAACGAGTTCGTGATGTCGATGTGCTGGCACGGCTCGGCGGTGATGAGTTCGGCTTGCTGTTGTGTGGCTGTGATCTTGAGAATGCCATGTCAATCGCTGACACACTACGGCTTTCTGTAAGGCAATTCATTTTTCGCTGGGACGGGCGTGCGTTTGATGTGCGTATTAGCGTTGGCGTTGTTGCTATCAATGACCCAAAAAGTACGCATGCCGAATTGATGAGCGCCGCAGACGTTGCTTGTTACATAGCCAAAGAATCTGGTAGAGACTATGTACATGCATACAATCCGGAGGAAAAATCAGTTACACAGCACCATGAACTTATGAAGTGGTCACAAAAAATTCAAGATGCTCTGCGTACTGATAAGTTTTATTTAATGTTACAGACTATGGCTCCGCTGCTTTCTGCGCAAGCCGACATCCAGGCGCAGGAATTCCTGTTACGTATACGTCTGGATGATGGCAGTATTGCTATGCCTTCAGTATTCATTCCCGCTGCGGAACGTTATGGATTGATGCGTGACATAGACATGTGGGTGATAGAACATTGCTTTGAGGTTATTCGTGATGTCAGGAAAGACACAGATCCATCTGTGACTTACCTGTACAGTATTAATCTTTCGGGGCAGTCGGTGGGTGACCCTGAAATCAGTGAATTCATTATCAGTAAAATCAAAGAGTATGAAATTGATCCAAACCAGATTATGCTGGAAATAACAGAAACAGCTGCCATTGCAAACTTTCAGGCAGCACTGGATTTTATTGCCAAGCTTAGTGACATTGGCTGTCGTTTCGCGTTGGATGATTTTGGAGCGGGCCTGAGTTCGTTTGGATATCTGAAACGAATGAAGGTTGACTTTTTGAAAATTGACGGACAGTTTGTCAAAGGTATGGCAGATGACCCAATTGATCGTATGATGGTCAATAATATTACCCACCTTGCCTATGGGCTGGGTCTTTTTGTCATCGCGGAATCAGTCGAAGATGCAACATTGTTTGAAATGCTTCGCGATATAGGTGTTCACTTTGCCCAGGGTTACCATATTCAGCGTCCTACCAGCATAGAAGATTGGAAGAAAGAAAATATGTTGAAAACTATTTTTATGCGGGTAGTACGTTAATTTTATTGTTTGTGCTGGCGCATGGTTGCGCTCATTCCTTTATTCTTTGTTGAGTTTAATACTCCCAAATCTTTCTGTGATTAATATTAAACCGCCAAGTCGCCAGGAGTGACATTTTTAAAACTTGGTATCCCTGGCGACTTGGCTGTTCAAATTATTTCTCCGTAAAATGCTCCGTCCGTTTGCAGCGGGGCTGTTAATTTCTTTTCTTTACCTTCATTCGCCGCGAGGGCGTGCATCCCACAACAAGACCAATACATTCGTTTCTTACAAGGCTTATAGACCTTTGTAGGAGGCACCCTGCGGCGAAAAGCTTTTTCTGAAAACTGAAAACTATTCTTTTTTTACATCTTGCTAAATTCAATCTTAGCCGCATCGCGCATAGTAGTGATCTTTTTCATTAGGAGTTCGCGTTGTATAGCAGGAAGTAATCGCTCTTTGGCTTGCTCGAATTCAAGGAATGTGACTGGTCGGCTGTCGACCAATTTGAGTATCTGCCAGCCGGCTTGTGTTTGAACAGGTGTTTTGGAATAACTTCCTTTTTCCATACTACCGATGCTGTCAAAAATCTGTGGCAGGATTGAGGCTTTCTGTACCCAGCCTAAATCGCCGCCATTTTCTTTACTTTTATCCAGCGAAAGTTCTGTTGCCAGTTCACGAAAATTTCCACCGTTATCAAGTTTACCAATGATGTCTTTTGCTTCTTCCTCGGTGGCGACATTGATATGCTGGATATGGTATTCAGTGGGGTAGGCATTTTCTTTTTCGAGTTTATAGCGGTCTTTAAGTTGTTTCTCTGTTACTTTTATATCATTTTCAAGTATGTTCTTTTTTGCTGCCAGGGCAAGCAGTAGCTGCCGTTGCTGTTCCAGTGCAATAGCGAGCCTTACTTCCTTGTCTAACCCCCACTTTATGGCATATTGTTGCAGTAGCTGGCGGTCGACCATTTCGTTTATTATCCGTTCCTTTTTGGCCGGATCAATGTCCTCAAGTGGAACTTCATTATTTATTGAGCGGACAAATACCTCATATTGCTGATCGGTGACTGGAGAGCCATTTACTGTTGCCAGCACTTTACTTGTATCACTAACAAGCGGTATTTTTTTCTCAGTGCCTGTCTGCTCAGCAGAAGGAATATCGCAGCCAGCTACAAGGAGAGGTAAGAGCAGAAGACTCAGCGCAGTATTAGTGTAGTTCTTCATTGTTAAAACTCCTCAGGTGTATAGGCTCTGATGCTCAGAGCGTGAATTTCGGATTTCATGGCATCGCCGAGGGCATCATAGATAGCTCGGTGACGTTCCACGGTATTCATGTCATTAAAGGCTTCTGCGACAATAATTACATCAAAGTGGCCACCACCCGCTTTGGCACCTTCATGCCCGGCATGCTCGTGCGAGCGGTCAATTATTTCCAGGCTTTCTGGGGACAGGGATGCAGTCAATTTTTCACGAATCACTTCTATGCGGTTCATTGCGGGAAGACCTTTTTGTAGGGTTTTACCGAAACAGTCGCATATACACCTGCTTTGATGTAAGGGTCGCTGTTTGCCCATTGCTGAGCTGCAGAGTATGAATTGAACTCAGCAACAATCAGACTGCCGATAAAGCCTGCCGGGCCGGGGTCTTCCGAATCAATACCAGGGAAGGGGCCGGCTGTGAGCAGGCGTCCTTCATTTTGTAACTGTTCAAGTCGTGTCAGGTGTTCCTGCCTCACTGATAAACGCCGATCCAGGCTTTCAGGGACATCAGTTCCAATTATAGCGTAATACATTTGGGCACCTCTATTTATTCTGGATGAGTTAGATTGAGATTCAAAATATTCAAGAGCAAGGCGCAAGGTATTTGTGATAGTTGTTCTATTACAAATGCTTAGTAACGCAGTTATTGAACATTTTGGATTCAAGATGCTTATTCATGAATATATAGAGATGCCCATCTGTTCGCTCTGATAAAAAATGACCGTTGTATTGTCGCATCGTCACACTATTCGGGCAATTCCAATCACGAATCAGTTATAATAAAAGGTTAACTTATTTACATTATATTATACGAATAGCAAGCGCATATGGCCCAGTATTTCGAGATCCACCCTGAAAATCCTCAGCAACGCCTGATTCATCAGGCCGTAGAGATTTTGAACCAGGGTGGCGTCATCGCCTATCCAACCGATTCCAGTTATGCGCTGGGTTGCCATATTGGCGACAAACAGGCGCTGAACAGAATTCGCTCCATCCGGCGAGTAGACACCGGGCATAATTTCACCCTGGTCTGCCGCGACTTATCCGAGCTGTCGACCTATGCAAAAGTTGAAAATAACGTTTATCGATTATTAAAGCACTACACCCCCGGAGCCTACACCTTCATTCTGAAAGCAACGGGTGAGGTGCCGCGCCGCCTGCAGAACCCCAAACGTAAGACTATCGGCCTCCGTGTACCGAATAACATCATTACTCTGGCGCTACTGGAACAGTTAGAACAGCCAATAATGAGCAGCACCTTAATTCTGCCTGATGATGAGGAGCCACTAAGTGACCCTCATGACATCCGCGAGCAACTGGAACATCAAGTTGATCTGGTTATCGATGGCGGTTTTTGTGGACAGGAAGCCACGACTGTGGTTGATTTGGTCAGTGGGGTACCGGAGATTGTCAGGCGGGGGAAGGGGGATGTGGAGCCTTTTGAGTGAATCTGATGAAGGACAAAGGACTAAGGATCAAAGATGACCATTTAGGCTGGTTAGTATGGTTTCTCTAGAGTCCTTTATCCTTAGTCTTTTATCTATCTTCCCCCTGATTCTCAAATACCAGTTATAATCCGACCATGCAAGAACTCTCGCTAATTCAAAAAATAATCACCTGGGCTGTTCCGGTGCTGTTTGCGATCACTGTTCATGAAGTGGCGCATGGTTGGGTGGCGCTTCGTTTCGGGGACAGTACGGCAAAGATGGCTGGACGACTGACGCTGAATCCTTTCAAACATGTCGACCTGGTGGGTACTGTGTTGGTGCCGGGCCTGCTGTTGATGCTGGGTGGCTTTCTGTTCGGCTGGGCAAAGCCTGTGCCGGTCAATTTTTCCAGACTGAACAAGCCGAAACGGGACATGATTTTTGTTGCGCTTGCCGGACCCGGAGCGAATCTGGCAATGGCTTTTATCTGGGGGCTGGTTGGCCTGGTCGCGCAGTATCTGCCGGGCTATGTCGCCTTGCCGCTATTGTTTATGTCTGTCGCGGGGCTTTACATCAACGCTATTTTGATGCTGCTCAACCTGATACCTGTACCGCCGCTGGATGGCGGCAGGGTGGCGGTTGGATTACTGCCGATGTCTCTGGCAAGGCCCTACAGCAGGTTGGAGCCCTACGGTCTGTTTATCATACTGGGTCTTCTGGCCACAGGAATGCTGGGTGAGATTCTGATTTTACCCCTTTCTGCCTTTCTTTCTTTTATGGCATCATTGTTCTCTATTCCAGTCTTCGGGCTGGTGCAATATATAACCTGACACGGAGTTTAGTGTAGTGTTTCATATTATTTGGCGATTAAGAGGCCCACAAATGGTTCAAGACAAGGCGCAGTTCGCAGGCAATGGTAATTCCCTTGCCAAAAACTGCAACGCCGTATTGAGCCATTTGTGGGCCTCCCTTCGGGCGCGGCGAGAAACCGTCATCTACGGCGTTAGGTTGCTTGCAAAGGGAGCAGCCATTTACCGCGAAACCTGCCTTGTAGCTAACGGTTTCTCGTCACGCTTAATCGTCAAATAATATGAAGCACTACACTGGATTGATAACAACTTCTGGCAGACCGGAAAGAGTGGTTTCCGGCATGCGTCCCACAGGTCGTCTACACCTTGGGCATTATCATGGTGTGTTGAAAAACTGGGTGAGTCTGCAGCATGAATATGACTGTTTTTTCTTTGTCGCGGACTGGCATGCCCTGACTACCCACTATGAAGAGCCGAATGTCATCTCGGAGAGTATTCAGGATATGGTGATTGACTGGCTGGCGGCGGGTATCGATCCCGGTAATGCGACGCTGTTTATTCAGTCTCGGGTGCCGGAACATGCTGAGTTATCATTGTTATTATCCATGTTTATGCCGTTGGGCCGGCTGGAACGGGTGCCAAGTTTCAAAGATCAACAGGTGAAACTGCGTGAACGTGATCTGGCCACGCTGGGTTTTCTCGGATATCCCATACTGCAGGCGGCTGATATTCTGATTTACCATGCGGGCCTGGTGCCGGTCGGTGAAGATCAGGTGCCGCATATCGAGTTAACCCGGGAAGTCGCCCGTCGCTTTAACCATTTATATGGACGGGAACCCGGTTTTGAAGAAAAAGCCGAAGCTGCGATTGACAAGATGGGTAAGAAACCGGCAAAAATGTATCGAGGTTTGCGTACTGCCTATACAGAACAGGGCGATCATGAAGCGCTGGCACGTGCACGTGCCCTGCTGGATGATCAGAAGAACCTTACGCTGGGTGACAAGGAGCGTCTGTTTGGTTACCTGGAAGGTGGTGGTCGTGTGATTCTTGTTGAGCCTGAAGCCAGGCTGACGGAGGCCTCCAGGGTGCCGGGCCTGGATGGCCAGAAGATGTCAAAATCCTATAACAACACCATCAAGCTGCGCGATGATCCTGTGCAGCTGGAAAAAACCCTGCGGGTAATGCCAACAGATCCGGCACGCGTACGTCGCACCGATCCCGGTGAGCCCGGTAAATGTCCGGTCTGGCAGTTCCACCTGATTTACTCCAGCGATGAAGTTCGCAGCTGGGTAGAAGAAGGCTGCACCACTGCAGGCATAGGTTGTCTGGATTGCAAAAAGCCACTCATCGATGCATTGTTGAAGGAGCAGGGGGAGTTGAGCGAACGTGCTGAGCCGTATGTTAATGACCCCAGTCTGGTGCGGAATATCATTTCAGACGGTTGTGAGCGGGCACGAGAAGTTGCAGAAGAGACCATGCGTGAAGTGCGCGAGAATATGGGTCTGGGCTGGAATTAGCTGGGGAGATTCAATGACACAGGAAAGTATCCAGAAGGAAATGCCCTTCGCAATGGTGCGCGGGGAAGTTGTGACCGAACCACCGAAAGACCTTTATATCCCCCCTGAGGCGATGGAGGTCTTTCTTGATACTTTCGAAGGACCCCTGGACTTATTGTTGTATCTAATCCGCAAGCAGAACCTTGATATTCTGGACATTCCTGTTGCTGAAATTACTCGCCAGTATATGGGCTATATCGAACTGATGCAGATGATGAACCTGGATCTTGCTGCCGAGTATATGGTCATGGCAGCTATGCTGGCAGAGATAAAATCTCGCATGCTGTTACCACGTCCGGAATCTGAAGATGAGGATGAGGAGGATCCTCGTGCATTACTGGTTTGTCGACTGCAGGAATATGAGCGTTACCGGCAGGCGGCACTGGATATTGAAAAATTACCGCGGGTGGGGCGGGATATATATCTGTCAAATCCTGTACGAGACCATGTAAAACCGCAAAGGAAGGACCCGAATGTTGAAATTCATGATCTGCTGATGGCATTTGCACTAGTAATGAAACGGGTTGATGAGAAGAAAAGTTTTAATATCAATCGTGAGATTTTGTCGATCAGGGAACGCATGAGCATGGTTCTTGACCGGGTCAATAACAGGGACTTCATTCCCTTCGAATCATTATTCGAAAAGGAGGAAGGAAAGATGGGCCCGGTTGTTACCTTCATGGCCATACTGGAATTATTGAAGGAGAACCTGATACTGATCGTTCAGAATGAGCAGTTTGCACCAATACATGTGAAAGCGGCGGCGTAGTGATGAATACAAATAATGGTATGAGCGCAAAGAACGAATCGAGGTTTAGCTCGGATCAACCAAACGAGCTGAAGAATATTATCGAAGCGGCAATCATGGTCAGTGAAGAGCCGGTTACTATTGATCGCATACTTGGAATGTTTACCGATGCAACAAAGCCGGAGCGTTCAACAGTAAAAGAACTATTGCTTGAGCTGGAACAGGATTATGCAAAACGTGGTTTTGAACTCAGGTGCATCGATAAAGGTTATCGACTGCAAACCCGTGAAGAATACTCTCCCTGGCTGGCTCGTTTAAGTACCGGCAGGCAGCCACGCTATTCACGTGCCATGCTCGAAACCCTGGCCATCATCGCCTATAGGCAGCCGGTCACGCGTGGTGAAATCGAAGAAATACGCGGGGTCGCTGTCAGTACCGATATCATACGAACCCTGCAGGAAAGAGAATGGATACGTCAGCTTGGAGTACGCGATGTGCCGGGAAAACCTGCCCTGTTTGGAACCACAAAAAACTTTCTTGAATACTTTAGCCTTGAAGGCCTGAGTCAGTTGCCGACGCTGAAGGATATCCGTGATATGGATACCATCGCTGCTGAACTTAACATGAAGTTGCCGCTTGAGAATAAGGCAGTAGACAGGCCCAATAACGAAATTGACAATGAAGCAAAAAGCACGGCTGAAAATAAGCCACAAGCCGATATGCGGGAAAATGCGCCGGCTACTGATGACCATCAGCCTGTAGAAAACGCTTCATCAAATGATGAGAATTCAGTGACAACAGACGATTCGCCAGAAAATGAAAAATCTTCTGCTGAGAAAATCACTGAAACAGACAGTGATGCAAAAAAAATCGGGTTGAAGCCAAACATTAATGAAACCTGAGCGCATCCAGAAGGTGATGGCGCAGGCCGGTGTCGGCTCACGCCGGCAGATAGAATCATGGATCAGGGAAGGCAGAATTACCGTTGATGGAAAGCCGGCAGAGATTGGCCAGTTGATTGCCCGTGAACAGCGCTTCACCCTCAATGGAAAGCCTCTGAGATTAAGGCAGAAGGCACCGACGCGAGTTATCATACTAAACAAACCGGAAGGCACGATCTGCTCAAGAAACGATCCAGAACACAGTAAGACCGTTTTTGAATTATTACCGCGCACCAAACATGATCGCTGGGTGCTGGTGGGTCGGCTGGATATAAACACCTCTGGTCTGTTGCTGGTAACCAATAACGGCGAGCTGGCCAACCGCCTGATGCATCCATCATCTGAGATAGAACGTGAATACGCTGTGCGTGTACTGGGTGAAGCGACGCCCGAACAATTACAGCAACTGCTGGATGGAATAGAACTCGAGGATGGGCCTGCATCCTTCCTCAGTATCGGCGAAAGTGAAGGGTCTGGGAGCAACCACTGGTACCACGTAGTTTTGAAAGAAGGCAGGAACCGTGAAGTCCGCCGCCTGTGGGAGGCGGTAGGTTTGAAAGTCAGCCGCTTGATTCGTATCCGCTATGGCATGATAGCACTGCCGCGATTGTTGCGTGGCCAGCACAAAGATCTCCCCGAAAAACAGGTCACTGCACTGATGCAATCAGTCGGCATGCGGAACAAACCTGTAAAAAAGATGCCTGAAAAAAGCCGACAGGTAATGAATGGTGGTCACAAAGAGGCAAGCAGAGATAACTCCCGGGATTCTCTTTACGGCAAGCGTAGAAGAAGTAAAAAGACTGACCGCCAACCGGCACGACGCCGTACTCGTCGATGAGTAAAAAGAACCGATTCAAACATATATATGAACTACTCGATGCACACCATGGCCCGCAAAACTGGTGGCCGGCCGATACACCCTTTGAGGTGATGGTCGGTGCGGTACTGGTACAAAATACCGCATGGAAAAACGCTAGCGCAGCAATCACCTGTCTGAAAAAGGCTGGACTAATGTCCCCATCCGCCATAAGAAAGACATCCATTAATGAGCTTGCTGACTTTATCGTCAGTAGCGGCTATTTCAATATAAAGGCACAGCGACTAATGGCAATGTGTGAATGGCTGGAGGAAAGGGGCGGAATTAATCAAATTAAACAACAATCATTAAAGTTATTACGTAAGGATCTTCTTGCTGTGCATGGCATTGGGCCTGAAACGGCTGATGATATTCTACTCTATGCACTAGACAGACCGGTTTTTGTGATTGATGCCTATACGCGTAGATTATTTTCAAGACTTGGTCTGATTCGGCGTGATGCGAGTTATGAAGCCCTGCGAGGATGTTTTGAACGGGCACTTGAAAGAGACGTGGGAGTTTTTAATCAATATCATGCTTTGATTGTTGTTCATGCGAAGGGCACTTGTAAGAAACAACCGAGGTGTGAGATGTGTTGTTTAGCAGAGCGGTGTGACGGTGTGGAGAAAAATATTTTATAATGATGCCGATATTTAAGGAACCTCTGATTAATTATGTCATATCTCTGGCTTACAGGCTGATTCACAATCAAGGCGCAGCTTTGAAGGCATGCCTGGGCCTGGTGAAAAGCCCTTAACTTAATTCCAGCCGTAAAAAGGAATATTGAATGGATATATTAGTGAACACTAAAAACTGGTTACTTGGTATTTTTGGTACCGAAACCTGGGCGATTCAAGTCTTTATCGTAGTTTTTGCGGCTCTGATTTTTGATTTAATTCAAAAACGAATGATTAAAAAGCTGCTTGTCAAAACAGAGAAAACAAAAAACCCCTGGGATGACGCATTTGTAACATCAATCCAAAAACCCTTGAGCCTGTTTATCTGGGTGCTAGGTATCAGTTTCGGCGCAGATATCATTCGGGTTTATACGGATGCAACGATCTTTGATGCGGTACCAGTCGTGCGCGATGTCGGTGTCATTTCTTCCATCATCTGGTTCATGCTTCGATTTGTTCACCAGGCCGAACAGAACATTATTTGCTACCGTAAAGGTGAAGATGATGCCATCGATGCTACAACAGTTATTGCAATTGCCAAGTTATTACGCCTGTCGGTAGTTATCACTGGAGCTCTGGTGATTTTGCAGGCACTGGGTATCAGCATCACCGGCCTGCTGGCTTTTGGCGGTATTGGCGGAATCGCCATAGGTTTTGCAGCAAAGGATCTTCTCGCCAATTTTTTTGGCGGCTTGATGATCTATATGGATAGACCCTTTAGCGTCGGTGACTGGATCAGATCATCCGATAAAGAAATTGAGGGAACGGTAGAATATATAGGCTGGCGTCTGACACGAATACGTACCTTTGATAAACGGCCTCTATATGTGCCGAATTCAGTGTTTGCCAACATTGCTGTTGAAAACCCGTCACGCATGACTAATCGCAGAATTAAGGAAACCATTGGTATCCGGTATGAGGATGCAGATAAGATGGATGCTATTGTCAGTGATGTAAAAGAGATGCTGAAAAATCATCAGGAAATTGATACGTCTATGACACTGATAGTGAATTTCGATACCTTTGCTGCTTCGTCACTGGATTTTTTTATCTATACTTTTACAAATACAACAGAGTGGGTGCGCTTCCACGAAATAAAACAGGATGTCCTGTTGAAAGTTCTGAAAATTATTGAATCACATGGGGCAGAGTGTGCATTTCCTACGACAACACTGCATGTTGCCAGTGTTGAGAATGCAGCTGAAAATTAATGAAAAGTAGCCTGTTCAAAATTTATGGTGAATGAAATGAATCGAATTT
>BTQX01000036.1:0-12589 GCA_036986095.1 Gammaproteobacteria bacterium
GCAAAGCAGCCATGTGTAAAAACTGACGTCTCCCTGTCTGCGTTAGCAACATCTAAAAAGATGTCGTAGATCTTCCGGAAGGAGGAGGCATCCATGTATTCAAGGCTTCTACGCCGTGCCTGTCTGAAGCAGTCACTATCGATCCCCTGTCTCTTTCATAATCAGGGGCAATGCGCACCTTCTTTATCACGGCTCAATGCCCGCTAAAACTAAAAAAGGGGTTCAACCTGATTTTGCTGAAACCCTTGCAATGACTGGCTCCCCGAGACGGGCTCGAACCGCCGACCCAGTGATTAACAGTCCTGAATGTCTTTATATAGAGTAATTAAATCAATATTTTAGCGCACATGGCCCCGTACAAATACACTCATGTGACTGTAAGTGACCTGGTGTGACTCAAACAGGTCACGATTTGGTCACGTTCACTGAGTCTATTAATTAAGATATAACCAGCCGCTTGAAGCTGGATAACCAAAATAACCTCTAATTATCTGGGCAAACTACCATAATAGATTGAACGTGATGTCGGTGATTACCGGTAGTCTGGCGCGAATAATCCTTACAATCACGCCACATTAGTGAACTAAATGGCGTGAATAATGGTATAATCACGCCATGAGATGGATTTGGCAACAATCTGACTGGCCCGACTTTCGCTATAACAAGCGAGCGCTTGAAGGTCGTGACAATGATTTTCGTCTTAACTCAGAGCGTCTGATGGGCCGCTTTGAGGCCCTGCCGAAGACGTATCAGGAAGATGCCACCATCGATTTAATGCTTTCAGAGGCAATCAAAACTAGCGCTATTGAAGGAGAAATGCTCGACCGGGAATCGGTCAGGTCGTCTCTACTGTTGTTGATAAGTTCTGATGCTCTCCCGGACAACCTGGACCAGAAAGAAGCAGGGGCTGCCTCGCTACTGGTGGATGTGCGCAAGAATTGGGATGAATCACTGACGGATGATCTGCTAGGTAAGTGGCAGTCGATGGCTGTTCCAGAACAGCGCTATGTAGCGATACTTCGTGGGGCATATCGTAATGACCCTTCACCGATGCAGATCGTGAGCGGGTCATACGGTCGTGAAAAAGTGCATTATGAGGCACCACCAGCGACCCGGGTTCCTGACGAAATGGCAAGGCTCATCGTTTGGTATAACCAGACTAAGTCCTTAAGCACAGGTCAGGGAATACCGGGCCTCGCCAGAGCAGGTATTGCTCATTTTTGGTTTGAGACGATCCACCCCTTTGATGATGGCAACGGGCGAGTCGGCAGAGCCATCGCAGACCATGCACTTTCTCAATATCTTGGATATCCGACGACCGCCTGTCTTGCTACAGCGATAGAGGCCGACAAGAAGTCCTACTACCATGAATTGGAAAAGGCGAGCAGAGGAAGTCTTGATATCAGTGATTGGCTGGATTACTTCTCGGATACCGTCAACAGGGCACAGAAAATCGCCAGGGATGAGGTGGATTTTGTGCTGGCGAAAACACGCTTCTATGACACTTTTGGCGACCAACTGAATGAACGGCAAGCCAAAATGGTATCGCGGGTGTTTGCAGAAGGCCGCAAAGGCTTCGAAGGCGGGATAACCACCAAAAAGTATGAAGCGATCACCCGGTGTCCCAACAGAACGGCCAGTAGAGACCTTTCAGATCTGGTTGAGAAAAGGGTTATCACGCAGCTACCGGGCGGGGGTAGAACGACTCGCTATGAACTTGTTACCGTTGATTCATGGTAAAGGTGTATATTCTGGCCGAACATGAACACTGATTCTGGTTCAACGTGAACACCGATTCTGGTTGAATGTGAACGCTCATTCTGGTTCAAGATGAACACTTTTCCGGTTTTTCCAGAATAACTGTTCTACATGCCGAAAAGCTGTTCACGTTAAACCAGAATCTTTTCCAACGCATTGTTTTTCAATCTCTTTGATACCCTCTCCCGATTTTTCAGGCGAGGTCATGTCAGCCAAGAGAACTACAATGCGAGAAATCCGCGATACTATTCGATTACGCAACGATGCCGGCCTGTCTTCGGCAGATCCATGCCAGCACCAAGGTCAGTGTTGGCGCCATTCAGGCACTGCTGACCAAAGCCGGAGCCCTGGGGTGTTGATTTGCACCCAAATTTGACCCACTTTAACAGATTTTTTTGCATTTAATTATTGACCCGTTACATGACCGCGAACTATCTGTATTTTCAATGTGTTGGCCAAACCAGAGTGGTGCAAAATTCGATGCAAGTACTGGGTCAATTTTGGGTGCAACTCAACAGTCAGCAGTCTACATGAGATATCACGGCAATTTCCTTTGCCACGCATATTACAAACCAAATTAAGATATTTATTCAGTTTCTGTTCAGCTTTAAAATGTAGAATTATATGGCAAAGAAAGAGCGAGTTTTATCTGAAACGATTCAGTGAAGCATGTTTTTTATATGACTCAATTCTATAATTTTGAGTACTGAGAGAGAGAAAACCTTGCAAATTGTATGGTAATATATTATCAATGTTAAAAAATGAATTATAAAAAAAATCAATAGATAAAATGGAGGGTGTTCGCGAGTCCATCACCCAGGCGGACACAAAAAATAAATAATGGGATGAAGTAATAACGAAAAGCAATCAACGCAGCATATATTTCGTCATTCTATTTAATTACCGATAATCCTTCCGCTAATCCAAATGAAAGAAGTTCAAAGGGAGTGAGTTGTACTCTGTTGTGTGAATGAAGTGTATGTGCGCCTCAACATATGGCACGTATTAATTAACAATAATTCATAAGTTTGTATATAAATTAATCTGGAAGGTCAAGGGGTAATTAATGAAATATATGAGTAATATAAAAGAGTTATATTTTTTTACCGCAATTACTTTTATTGTTTTTCCCATGTATTCAGCTGAGGTAATGGCTGAATCTTTAGCGAAGCCAAGAGTTGCTATAATGGAGGCTGAAGTCGGGGAGGGCGTTAGCAACAATTTATTGAAACAACTGAATCTTTCAACGGTTTTAAGTGAAATGGAGGCTGCGATTCAAAAGAATCGTAAATTTGAGCTTTTAAGTAGAAAGAAGGATGTTTTACAAAAAATAAGAACTGAGCAGGAGTTTTCTAAGTCAAACTTAACTAAAGGAAATGCTGCAAATGAAAGTGAGATAGAGAATGCAAACTATCTAATTATTCCAACGGTACAAGATTTTAAGTTCTATCGTTCAGTAAAACCCGTACCAAATTTAGTTAATAAATACATCAGAAAAGACTCAGGAATGTTGGAAATAAATGTCCAGGTAATCGATACATCGACTAGTAGTATAAAAGCGACTTTTTATTTAAAAAGCATGTTCGCTACAAAGGATAAAATTGTGAATGCGCGTGGTGGATCACCAAGTAGTGTTTATTTTACCAAAATGGCAAAAAGTGTGTCATCGCAGATGACAGACCAGTTAACAAGTGCCGTATTTCCTATGCGAATCCTCAATATCCAAGATTTACAAGTATGGATTAATCGTGGAAATGATGGCGGGCTTAAAAAAGGCGATGTATTGCATGTATTTAGGCCGGGTGTTGAGTTAGTGGATCCAGATACTGGTGAGGTTCTTGGTTCTGCAGAGACGAACATTGGGAAAATAAAAGTTACACAAATAAATCCAAAATTTACGATCGCCAATGTGATAGCGAATGATGGTGAAATACAAAAAGGCGACATTGTTCGTAAGCAATAATCGTTAAATAAGCAAGGATACTGATATGAAATTAAGAATACTACAAAGCCTGTTTCTAGTAAGTGTTATCATCAACTTCACTGCATGCAGTGAAGTTGATGACTCGACCGATAAAAATAAATTGCTAGCAACCATCGGTGTGATTGCAACTTCTGATTTTATCCCTGACCGTACTAACAATTTAAAAAGCCAGGAGTTGGGGCTGCCCGATGTTCTTGCTGATCGTATTATTGAATATTTATCGAAAAGTAAACGCTTTTCCGTGGTTGAAAGAGCGGCATTGCGAAGAGTTGTTCTTGAGAAGCGATTTGGTAAGGATCTGACGAATACCTACCTGGATCGTACCCTCGACAAGGCAATTGATGCGATGGAAGTTGTTGAGGGTAGTATTGTAGGCACGACTGGTAGCCTCGCTGACTATAACGATATCGTGAAAGATTTTCAGGACCTTGGGAGTGCAGTGGGGGCTGACTACATAGTCCTGGGGAAACTGGAGAAACTCAACCGGGCTACAGAGGAGACGGCCATTCCCTATAGCTCCGACGGACGTACCGTTCGTCGAAATACTACTGATGCCCGCCTGCGCTTACGCATGATTGATGTGAAATCAGGTACTGTGTTGGGTGCTGTAAGTCTCCGAACCAAGGTTTCAGAATCTCTATTTGATGGTAAGTTGAGCGATACGGATGAATTTACCTTCTATGACCATCTTGGGCAGATTGCTGCAAGCAAGGTGCTCAATACAGTTTTTCCGGCACAGATCGTCAGTGTGAAGCCACTTGTCATATCCAGGGGGCTAAACGATGGGACAAAAGAAGGAGATGTTTATATTGTCAAACGCGAAGGTAAGGAGATCAAGGACCGATCCGGTATCGTCATCGCAAGGTTGAAATCGGATGTTGGTAGAGTTGAAGTTGTCACCCCGCAGGAAACGGTATCGATAGTCAAATCGGTGGCAGGGAACGACTTTAACCAGGGCGACCTGGCATATCTAGAAGTTGAGAGTAGTGGTTTGCCCACAACAGTTGCAACTGCTGCCAAAGTTCCATTGAGTGGCCGCACAAGTGGACAGTTGGGCTCTTCTAAGTTGCCTCGGCTGGCTGTTGGGATGGTTAAGTCCGGCTCCACAGATGCTAAGGGTAATGAAGCAGAAAAAAACACCCCGATATTTACAGATACAATTATATCTCGTCTCACCCAGACAAAACGATTCCAATTGATCGATCGTCAGGAGGTTGATCAGCTTCTCACAGAACAACTTGCCCAGGCCCTTGCAGAAAACAGGGATATGCCAAGTGCTATGGGTACTCTGAAAGGCGCAGATTACATAGTTTATGGCAGCCTGGCCTCGTTCAGCGTAGAAGAAAAGACTACGCAGTTACCCGGATCTTCCCGAAGTTTTACAAGTAAGGTCGGACATGTCGAGGGGAATATGCGAATTGTTGACGCGCGAAGTGGCGACATCATGGCGTCACGTAAAATATCTGTAGTAGAGAAAATCGATGATACAACAAAGGGCAGTCGACAAGTCACAGCCTTGGCTGATGCTTATGCAGAACAGGTAGTGATGTTGCTAATGAATTCTGTTTATCCTATTAAGGTGGCAGCTGTTGGTGACGATGGAACGATATATATTAACCGCGGTGCAGATGGTGGTTTGAATCTAGATGAAGTACTTGATGTTTTTCGACCGGGTAAGCCGATAATAGATCCGGATACGGGTATACAGCTGGGCGTTGAAGAAAAAGTTATCGGACAATTGAAAGTTACAGAAGTGGAGGACGCTAGAAGCAAAGGAATCACAACTATGGAAGGGGTGGCTATTGCCACCGGTGATATCCTAAAACGGTCCCCAAATAGAGATGTGGCACAGAAGAATCTGACGTCTCTATCTTCTCGTACAGGGGGCATACTTCCAGGGGGAATGCAGAAGGATAGAGCTTCGGGTGGAAAAAAATACACACTGGCTTTTGGAAGGCTCAAGATAAACCCCTCCGCACGAACAAATGGTTTTGATCAAGGCTATGCAAAACGCATGCGTGATGACCTGATCATTAAATTAACCAATACAAACCGTTTTGTTGTCATGGAGCGTGGTGAAGTGGACCAGGTCCTGGATGAGAAGGCATTTGAAGCTATAGTTACTGGTGGGGATATTAAGAATCGTTTAGGCGAACTTGTAGGTGCGGACTATATTATCTATGGTGAAGTTTCGAATTTCTATACCCAAACAAATAAGAAAAAAGTGGCCTACCTTGATGAGGAGACTGTAAGTACCAACGGTGTTGCTGAGGGGATGTTCCGGGTCATTGATGTTCATAGCGGTGCTGTCATTGGTGCAGATAAGGTTCGCTACTCGATGAAAGTGTCCCATGCAGATGACATTACCCAGGTGATGAGTGACCTGTTGAATTCTTTTACCACAAAATCGGTAGCTGCCATAGTAGCTCGTCTCTTTCCGGTCAGAGTTTTGGGGAGTGCTGGAGATGGTACTTTTTATCTAAATCGAGGGGCCGATGTGGGTATGGAGCGTGGTACAACTTTTGATGTAATGCGACCTGGAAAGGAACTGAAGGATCCAGATACTGGAATTTCCTTTGGAAGTGCTGAGACAAAAGTGGCAGTTATGGAAATCATTTCAGTGGAACCTTCTCGCGCTAGAGCAAAATTGGTTTCTGGTGAGAATGCTCAAACGGGGGACATTTTACGTAAGTCGCAAGCCATCGAAAAACAGGTAAAACCGAAAGTCAAAAAACCTGCTTGGTAATTAATAGGGTTTGGTGTCTCTTGCGAGAAATTCATGATTCTATAAAAAGAGTATATTCTAGTTGCCCCCCGTTGGGGGTTTTTCATAGTAGATAAAATGAGAAAAAATAGCATACACCTATTATTCATTTTACTTTTGAGTTTGTCGTTACTTAGTCAAACGGCATTCGCTGAGAATCCTTTTCAGCAGTTTATGGGTGGCTTCAAAAAGTTTGGCAACAAATTGACAAAACAACTGCCTACAAAAGTCACAATTAGTGATGCACAATTACGTAAATATGTCCTAGGTGTTTGGGAAGGCAGTGTAAATGTGTTAGGTGCTTCACCATATCTTATTGTTGTGTATATGTATGATTTGACGGAAGGAGAATTAGTTGGCACTTCATATTATCCGACTTTTCAGTGCACAGGAACACTATTCTTAAAGAAAAGAGACCAGAATGAATCGGTATATAGTGAGCAAATTATTACAGGTAAGAGAAAGGCGTGCAGGGATAAGATTATTACAGGGAAATTAACAAAACCTGATACCGCAAAATTAGTACTAAAAACTCCCGGTAGCAACTGGTCTGCAACAGCGATACTTACTAAAATATCTGGTTTGTCGATGGATAAGCTGGGAGAAATAAAAAAAGCTGCTAATCTACGAACTGGACCTAGCACGCAGAATAAAGTTCTTGGGGTTATTCCAAAAGGTTCAATTGTGAAAATAATTGCAGAACAGGGAAATTGGTATATGTTGGAAACTGATACCCAGGGCGCTGCGGGTGGAGGGTGGGTTTATTCATCGTTAATATCACTAAATAACCCATCCACTGCACAATTGGCTTTAGCAGGGATAAAACAGCCAAGTTCACCCTACTATAATTCTAGAAAACAGAATATAAAGACAACTACAGATTCCAACATTGACTATGCAGGGTATTCAAAAAGGTTTATACCTGCAAAGCAGTTATATATGGATGGAAAATTAGAAGAGCTTGCTAGCTTCTATGAAAGTAAAATTCAGGCTGGTAAAAATAATGAAGATAATTCTAAGGCTCTTAAAAAATTAGGTGTATTGCAATGGTTGGAGCAAGGGACACTTGATATAGATCGTGGAGATTTCTCCAAAGCAGTTGATGATTTTTCTTCAGCAGAAAAAATGTTAGAGAAACGTAAGAATGCCTCAAAACTTAGCGTAGGGTTAAAAAAGACCAGTGGGTGGATTTTAGGTACAGTGCTAGGTTCGGAAGAAATTTCAGCATATAAAGGTGAGGGCTGGGAACGTGTTCTCATGTTGAATTATAAATCTATTGCATATCTGCTACAGGGTAAACGGAGAGCCTATAACGTTACACGTCGCTCCATAGATTGGCAAAATATTGAAAAGAAGAAATTCGATAAGAAATTGCAGCAACAGAATGAAAAAGCAAAAGAAGAATATGAGAAAGAAGAAAAAAATAATAGTGAGCAAGCTAATATTGTAAGAAAAGGCTTGATGGCCGCATTCGCTCCGATGAAAGCTAAGGCTTCAACAGTGCCAAGTGCTTACGTTAATCCGTTTGGTTTCTATGTATCCGGTATGATTCAGGAGTTTGAAAGTTATAATGATCGTAGTCTGCGTGATAACGCAAAAATATCTTATAAAAAGGCGTTAGAACTCAATCCCAAAAGCAAAGTATTAAAACAGGCCGTGAAGGATCTTGCTAAGCCAGTGGCTCCAGCTGGTACCAGGCTTGTTCAAGTTGTAGTTGCAGATGGTTTTGTACCTGAAAAGAAGGTGCTTAGCTACAATGTAAGGATGGGTAATTCTATTATTCCACTAAAGATGCCGATATATGAACCTGTTAAATCAAAAGTATATCGAATTGAAGTAAGAAGCAGTTCTGGTAAACGTCTGGCTATATTGTCACCTGTAGCAGATATTGAAGCTATTTCTTTACGACAACAATTGGATATGCAGCCATTTCTTACTGTAAGAGCTATGACCTCATTTCTCATTGCTGCAACGACAGATTCCGTGGCAAAAGAATCCAGGGGCTTTGGAGGAGTGATTTTAAAAACAATTAGCGAAATTCGTAAGGTGACTTCTGCCCCTGATACACGTTCATGGATGAGCCTCCCCGCAACCATCCAGGCAGCAAGATTACATTTGCGTAAAGGTATTAATAAATTAGAAATACGAACATATGGGAAAGATGGTAAAAAGCTTTCATCGGAAATGGTTAAGATTGATCCAAACAGCCACAATTTTGTTTATGCTCGTAGTATAGATAATAGGCTATATACACAGAGTTCGGAAAGATTATGGTTGGCTGGAATATAGTAAATGAATGAACAGGGACATAAAAAATGATGAAAATGAAATATTGGTTTCTTACTACAATGTTATTTGGCCTATCCTTGTATGGTTGCCAAAATAATCTAGCATACTCCTCTGAATCAGCTCCTGTTATTGAGAACGGTAGTTCAAGGGCACGGCTGGTGATAGGGTCAGATAATTTGACCGGAAAGATTACGATTAAAAATCCAATATTCCGCTCGTTAGGGCAGCTTACTCAAGCACAAGTAATGGTCCTGAATGCAACTGCAACCCGATACACGCTTGAATATAAGTTCAACTGGGAAGATAAGCAGGGCTTTAAAGCGGATAGTATAAATAGCTGGCATCGATTCACCCTGACGCCAGGGGAGACAAGAACATTCACATCAACAGGTAAGGTGCCAGAAGCAACACACATCGTATTTACAGTACGTTTACCCGATGATGCATTTATAGAAAATGAAAAACATATGTTAAAGCAGGAAATGAATAAACCGATAGAAAATATTGAAGGAGAAAAACAATGAGAAATTGGGCATCTATGATTGGAACGGTATCACTGTTGAGTCTTTTTATAGGTCTTGCAGGATGTCAGTCAACACCTACAACACCTACAACACCTACAGCGACAACTACAAAGCAGTCATGGCCTTTTGGTGGAGCAAAGGGGCAGCAGGGCGATGTGGCGGTTGTTGATCCCAGGAGTCGTGCACATTTGCAGGCACAACTTCACGGTGGGGATTACTTAGCTTTAGCAGAAAACGTGACTAATAAGATGCTGTCATCAAAAATTGTTCAGAAGTGGGGTAATAAACGGCCTCGCCTTATTGTTGGGATACTCATTAACAATACGGACAATGAAAACATTCGTATGACAGACCTGTATGATCGAATTCAAGAAGTAATCTTAAACTCTGGCCTGGTCAGGGTTGTAGATAAATCTGCCACATCGTTTGACTACGTCATAAAAAGCGAGCTCACTTCTACCCGTCAGTACGGCAAGGACAACCAGGAGCTGGTCTTCTATACGCTGCAATTAAAGATGTTCAAACTAGATGGCGAACTCATGGGGCAGTGGTCAGATGATATGTCACTGGCCAAGGCGAAGCAGCGTCTATTCTAAGTGGTGACATAATTTATAGTTATGTACAACCTTGTACGGTGGTTGTTTTGCCTTCTACTTGCACCTGCCGGCATCATTTTTGCCCAAGAAGTCAGTACGAAGCAAGTAGGATATGTGCATGATGCATTACCCTATGCAAAGTTATCAAAAGAGATATATAACCATGATAAAGAGGAGGATGCTAAATCTTTAGAAATACCAGACGATGATGGAAACGTTTGGGTTAGACGCCTATCTGAACGCGGAGTATTAGAATATACATATAGTTATGAGGAATGCTTATCACCATCCGGCATGGCTATGAGTACAACTCCAATTATTGGGATGAAAGGTGAATGCAGAACAAAGATTGTGCCTATAACCAAAACAGGTCGTTCTGGATTCCATGCAGAGTTTTATACAAGTGGCAATGATGGGGCAGCAATAGTTTTTAGGGGGACTGATCTGAATTCAATTCTTGATTGGGGTACAGATATAACGAGTTTACTGTTATATCCAAAACAGTTTAGTATCGCATTAGACTTTGTAACTAAGGTGATCAGTAGCGAACAATGCAAGGGTAATAAATGCAAGAATATTGTAGTTACTGGACACTCACTTGGTGGCGCATTAGCACAATATGTTGCATTGTCCTGGGGCTTAAAGGGCTATGTGTTTAACTCCCTTGGATTAGGAAAAAAAACTCGTATATCTTTTGATCCCAATATGGCAAATAAAGCGGAGATTATAGGTTTTGTTGGGCAAGGTTATAGAAATGGAAGCGAAATGGGTATTGCAGATTTTATTGAAAAGGTAGGCAAACAATTTTATAAGGGCCCACTAATAGAGGTGCCTATTAATGTTCCGCTATCGGTCCGCCGAGATGAAATTGTGAGAATTAGGTTAATAATCCACGCAATGAAGAATATATATTCGTCAATGCGCGACATGGACAGTGTGTATACCAAAAAAATTATTAGCAGTAATACTGGTACCGCATTCGCCCTTATTATTGACCGCTCTAGCAGTATGATTGGACTAAAGTCAGGCCCTTCAGGCACTGTAGTCAGTAGTGAGAACAATTCCGACAAAAAGAAACTCGAAAAGGCTAAGGAAGCAGCAAAAGCCTTCATATTGTCCAGAGAAGAAAACGACATGGTGTCTCTATCTGTCTTCTCCGATTCCGCTAGTACCGTTCAGGGTATTTCAACTGTTAGTGCCATAAAACCTCAAATAGATGGGATTTTGGGAAAGATCAATGCGGCTGGTGCCACAAATATTGGTGCGGGACTCGAACAGGGATTTATGCAGTTGAGTAACACAGGTGATACATATACTAAGATAGCTGTACTTTTATCGGATGGTGAAAATAATCGTGGGGAATGGCAAACAAAAGCTGCGAAATTTATGGAAAAAGGATGGCCCGTTTGTACAGTCGGATTTGGATCAGACGCTGATGAAACGACATTGCGGGCCATAGCCAGGAACACAGGATGTATTTATGAATTTAGTGACATATCAAATATCGTAAATGCCTTCCAGGGCATTAATGCCTATGCATCGGGCGAGTCAACAATACTGCTGACAAACGATACGCTGCCTCCACAAGGCAGTATCTCGTATCCATTTTATGTGACAGCACTGGCAAAAATGCTGAAAATCTATACCAGTTGGCAGGGTAGTACACTCAACACCATACTTACCTCGCCTGATGGCAAAAAAATTGATAAACAGTACGTCGTTCAGGGATCGGGACGGTATGAAGAAGGTGACACATTTCAGATGCTGGAACTGGAGAATCCGCTACTGGGCGAGTGGACAATCGAAGTAGACTGGGCCGTGCCTCCTCTGGTAACAGAACGGGTCAACCTCATGATTACTGAAAAGACTGATGCCTTTGTCAGAATCCATGGTTTTCGTCCACAATATTCTATTAGCGAGCCTGTTGTTATAAATGTGGATGCTCAAGAGCTAGTGGGATCAGGCAGGAAGATACCATTAACCAACCTGAAATTAGATATACAAGTGCAGAAACCCGGCCCTGACATGATCCGCCTGGTAAAGGCTCGAAGCAGTAACTGGACGATGTACAAGGATGTCATGCTTGATGTCACAAGAAAGGTAAAACTATTTGATGACGGGAATCATGATGATTACAAGGTAGGAGATGGTATTTACGGTGGTACATTCACTGAAACGGATAAAAACGGCGCCTATCTGGTTACAGTAAACATAACAGGTCAAAAGCAAAACGGTGGATCAGTTGAGAAGACATTAATCGGGGTCTTCCAAGTTGGGCCGATTACAAATAACCAAGTTACCACAGGCCAGACTCTCCACTATATGGAGCAGATAAAAGCCCATATTGATGATTCAACGCCACTTTCAAATGAGATTACTCAGCAGCCTCTATACGAAATCGATAAACTTCAGACAGATCCTATGGATTCTATTGACAAGCTTATGAATTGATCATCAAAATGTACAAGGACTTAACTAAAAAGGGAAATATCACGAAAATATACGAGGATCCATATGCCTCATCCAATAGATTTCGATTATGAAGGGGTAATCCCCCCATTAATAATGGAGTTCAAAAGTAGAGGTCATGCTACCTCAGCCAGCTTCTGAGCAGGTGCAATTCCTCCCGGTGCAGAATGAGGTCGCTCATTATTTTTATTCGTTCAGGTGCTAA
>BTQX01000037.1:0-12054 GCA_036986095.1 Gammaproteobacteria bacterium
TCGAATTAATCATCTGCACGCCGTGACTGACGCCGATGGCAAATACCAGGAAAGGCACCAGTATCGACATCGGGTCGATGCCAAAGCCTAATAAAGGCAGTAGCCCCAGTTGCCAGCTAACCGCTGTTAACGATGTCAGCAGGGGAAGGGCAGTAAGCCATAGTGACAGCGAGTAGACATAGACGAGTATGCCGGTGATGACAAAAGCAATGGCAAAGAACAACAGGACATTCTGTGCACCTTCGGTGATGTCACCGACAACCTTGGCAAAACCGATGATGTGGATATTTTTTGTTTCGTGTTCCTGTCTAATCTCTTCCAGGCGTTTTGCGACGTCCTGATAGTCGATGCGTTTGCCGGTAGTCGGATCAATTTCAAGCAAGCCTGCGGTGATCATGGCGCCCGTGAAATCATTAGCCACTAATCTGCCTACCTGACCGGATTTGAGAATATTTTTTCTTACCTGAATCAGATCTTCATCACTGCCCTGGAATTCGGCAGGGATGACGTTCCCTCCAGCGAAACCGTCTTCAACAATTTCAATAAAGCGGACATTCGGCGTGAACAGGGATTTCACCTGAGAGCGGTCAACACCCGGGATGAAAAAAACCTCGTCCGTGATGTTTTTCAGGGTGCTGAAAAATTCTTTGGTAAATATGTCGCCTTTTTCAACCGTGATCGCGATCAGTATGCGATTGGCGCCACCAAACTCCGTCTGGTATTTGACGAAGGTTTTCATGTAGGGATGCTCCAGTGGCAGCAGTTTGTTGAACCCCGCATCAACTTTTAGTGCGGTCGCACTCCATAACATGAACAGCGTTATGCCAAGAAATAGTAATATGACCAGAGGCCTGAAGCGGAAGATCAGGCTGCTAATAGTATTCACCAGGTCAGATTTTTCACTCACTTCGAATCTCCTGCCACGACAGTGATACCTGCGCTACCGCTCATCACCAGTTTGCCATCAGCAGCCTCAACGATTGAGGTCAGCGTTTTCCTGTCTTCGCGTACCTTGAGTGAAAAGCTTTTACCCTGATCTGTGCTGGTAAGAATATTTCCAACCAGTCCAACGATTCGAATAGTGCCGTTTTTTTGCTGCAGGGCCGCCATCAATGAGGCTTCAGTGCCACTTTCAATTTTCTGCCAGGTTTCACCTTTGTCATTGGAGCTGAATAGATTGCCGCGAAGGCCAAAGACCAGAAGTAATTCGTCGTTGATAACATTTATGCCAAAAAATGAACCAGCATAAGGGGAGGGGAGCGCTGTCCAGCTGTAGCCGCCGTCTATAGAGTGATATAAGTGACCTTGCTCGGCGGCAATAAAAAGTTCATTGCTGTTGAGAGAACTGATGGCATTGAGATGAAAATCGTCTTCGCTAATCTGCCGGCGATCCCAGCTCTTCCCACCATCATTTGTAGAAAGAAACAGGCCGTAGGCGCCAATGGCAAAACCATTATTGCGGTCTTTGAACCAGACATCGAGCAACGGGTCATCGTACTGTTTATCGCGATGCTGTAGAACCCAGCTGTCCCCTCCGTCAACAGTGGACAAAATTACTGCATCCAGGCCCACAGCCCAGCCAACACGTTCATCAATGAAAAAAACAGCGGTTAGTTGACTGCGAGTCGGCACCTGTTTTTGTTGCCAGGATTTCCCGCTGTCATCGGAGACCAGAACATGCCCTCGTTCACCGACAGTAACGAGCCGTGTACCGGCATGAGTAATGTCAAGCAGTAGTGAGCGACTGGCAAGCCTGGCAGGTTCTGACTGCTCGCTGGCTGCAGCAGATAGTGTCCACAGCAACGAGGCAATCAGGATGCCTGTTATAAATGACCCGGTCAGATAAAGCCGAAGCAAAATTAAGAGGCCTTTTTCGCTAATGTATGCGGCTTATCTCAGGCCCTCACGACGCAGCGCAGCAGGAGTATAATTCTTTGCTGTCCTTTTCAGGTTGAAGTCGTACATACGGCTTTCATTATCCAGACCAATGGCCAGATATCGTCCTGCCTGCAGATCGGTATGGACTTCCAGTGTGGTCCATAAAGTCGGCACATCGTAGTAGTTGATCACGAAGCCTTCCGAAACACGCCACAGATTACCGCGCCGGTCATATTGATCGACCACCAGGATCTGCCAGCTGTCTTCATCGATGTAGAAGGTGCGACGGGAATAGATATGGCTGGTGCCTTCCTTCAGTGTCGCTTCGACCACCCAGACGCGGTGCTTTTCATAACGAGTCAGATCCGGGTTGATGTGTTTGGGTGTCAGGATGTCTTTGTATTTGACATCACTACTATGCAGTTTGTAATCATTGTAAGGAACGATCATTTCTTTGCGTCCGACCAGCTTCCAGTCATAGCGGTCCGGTGCGCCGTTGAACATGTCAAACTGGTCGGAGGTACGAATTCCATCCGAAGCCGTGCCCGGATTATCATAGGCTACATTGGGAGCGCGTCGAACGCGTCTTTGACCAGTATTATATGTCCAGGCCATACGTGGTTGTTTGATCTGATTGAGGGTTTCATGTGCGAGCAGGATGAAGCCTGCCAGACGCGCAGGAGCAATGACTTTCTGCTTGAAATACAGGATAACGTTGTTCAGATCCGCAAACTTTGCCCCTGGCTGGCTGTATAGCATGTCGAATTCATCTTCAAATTTGACCAGGGTATATTTACCACTCCTTGTTGGAACGGCCTGTGCAATCCAGCGTCCGACTATATCACCACGATAGCGCAGCAGATGATTCCAGATGACTTCGTGTCCATTGGCCGGTATTGGAAACGGGACACCAATAATGGCATCTTCAACCCCGTTGCCATCTGCAACCAATTTAGCCCGGGTGGCATTTTTTACGGTTTCATCATAGATTCTTTGTGGATAGGCCGCGCTACGCCGACTTGGGTAGACGTTTAATTTGAAGCTGTCGGGATAAGCTTCGAGCATGGCCAGGTGGCCGGCAGTCAGAATGTCTTTGTACTGATCCTTGTTCTGTGCAGTGATTGTATAGAGTATCTTATCGGACGCATAGGGATCCTGATGATGGTCACCGGGTTTGTAGCCAGCTGGGGGTGTCGTAATACCACCGTCCCAGGCGGGTATAGACCCATCGGCATTGCCTGCTTTGATGGCACCCATAGGGGTTAGATCTTTACCAAGACGGGCAGCTTCGGTTTCGGATACTGCGGCCTGGGTAGCAGTAAAACTGAGTAATGACAGCGCCAGTGCAGTGAGAAGTGGTACAGTTTTAGTAATTTTCATAATGTGTTCTCCAACAATCGCGTCTTAGAATGATGTCTTGATATTAAAAGAGATAAAGTCTCTATCGTTGATCAGGTTGTATCTGCTTGCACCCATGTAGCGCGTGTAGGCGATATCCGCGGACCATTTTTCCAGGTAGACAGCATTCAGGCCGAGAGATAATGCCTTGCGCCCCTGGATGAAGTTGCCACCGGGTCCAGGTGTTGTGCCATCGACATCATGGGCCCAGGCAACGCGTGGGTTAAGATTGATAGAGCTGAATACATTGTTATAACGCCAGCGGCCGAGCAGACGATATCCCCACGAGGTGGCTGTAGCGAAGCCTTTTTTTTGCTCAGTGGCAGGTTGCACTCCTCCTTGTGTTGGAAACGGACTGCCTGAAGTATAAGTACCCGGTCCTTCGAACCGTAATTCCTGAAAGCTGGGCATATCAATGACCTGGGTAAAACCGACTTCCCCGACGACAGCAAGTTGGTCTGCGCCCATGATATTTGAGAATACCTGGGTGATGGTCGACTGAATTTGTGCCACATCCAGTCTTTTGAAACCGGAGATTTCCTGGCCGAAGCCAAACGACCCGACCTGGTTGATGGCACCCAGGGCCGGTGCCACAGGAGTCAGCGCTGCAAACAGTAATTCGGTGTCGTCAATTTGTAATGGCGAGTCGATCTTGTAGGTCAGCTCTCCCTGCCAGGATATGCCACTGGTGCCAATTTCAGTGTTGAAACTGGCGCCAATTATTTTAATATCTTCCGGGTATTCGATAAAGTAGCGTGCACTTCCCTGGTAGTTACCACCGAGAGCCCCGGCCAGGGTGCCTGTCATTGCACTAATGATAGGCAAACGGCTGTGGTAGTTGACGAAATAGAGGCCGAATTCCGTGGCATTGTCTGCCAGGTAGTTCATTGCCAGGCCGTATTCACCGCCATCCTTAGCCTCGCGGGTGCTGCCTTTGGGGACAAATGTGGGTGGAACTGCGGGGTTATCAGGGAAAGCACCAAACCCCAGAACGACCTTTTCTGCCCCTTCACCCGCCAGATCGCTGGTGCTGAAGTAGCTGCCGACCGGGTCGATAATGGTTTTTTCCCAGTTGGTCTGGTAGAAGCCCTCTACTGACACTTTATCTGTTGCACCCAAACTTGCCCAGATTCTCGGCACAGGCTTGATGGCTTCGCGTAATTCAGAACCGGGGACACGCAGACTGTTAACATTTACCGGGTTGATACTGTTCATACCGCCCTGGATAAAGGTACTTTCACCCCAGTTGATGACCTGGTTACCAAGACGTACATCAAGCGGTTTGTTGTCTACATCCCAGCTGCCCCAGACATAGGCATCGAGAAGCTCACCTTTCTCACCGACTTCGTCTTTAGCGGCATCACTTAAGGGCGTTCTCGCCGTATCGTTGCCCATGACTTCAAAATCATAGAAATAATAGCCACGGAAAAAGGCCCCGTAGTTTTTGTATCTGAGCTCAAGTTCCGGCGTGATCTTGAGGACATTGGCGACCAGTCCCTTGTCATAGTTCAGGTTGCCATCATCGCCGTTGACTGAATTGGCTGTGCCGCCATTGGCCTTGCCGATGATTGACTGGTCTCGGTCCTGTACCCGCCAGCGAGCGCCGTAGGAGATGGTGGTATCGAAACTGCCTTCAAGATCACCGCTACTAAAAGTGAATGCCTGGGCAGGGCCTGAGGTAAGTACAGTCACGGCTACTGATAAAAGCGATAGCCGGAATATTCTAGTGGTCTTTTTACGTGGAGTATCAGTCATCATGGTGAGTCTCCTTTAAAGAATGACAGGGAGGTGGATACCCATTTTATTGTATGGTTTTATGATTTGGTTAGAGTTTGTAATTTTTTTCGGAAAAACTCAACAAGCATTTAGTTATATAGGTACTCCTGAATTATTCATCATTGCGAGGAACGTAGTGACGAAGCAATCTCTAAGTGCTTGATTATATGATATGAGATTGCTGCGCTTCGCTCGCAATGACGTGATTTTATGTCTTAATCAGAGATTCCATAGGGCACCAAATATTGACGATATCAGGTAAAAATATCGTGTCAGGCACCCAATTTCTTCCTTAATAGCTCGTTCACCTGTTTCGGATTTGCCTTGCCGTGGGTGGCCTTCATCACCTGGCCGACAAAGAAACCCAGCAGTTTGCTATTGCCAGCTTTGTACTGTTCGATCTGATTTGGGTTGTTGGCAAGGATCTCATCGATGACTGGTTCGATGGCACTGTCATCCGAGATCTGCTTCAGGCCGCGTTTTTCAATGATTTCGTCCGCACTTCCTTCGCCGCCCCAGATTGCTTCGAAGACTTCCTTGGCGATTTTTCCCGAGATAGTATTGTCATCTATGCGTGTCACCAGTTGACCGAGCATGGCGGCAGTGACCGGGCATTCAGTGATATTGATAGTATTCCGGTTCAGTCCTGCAGATAACTCTCCACTTACCCAGTTGGCAATCAGCTTTGGCTGCGAGGGCAAAGCAGCGACAGCCTGTTCATAATAATCGGCGAGTTGTTTGCTGGCAGTGAGTGTTTTTGCGTCGTAATCCGACAGCTCGTATTCAGAAATGAAGCGTGCACACCTGGCATCGGGTAATTCAGGTAGCTCAGCTCTGATTGCGTCAATGAACGAATCCTCCAGTACCATCTGTGGCAGATCGGGATCCGGGAAGTAGCGGTAATCATTGGCTTCTTCCTTGCTGCGCATTGATCTGGTCTCATTTTTATCCGAATCATAGAGGCGAGTCTCCTGAATCACCCTGCCGCCTGCTTCAAGGATATCGATCTGACGCTCTACCTCAAACTCAATGGCCTTTTCGATGAAACGGAATGAGTTGATGTTTTTTAATTCAGTACGGGTGCCATATTCCTGCTGGCCCACAGGCCGGATAGAGACATTTGCATCGCATCGAAAAGAGCCTTCCTGCATGTTGCCGTCGCAGATATCGAGATATTGCACTAACGAATGTATTGACCTGAGATAGGCAACGGCTTCAGTGGCTGAGCGCATGTCCGGCTCAGAGACGATTTCTATCAACGGTGTGCCGGCACGATTGAGATCGATACCGGTCATGCCATGAAAATCTTCGTGCAGTGACTTGCCGGCATCTTCCTCAAGGTGGGCGCGGGTAATGCCGATGGTCTTCTTTTTACCGTTGACATCAATAGTGATAGAGCCTTCACCGACGATGGGCAGCTGCAGCTGTGAAATCTGATAGCCTTTCGGCAGATCAGGATAAAAATAATTTTTGCGGTCAAATATGGATGTCTGATTGATTTTGGCGCCTATGGCCAGCCCGAACTTGACTGCCATGCGAGCGGCATCACGATTCATTACCGGTAGCACGCCCGGCAAAGCAAGGTCTACCGCACTGGCCTGGGTGTTGGGCTCGGCGCCGTATGCAGTCGCCGCACCGGAGAATATTTTACTTTTTGTTTTAAGCTGGGTGTGGATTTCCAGCCCAATAACGGTTTCCCATTCCATTTTTTTAATATCCTGAACGTTGTTTCATTTTTGTTGCGGGCTAAGCGTATGCCAGTCAGTGACCTGTTGATAGCGATGAGCGACATTAAGCAGTCCGGCTTCATCGAAATACTGACCAATCAGCTGCAGGCCGACAGGGAGATTATCCTTGTCCAACCCCGCCGGGATCGAGATGCCCGGCAGTCCGGCGAGATTAACCGAGATGGTATAGATGTCATTCAGGTACATCGCTACCGGGTCATCGCTTTTATCGCCAAAGCGGAAAGCCGTTTCCGGTGCGGTCGGGCCGGCAATGACATCACATTTTTCGAAGGCGCGGGTGAAGTCGTCAGAAATCAGGCGGCGTATCTTCTGCGCCTTGAGATAATAGGCATCGTAGTAGCCGGCAGACAGGGCATAGGCACCGATCATTATGCGACGTTTAACTTCATCACCAAAGCCTTCGGCGCGTGTCTTTTTGTACATGTCCAGCAGGTCATCGTATTCCGCGGTACGATAGCCGTAACGTGCACCGTCAAAACGGGACAGGTTTGAGGAGGCTTCAGCAGGTGCCAGAACATAGTAGCAGGGCACGGAGAGATGGCTGTTCGGTAAGCTGATTTCTACCAGTTCTGCACCGATTTTTTCATATTCACGCAATGCATCCATGGTGATCGAGGCAATGCCGGGGTCGAGGTCGTCATTGAAAAATTCAATCGGCATACCGATTCTCAGACCCATAAGATCATTTTCAAGAGCTGCAGAAAAATCAGGCACAGCGATGTCTACCGATGTTGAATCCCGTTCATCAAAGCCTGACATGGTTTGCAATAATATTGCGGCATCTGCTGCGCTGTGGGTCATCGGCCCGGCCTGGTCCAGCGACGATGCAAAAGCGATCATGCCATAGCGTGAAACCCTGCCGTAGCTTGGTTTCAGGCCAGTGAGGCCACAAAAAGAAGCAGGCTGACGTATCGAGCCGCCGGTATCTGTGCCGGTAGCTGCCGGTGCCAGTTGCGCAGCTACTGCCGCAGCAGAGCCACCGGAACTGCCGCCGGGAACATGCGCTTTGTTCCAGGGATTTAATACGGGACCATAATAAGAGGTTTCATTGGAAGACCCCATGGCGAATTCATCCATATTGGTCTTGCCCAGCGTAACACTGCCTGTCTGGCGAAATTTCCGGATAAGCGTCGCATCGTAAGGGGCGATAAAGTTATCCAGCATCTTTGAGCCACATGAAGTGCGCAGTCCATCGGTACAGAAGATGTCTTTATGTGCCAGCGGTATGCCAGTTAAGGGCAGGGCTTCGCCAGCGCCCAGTAGTTTGTCGGCTTCAGCTGCCTGCAACAGGCTGCCCTCACGGTCAACAGTGATAAACGCGTTAATATCCTGATGTGCGTCTATACGGCCAAGGAAGTGCCGGGTCAGTTCGACACTTGAGAAATCTTTGTTTGCCAGGCCAAGAGCAAGTTCTTGCAGGGATTTTTTGTGCATGTTTGAATTTATTGCTGTTTATGCTTATTAATCGAGGACTTTGGGAACCAGAAACAGGCCGTTTTCACTTGCCGGGGCCAGTTTGAGGAATTTCTCACGTTGATTGCATTCGCTCACAAGATCATCTCGCAAGCGGAGTTTTGTGTCACGCGGGTGGGCCATGGCGGCTACGCCGTCGGTGTCTACCTCATTCATCTGTTCGACGAGATTCAGAATCCCGGACAGATTTTTTGTATATGTCTCCAGCTGACCGGGATTGATGGCGAGCCGGGCAAGGTGGGCAATCTTTTCTACATCATCATTGTTTATTGACATATTTTCTCCACAAGAGGCTAACGACTGTTTTTCCGCTGGCGAAAGGTAGCATAATCATCGATGGTTGAATAGAAATAGCGTCATTGCTAGAGTACAATCCCTGTGGATGTTCGCTGATGAAGTCCAATTTTCAGTGATCCTCAAATTTGACAACAATGTTTAGCAATATTTAAAAAGTCTGTCCTTGTAACACTGGTAGGTGTGTGGTACTGCACCCGGCAGGGCGCTGGAAAGTCTGTCCATACACAATTAGGTAAAACAGAAAAAATGTTTAAGAGACTGTTAGGTTTTTTTTCCCACGATCTGGCCATAGATCTGGGTACGGCAAATACACTTATTTATGTCCGTGACAAGGGCATCGTACTAAACGAACCTTCAGTTGTTGCTATTCGTTATTCCCCGATGGGTGGTCCCTCGGGTAAGTCGGTGCTGGCGGTTGGACAGGAAGCCAAGCAGATGCTTGGACGCACTCCGGGTAATATCAAAGCTATTCGGCCCATGAAAGACGGTGTTATCGCAGATTTCTCCGTTACCGAAGTAATGCTCAAGTATTTTATCCGTAAGGTACAGGAAACGCGTTTTTTCAAGCCCAGCCCGCGTATCATTATTAGTGTCCCCTGTGGTTCAACGCAGGTTGAACGGCGCGCTATTAAAGAATCGGCGAGGAGTGCCGGTGCTCGTGAGGTGTACTTGATTGAAGAACCGATGGCGGTAGCCATTGGTGCCGGCCTGCCGGTTGCCGACCCTACCGGTTCAATGGTCGTTGATATAGGCGGCGGCACCACCGAAGTGGGGGTCGTTTCGCTAGGTGGGCTTGTCCTGTCAGATTCCCTTCGCGTGGCAGGTGACAAGTTTGATGAGGCGATTATCACCTATCTTCGTCGCCAACACGGGGTGTTGATAGGTGACTCGACAGCGGAAAGAATCAAAAAGGAGATCGGTGCAGCAACGCCGGGGTCTGAAATACTTGATATGGAAATCAAGGGCAGGGACCTGGCTGAAGGCCTGTCCCGTTCGGTGACATTAACCAGCAAGGGAATATATGATGCCATTGCCGACCCGCTGGAGCAGATTTCACAGGCGATTAAAGCCGCACTGGAGCAAACACCACCGGAGCTTGGTGCTGATATTGCTGAAAAAGGGATGATCCTGGCTGGAGGCGGAGCACTGCTGCGCGATGTTGATCGCCGGTTTATGGAAGAAACGGGTATGCCGGTGGTCATAGCTGAAGATCCTCTGACCTGCGTCGCGCGTGGATGTGGGCATGCACTCGAAGAAATGGATCGTCTTGGTGATGTCTTCGCACAGGAACGGTAGACAACTCTTTAGGACTTCTTGAAAAACTTCGTAGAGGAATACTTTTTTTACGGAAAATATTCCTGTAATACTTTTTAAACTTTCCTGCCATAAGGAACCTCTGAACAAGTCGTGATTGCGATCTTGCCTTCCAAAAATTCCAACTATTGCATTGAAAATCTTGCTAACAGCTTGCTATTAGCTACGTTCTTCGCCTTGTATTTGGAGTTTCTGAAAATCAACCTCATCAACCAGACTTTTTCAGAGGTTCCTTTCAGGCGATAAATGAGAGAACTTCTTAGACGTCTGGGTGGTGCCACTCCCGCGACTGTGCGGGTCATAGTCCTGATTGCGCTGTCTGTTTCCATGATGCTGATTGATCACCGCACACAACAACTGGAAAGATTGCGGAATATTCTGCAGACCGTTGTCTACCCGATTATGTTTGTTTCGTCTCTCCCGCGAGAGGTGATTTACGGGATCACAGGTTCTATGGAAAGCAGTAAAAATCTGCAGACTGACAATGAATCACTGCGGCAGGAAAATCTGCTGCTGCGTAGCCGCCTGAAAAAACTGCATTCACTGGAAGCAGACAATCGCCGGCTCAAGCGCCTGCTTGGACAATCGGAGCAAATTGCAGAGCGGGTGCTACTGGCTGAACTTGTAGAGGTTAGTCTTGAACCTTATACCCAGAAAATTAGCCTTAACAAAGGCAGCCGTGATGATGTTTATGTCGGACAGCCAGTAATTAATGGTGATGGTGTAATAGGCCAGGTCGTTCATACAAGTCAATTTCAGAGTACGGTCACGTTGTTGACAGACCCGAGTAGCGCGGTGCCTGTAATGGTAATGCGAAATGGATTGCGAGGTGTATTGTTCGGCACCGGTGTACGTAACAGGCTCGCCATGCCATATTTGACTGCAGATGCAGATATCCGTATTGGTGATCTGCTGATCACTTCCGGTATGGGTGGTCGTTTCCCTACCGGTTATCCTGTTGCAACAGTCACTGATGTGAAACAGGAGCCAAGCGATGAATTTCTGACTATTAATACGCTGCCGGTTACACAGCTTGATCATGGGCGAGAGGTTCTGCTTATCTGGCCTGGGATAGCCGAGACCAGAAAAGATAAAGTTTTACAGGAATGGGATGATGAATAGCCTGTTGGTATTATTTTCTTTTCTTGTGGCGTTGATATTAAGTAGCGTGCCGTTGCCTGATATAGCGATCGTTTTTCGTCCTGAATGGCTGATGCTGGTACTGATCTACTGGTGTATGGCAATTCCTGGTCGTATTGGTATTATTACCGGCTGGCTGCTGGGGCTTGTCCTGGATGTAATGTATGGCAGTTTACTGGGGCAAAATGCTATGGCGCTGGCGATAGTCGCCTATCTGGTAAATATCTTTCATTTGCGCATACGTGCGTTCCCAATATGGCAACAGTCCTTCATGGTGTTCCTGTTGGCCATAATGTATCTGACACTAACTGCATGGGTCAGAGGTGTCGCAGGAGAATTTCCCATTACCTGGGCCTACTGGATGCCGGCGCTGACCAGTGCATTAGTATGGCCATTTATATATATATTACTAAGAGACCTGCGGCGACAGCGAGTAAGTTAAGTATGCCGGGCTTTGAAATCAAGGACGTATTTCGCGAAACGCGGGTGTTTACCACGCGATCGATTGTGATAGGCATATTAATGCTAGTTTTGATCGGTATCCTGCTGACACGTTTGTTTTATCTGCAGGTGATTGAATACGACCGCTATAACACTCTATCAAAGAGTAATCGAATTAGTGTTGTGCCCAGGCCACCGGTACGCGGGATTGTTTTTGACCGCAACGGCATACCTTTGGCACGAAATATTCCATCCCTTACCCTTGAAGTTGTGCCAGACCAGGTCAGCGACATGGATAGTTTACTGGACGAACTGGGTAAACTGGTGAAGCTAACGGAATATGATCTCAAATTATTTTTTCGTGATGTCAAACGCAATGCTCGATTTAATACCATAACCTTACGCAGTCGGCTGACGGACATGGAGGTGGCCCGTTTTTCCGTCAACCGCTATCGTTTTAAAGGAGTGGATCTGCGCGCCAGGCTGGAGCGGAATTATCCAAAAAAGGAAAGTGGTGCACATGTGGTGGGTTATGTCGGACGTATCAGCTCACGTGATCTCGAGAAGATAGACAAGGAGATTTATCGAG
>BTQX01000038.1:0-12035 GCA_036986095.1 Gammaproteobacteria bacterium
CTGGAACAGCTTGCCTTCTACGCCTTCGAGCGCGAACAACGGTGCAAACACAATGGTAATGATAAGCACTGCAAAAAATACCGGCCTGCCGACTTCTTTGGCCGATTCCTGGATACGCAGTTCCATGCCGTGATCATCATGCGCCGAGTCATAGGGATGCGGGTCACCCTTATCAATACCCTGCTGCAGTTTTTCCCTGTGCTGGGCATCCGGATGCGTCAGGTGACTGAAGATATGCTCCATCATCACTACCGAGCCATCGACCATCATGCCAATGGCGATAGCCAGGCCACCCAGCGACATCAGGTTTGCAGATATCCCCCAGTAAGCCATGGCCATCAGTGCCATACCAATGGATATCGGGATAGACAGCATCACCAGCAGGGTCGCACGGATGTTCATCAGAAACAGCAGCAGTACAACGATAATCAGCACAAAGGCTTCCAGCAGTGCTTTGGTTACCGTTGAGACGGCTTTATCGACCAGCTCAGACTGGTCATAGAATGGTTCAATGATGACACCGTCTGGCAGTGCCTGCTGAATAGCGGGCAGGCGTTTCTTGATGCCATCAATAGTGGCCTTGGTATTCGCTCCTATGCGTTTCATGACTATGCCCACAACGACTTCGCCTAGCTGTTTTGCAGCGCCGGCTTCATCACGCATGGTCATGGTGACCGCGCCCTGGCGAATTTCTGCGCCAAACTCAACAACGGCGACATCTTTCACCCGTACCACTGTACCGCCCTTGTCTTTTAAGGGGATGTTGCCGATATCACGCAGGCCATCCTGGCCCGGGCGTACCCAGCCGACGCCACGAATGACGAGCTGTTCGGCACCCCGATCCATATACCAGCCGCCGGCATTGCGGTTGTTGGCCTCAATGGCTTCCGTTACCTCTAGCGGTGTGAGTTTGAAACTCAGCATACGCTGGGGATCCAGCTGTACCTGGTACTGCCTTACTTCACCGCCAAAAGAGAGTACTTCAGTGACCCCCCCTACAGGCATGATCAATAGTTTGACCACCCAGTCGTTTAGACTGCGCAATGTCTGACTGTCAATTTTTCCCGTTTCTTCAGAGCGGATCATATACTGGAACACCTGGCCCAGGCCGGAGGTATTCGGTCCCATGGCCGGCGTACCTATACCACCGGGTATTTCCTCGCGTGCAGATAGCAGGCGCTCGAATACCAGTGAACGGGCAAAGTAGATATCGGTCCCCTCTTTGAAAACAACGGTAATTCCTGATAAGCCCGTCTTCGAAATTGAGCGGACTTCCTCGACATCTGGCAGGCTATACATCACCGCCTCAATCGGGAAGGTGATCAATTGTTCAACTTCTTCTGCCGCCAGTCCCGGTGCCTCCGTGTTGATGGTGACCTGGACATTGGTGACATCAGGGAAGGCATCGAGGTTAAGATTTGGCAGAATAATGCCGGCCCCGAACACCAGGGCAACCAGGGCAATAACCACCAGCAGGCGACTGCAGACGGCAGCATCAATAATTTTATTTAACATGACGGCCTCCTAATGGTTGTGAACTTCGAAGCCGCTTTTTGCCAGCTCAGACTGGACAAAAAAAGCGCCTTGAGTAACCACGGGAGTGCCTGGTTCGATACCGGAGATGACAGCCTTACCGTCACTGACATATTTCACTTCAATTTCTACTGCTTTGAATTCACCCGGTTCATCCTGCTGCACCAGTACCTGCCAGTCGCCATCAGGACTGCGTAGTACAGCTGACTCAGGCACACTGAGAGCCTGTATTACAGTATTAGTCTGAATGCGTACATTGACGAACATACCAGGGTGGAGCTGATCGTCATCATTTTCCACATCCAGCCGCACTGCCAGTGTGCGAGTAGTTTCATCAAGGGTATGGTGGATCTGGCTGACTTTGGCCGGGAAAATACTGTTTCCAGTCGTGATAGTGGCGGGATTGCCTGAACTGATGCGGGCGGCATCGGCGGGGCGAACCCTTGCTTCCACCCACAGTACTGATTCATCTGCAATAACCATTAGTTCACGACCAGGTTCCACTCGTTCACCGATAACAAAACCATCCATAAGAACACGTCCCTTGAGTGTTGCAATCAGGCTGAAAGTGCCGTCTGCAGCAATTTTATTTTTTGTATCAAGCAGGTTGGTTATTTCGTCATGGGACATTCCATAGGCATGGACTTTTGCACTTGCCTGATCTCTGCTGACGCGGGCTTCGGTATAGCGCTTTTCCGAAACAACTTTGCGGCCAAGAGATTTAACTCGTCGCCATTCGCGGTCAGCGACCAGCAGTTCGCCTTCGGCCTGTGCCATTTCTACGCTGGACAGGGTCACCAGAGACTGGCCTTGCTCGACGACATCACCGAGTCGGGCATGGCGTTCTATGATCTGAGCGGCTATACGTGGTGTGATTTTTACCGTGCGATAGTCATTCAGCATGACTTCACCTGGTGCGGTTAATGTACCGGCGACATTGCCCGGTGCAAGCCTGGTCACTTCGATGGCGGCTGTCTTCAGCTGCTCGGGGGTCAGATGCACCGCACCGGATTCTTCATGTCCACCGCCCTTATCGTGTCCTTGTTCTTCATGAGCAGGTGATGCAGAAGCCGTTTTGGCTGGATTACTCTCAACCGTGAAGGTGTATGTCATAGTCACCATCAATACGAGAAGCGCAACGTGTAGTGGTTTTATAGGTATAATCATTTGTTTGTTCCTGTGTTCGTAATTTTCAGCCAGTTGTCGATGCTGGCTGTATCTTTCATCCATTCGAAGCTGCTGCGCCACATCTGGTTGCGCAGTTCGATTCCCGAAGCCTGTGTATCCAGTGCCTGCTTGAGCTGCACGAGATAGTCAGTGGTGCTCATGTCGCCGCTACGCCACAGGCGCTTGGTCAACACGAGCTGGCTATCGATATGCCCACGACCGCTTTCCCGCCAGGCGCCGAATGCCGAACGCAGCAGGCGATAGCGCTGTGTGCTGCTCAAGACCTGTGCCTTCAGGTCGCGCTCAGTCTGGCGTAGTGTTTGTTCGGCCTGTGCCAGTTCCTGACGTGCTGTTTGTACTTCTGCCTTCTGGTCGTTTCGTATCTTGAGCGGCAAGCTCAATGTCAGTCCGACCAGGGATTCCTCATTTTCCCTGCCACCGCGCACGGCAAGCGTCGGCTCCCAGCTGCGTTCACTTTTTCGAAGCGCCACGTTCTCTCTTAACGCATCAACACTGGCTGCTGATTTTCGAAAAGTTGGCAGCTCAATGACGAATGCCTCCATATCCGTTGGCAGGACAGGCGAGGGTAGCGATTCCGGCAGTACGCCGGTTTTAGACGGTGGTGTGGGGAAAAGGGCGATGACTCTTTCCCGGGCAACAGTATAGGCTGTCAGCGCCTGCGCGTGCGCCATCAGCGCTTCGTTGTAGGCCAGTTGCGCGAGGTTGGTTTCCACCTGTGAGAGGTCGCCTGCCTGGTAGCGGCGCTTAGCTATATCGGCAAACTCGCGCATTAGCTCCAGCCCTTCATCGGCGAGAGCCGCAATCTCTTTGCCTGACTGCTGGTCAGACAGTGCAGTCAACAAATCATGAAGCAGTGACAACTCGGCCAGTTCGAACTCGGCGCGGGCGGCTTTCAGTTCGGCTTCGGCAACCCCTGTTCTTGCCTTGCGCTGTCCACCGCTGTCTATTTTCTGGCTGTACTGCAGTACTGTGGTATTGATATCGGTATTCTCCGTATCAAATTCCAGTTCCGGGTTATACAGCGGCCGTTCGGCCGCCTGCAGGCGTGTGACAGCCGCTTGCAGGGCATCCCTGGCGGCGAGCAGGCGCGGGTGGTCAGGCAATACACCCGAAATGAGTGTGGTGAGATCCGCCGGTGCATAGTTATCCAGCGACAGGGCCGGTTTCGTCTGATTTGCCCACACAGGTACTGCGAGCAGGCCTGCAAAAAGTGCAGACACGAGTATTGTCTTGTTAATCATTGTGTGAATCCTGAAAAGGGTACAACAGCACATCTGTCTTGATGCGCGCGTAGAGATTTATTCAGAAATCAGACGTTGGGTGGTGGAAGAGGGGGCTGGTATGCCCGGGAAGCCCGGGCGTGAATATTGGTTGCTACCGTTCGCACGGTGCTGCGGGTGATTATTTCACTACTGATACTAGGGATGCCAAGAAAATGGACAGCGTCATGGCAGCAGTGTTTGCTGGATGAATTGTTCAGGTCAACTACATCTGCATCGTCAGCCGTACTATAAGTGTGATTTTGCTTTTCATGCTTCTGAACCAGATCTGCTGCATCAAAGGCCCAAACGACATTGCTACTGAGCAGGAAGAAAATAATGATATTGACAAGAAGCTTTTTCATATCTTTTTATTCTACAACATGATTGATAATGATGCGAAGTCACTGAATCATCCGAAACGTGTGGGTATGTTGGAGAAATACTACATTCTTTGACATATATCAATATAAATAATTTAAGGATAAACTAATATACAGCCATAATCTGGTCGATAGTTTAGCTCTGTTTTGATATCCTTTAAATATTATTATGTTGTATATTTACAAAAAATTCTCTGGAACAATGTTACGAATCATGATTTTGCTTCCGCTAATGGTTCCAGTTGCACCTGCGCTTGCAGCCGAGCATGAAGAATGTACTAATAAAGCAGGGCACAATCATTCATCTGTTGATGGTTTGGATGCCGTACACAAGGCAGTAGATAAGGCAGTAGTTAGCGAGCGTCAGTACTTTCCAGGCTCCTGTTGTCATAGAGGTAATTATTCTTGCCAGAATTCCTACTTTGATGGGAGTTCAACTACTCCAGCTCTATTGGGCCAAACATCAGTTCTATCACAATATGAAGTGGCCATCAGTTTCTTCTCAGCTACCGATCACTTCTTTACCAATGAGAATTCCCAACCTCCCTTACGTCCTCCAATTTTCTGACCCCAGGCCTGTTAAAGACTAATCTTGTTCGTGCATCATGGCGCATGAACCAGTAAAAACAGGAAATATTCAGTCAAGTGATTAACTTCCATGCAATATACAGAAGTGGAGTATTGAAATGAAAAAGCGACACAATGCAATATTAAAAAAGGCCGTTATGGCGGCTGTAATTGGTGCCTTTCCGATTACCTCGATGGCTGGCGGCAGCGACTATGATGCCCTCAAGGACCAGGTAAAGGTGCTGCAGCAGCAGTTGGAACAGGTACAGAAGGCACTCAAGGAAATGGACGCGAAGAGCGCTTCGAAACAGGACATGGAAACAGCGAAGTCAGAGTTCAGGGAAGAAATATCTAACGCGATGACACCAAACACCCTGGTGCATCTTGCAGGCTATGCGGATGTCGGATATGTCAACGCCAAAGATGAAGATGGCAGCTTTGTTATCGGGTCTTTTTCCCCTATTTTGCACTATCAATTCCGCGATATATTTATGCTGGAAGCTGAACTTGAGTTCGAGGTGGAAGAGGATGGTGAAACTGAAGTAGCGTTGGAATATATGACCATCGATTGGTTCATGAATGACTATTCTACGCTCGTTGGGGGTAAATTCCTCAGTCCAGTAGGCCAGTTCAGGCAAAATCTTCATCCCTCGTGGATCAACAAAATGGCAGATGCCCCTCCAGGCTTCGGGCATGATGGCGCTGCGCCGGTCTCCGATGTCGGGCTAATGGTACGTGGTGGCTTCGGTGAAAAAATCCACAGTAACTATGCGGTCTATATCGCAAATGGGCCGGAATTAAATGCGGCTTCTGAAGATGGCGAGTTTGAGCTGGAAGGGATTGAAGCTGAGGGCTTTGGTGCCGATGTCGATGGCGAGAAAACATTTGGTGGTCGTTTCGGCATCATCCCGATGGTCGGACTGGAACTCGGCGTATCAGCAGCGACAGGTAAGGCGGCAGTGACCAATATTGTTGATGAAGAAGCCGGCACTTCAATGGGTGTACTAGGTGACTCGCGTGACTATGATGTACTCGGTGCTGACTTTGCATGGCAGAGAAAAACCTTCGAGCTTCGCGGTGAATATGTCCAGACGAAAATTGGAGAGGACCTGACCGGCCCGGGGGCATCAGAAGGTGCCGACTGGACGACCTGGTATCTGCAGGCGGCGTACATGATACCTTCCGTCAGCCTTGAGCCTGTGTTGCGCTACACTGACTTTGATTCGCCACATGCATCAGAGGACGTCAAACAATGGTCAGCCGGTCTCAACTACCACTTTACCAATCATCTGATTGCCAAGTTTAATTATCAATCCAATGATGTAACTGAGGACAGCCACACACCTGAAAGCAAGTGGATTGCCCAAATTGCTTATGGCTTCTAAGGGGAAATGACATGAAAAAGCAAATGACTAATATATATCGCGTTATGACCCTGTCTGTACTACTTGGTGCAGGTAGCGGTTTCTTTCACACAGCTGTTGCCGCGGAATGGCCGGTAACAGGCGACTTTGGCAAGGGTGCCCAGCTATGGGTGGAAAACTGCAACCGTTGTCATAGTTATCGTGATCCGCAGGAGCTTCGTGATGACCAATGGATAACGTCCATATACCACATGCGTATTCGTGCCGGACTAACCGGTCAGCAGACCCGGGACCTGGTTACGTTTATGCAGAAGTCGAATAAATAGTAGCAGCTTAGGGAAACTCTGATTTATTCGTCATTGCGAGGAACGTAGTGACGAAGCAATCTCAAAGTGCTTGATTATATGATATGAGATTGCCGCGCTTCGCTCGCAATGACGCGATTCTGTGAATTAATCAGAGCTTCCTCCGTTTTTAAGTAGCAGTGCAGTGAGATGCAATAGTATTTCACTGCACTTGCTCTTTATCCCTTCCAACTTAAAGGCTATGGAGAGAGATTCGACATAGTGCCTGCAGTTGCCATATTAATTGTATTTGCTTCAAAGCTTGACCTGTGTCTAAGGTATAGGTTGTAGACTCGAAACATCACGGAAACATATGGGCAATATGGCTCTGCAAATGATGCAATAGCAGAAGCCTGAAACAATATGCCGATTATGAATGAGTTAATGCGGCGCCGGAAGTAGTTTTTTACCGGTTGTGCCGATCATCGAGGAGATATGAAATGCTTACAGTAACTGAACTTGCAAGGCAGACCGATACAACACCGCATGCCGTTCGCTATTACACTCGAAAAGGTTTGCTGCAACCGGTCAGGCATCCAGAGAATAATTATCGTCTGTACAAACCCAGCGAAGTACACTGGTTAAAGTTCGTCAGGCAGGCAAAAGCGCTGGGTTATACGCTGGCTGAGATACGGGCAATCATGCAGGATGCTGATAAAGGCCAGTCACCCTGTCCGCGAGTGCGTGAAATATTGCTCAAGCATATAGAAGAAAACAGAAGACAGCTTGAGATTTTGATGGAACTGCAGAAGCGTATGGAATTGGCGCTCGAACATTGGGCGGATATGCCGGATGGAATACCGGATGGGCATTCTGTTTGTCACCTGATAGAAAGCAGTACCGACGATAATAAAGGAGAATTGCAATGATAAAAGACCCAGTATGTGGGATGACTGTTTCTGCTGACAGCGAACATCATCACAAACATGAGGACAAAGATTATTATTTCTGTAGCTCATCCTGCCATGACAAGTTTGTCGCTGACCCGGGACAATATCTCGCATCGGAATCACTGAAAGATCCTGTTTGTGGAATGGATGTTTCTGCTGACAGTGAACATCATCACAATCATGCTGACAAAGATTATTATTTCTGTAGTTCATCCTGCCATGACAAGTTTGTCGCTGACCCGGGACAATATCTCGCATCGGAATCACTGAAAGATCCTGTTTGCGGAATGGATGTCACAGAGGGTTCCGAGCATAAATCCCAGCACGGTGGCGAAGACTATTATTTTTGCAGTGCTTCATGCAAAGGGAAATTTGACAATAAGCCAGCTGATTATATTCATAAACACGAAGCCCATACCCAGCATGATCATTCTGGACATGAGTGTCATCACGCTGAAAAAGGCAATGCCGGTGAAGCCGATGACAGCAACATCTATACCTGCCCAATGCATCCCGAAGTGGAGCAACAGGGTCCGGGCCCCTGCCCCAAGTGTGGTATGGCACTGGAACCAAAGAACATTCCCCTTGTAGCAACCAGGACAGAATATACCTGTCCGATGCACCCGGAAATTGTTCAGGATCATCCTGGCGCCTGCCCCAAATGTGGCATGGCTCTGGAGCCGCTCACTGTGGAGATTGAAGAGGATACCAGCGAACTGGACTATATGAGCAAACGCTTCTGGGTCAGCACTATCCTTGCCATACCGGTGTTATTCAGCGCCATGGCGGCCGAGTTCTGGCCGGAAGCGATGGCAGAGCTGATCGATCCCAGTCTGCGTCAGTGGCTTGAAATGCTGATATCTGCCCCAGTGGTGATATGGGGTGGGTGGATTTTTTATGTGCGTGCCGTGCAATCAATCATTACACGTAACCTGAATATGTTTACCCTCATCGGAATCGGTGTATCGGTTGCCTTTACCTACAGTGTTATTGGTACAGTTTTTCCCGGTATTTTTCCGCCGGCCGTATTCAACGAGGTTGGTGTGGTCCCGGTTTATTTCGAGGCCGCCGCCGTGATCACCGCGCTGATATTACTCGGTCAGGTACTGGAACTGCGTGCGCGCAGTCAAACCAACGCCGCCATCAAGCTATTGCTGGGGTTGGCGCCGAAGACCGCTCGAATCGTTCGCGACGACGGCACCGAAGAAGATATTCCCATGGAGCATGTGCAGGTCGGTGATACGCTAAGGGTGCGACCTGGCGAAAAAATTCCGGTGGACGGCACTGTCCAGGACGGCGTAAGTAATGTGGATGAGTCCATGGTCACCGGTGAACCCATTCCGGTAGAAAAGACTCCCGGTGACAAGCTGATTGGTGCGACGGTTAACGCCACTGGCAGTCTCATGATGCGCGCCGAGAAAGTGGGATCGGATACCCTGCTTGCGCAAATCGTACAGATGGTTGCCGATGCGCAGCGCTCCCGGGCGCCAATCCAGAGACTGGTCGATATTGTTTCCGGTTACTTTGTTCCGGTTGTGATCCTGGTTTCCGCCATCACCTTCTTTGTCTGGTGGTACTGGGGGCCTGAACCCGCCCTGGCCTATGCGGTGATCAATGCTGTGGCGGTACTGATCATCGCCTGCCCCTGTGCCCTGGGACTGGCTACACCCATGTCGATTATGGTTGGTACCGGTAAAGGCGCGACGATGGGAGTGTTGTTCAAGAATGCCGAGGCGCTGGAGGTGCTGAGAAAGGTCGATACCCTGGTGGTGGACAAGACCGGCACGCTGACCGAAGGCAAACCGAAGCTTGTCTCGGTGGTTGCGATAGACGGTTTTCATGAACATGATGCCCTGCGACTGGCCGCCAGCCTGGAACGGGCCAGTGAGCACCCGTTGGCCGAAGCGATAGTGCGGGGTGCAGAGGAACGTGACACAAAACTGACAAAAACCGATGACTTCCAGTCTGTTACCGGCAAAGGTGTGACTGGTACGGTGGATGGCCATAGTGTGGCGCTCGGTAACATCAAACTGCTCACCGACCTGGGCATTGATGTTGGTGATCTGCCACAACAGGCCGACACCCTGCGTGCCGATGGTGAAACGGTTATGCTGCTGGCGATAGACAACAAGGCCGCCGGGCTGATCGGCGTGGCCGATCCCATTAAGGAATCCACGCCGGAAGCGATTGCCGACCTTCACAAAGAGGGTCTCCAGGTGGTGATGCTGACCGGCGACAGCCTCAAGACCGCCGAAGCGGTGGCCGCCAGGCTGGACATCGATCAGGTGCAGGCAGAAGTGCTACCGGATCAGAAGGCGGATGTGGTCAAGCAGCTTCAGGCAGAAGGCCGTATCGTTGCCATGGCAGGTGACGGTATAAACGATGCACCGGCACTGGCCCAGGCCCAGGTGGGTATAGCAATGGGAACAGGGACAGATGTCGCCATGGAAAGTGCGGGCGTGACGCTGATTAAAGGTGATCTGCGAGGCATAGTTCGCGCAAGACACCTGAGCCGCGCCACAATGAGGAACATTCGTCAGAACCTTTTCTTTGCTTTTATCTACAACTCTGTGGGTGTACCCGTCGCGGCTGGTGTGTTATACCCGGTATTCGGTCTTCTGTTGTCACCCATCATTGCGGCGGCAGCGATGAGCTTTAGCTCAGTATCTGTCATTACTAACGCCTTGCGACTACGACGGGTAAAAGTATAGATCGTTAGAGAAGGAGAAAAAAAATGATGTTCGGCGATCCTGGTGGATTTGGTTTTGGTGGAGTCTTTATGTGGATTTTCTGGATACTGATCATTGTAGCGATAGTCGCGCTGTTCCGTGGTATTTCGAGTAGTCGCTCAGGTACTTCATCATCAGAAGGTCCGATGGAAATACTGCGTAAGCGTTATGCGAATGGTGAGATTTCCGATGAAGAGTTCAAACACCGTCGTAAGGAACTTGAAAAATGAACTGGGACAACTCGCAGATCAGTGCCCTTCAGCATGTCACCAAACTGTGGTAAACCGGAATAATCTAAGGAAACTCTGATTAATTAAAAGAATCCCGTCATTGCGAGGGAAGCGCGGCAATCTCACACAATGTAATCAAGAGCTTAGAGATTGCCACGTCACTTTGTTCCTCGCAATGACGAATTAATCAGAGTTTCCCTAAAATACAAGTGAAACTTGTACCTGTAGTGCCTACGTGAGATTTTATCTGAATAACAAATGAAATTACTGGAGAGCTGTCTTGAAAATATATGCAATTAAAAATATTCTGTTCGTGTTTGCCCTATCGGTGACTGGTACTGGATATGCAGCGCCAACGGTATACATCCCACTCGGATCTGGAAACCAGGTTATAGCGGTAGATGCAGCGACGGATACGATTACAGCAAGCTACCCAGGCGTGGAAAATTCGCATGGACTAGTTGCTACACCAGATGGTGAATATCTTATTGCGGGCAGTTTCAAGGAAGAACCGCTCAAAGCGGGTCAGGCGAAAGATGCACCTAACAGCAAACTCTATCTCATTCATCCTGCACACGGGCATGTAATGTCAACTATACCGGTAGCAGGCTGGACTCATCATCAGGCAATTACACCAGATGGCCGTTATGTAATCTCAACACATGGCTCACGCGGATATATTAGTGTTGTTGATCTAGAAAAGAATGAGGTCTCCAGGATAGTCGAAACAGGTGTCTCACCTAACTACATAATAATCACCCGGGATGGCAAACGTGCCTTCATTAGCAACACTGGAGGCAACACGCTTAGTGAGATCGATATTTCTACATGGAGTAATACACGAACCCTTGAAAGTGGTCCTGGACCAGAACATCTCGTTTTCTCAGCCGATGAGTCCACAATTTATGTCTCCAATCCCCGTGCAGGCAAAGTTTCGGCGATATCTGTGAAAACTGGCAAGCTAGAGAAGAATTATGAATTTGACAAAGCAGCCCATGGCCTGGATATTGGTGATGATGGTAAAACCTTGTTTGTAAGTAGTAAGACAGGGGACAAGCTGATCGCAGTAAACACTGAAACGGGTAACAGGCAAGAACTTGCCTTAGCACCAGCACCGTATCACCTTAATACGATCAAAGGTACAGGCAAGGTATATGTATCAAGCCGTAAAAAACCTTTGATCTGGGTAGTAGATCAGAATGATCTAAAGGTAGTCGGCACAATAGACCTGCCAGCCGGTGAAGGGCATCAGATGGTTATAGTGAAATAGTTTTTTCCAGTGACATAGGAATTACGGAGAAAGTGGTCATGAAAAGCAAAAATATTTTTTTTAAAGAGAAAAAATCCGGCATGAAGGTAGTACTCGGCAGCGGGTTTTTTATTGCCATTGCCATACTGCTTTTTCAGGGGTTGATGACTCAGCCGGTTTCTGCAGAAGACACCATCACCGTATATAAATCACCTACCTGTGGCTGTTGCTCAGGATGGGTCAAGCATATGAAAGAAAATGGTTTCAAGGTAAATGCAATAAATACCAACGATGTGGTG
>BTQX01000039.1:0-12007 GCA_036986095.1 Gammaproteobacteria bacterium
AAGGGTCTGGTTGAATCTGCACCGGCGCCAGTGAAAGAAGGCGCTGAAAAGGCAGAAGCTGAAGAACTGAAAAAGCAGCTTGAAGAGGCTGGTGCAAGCGTCGAGCTTAAGTAAGTTTTTTGGATGTCAGTATACAGGCTTGTGGCGAAAGCCACTGGCCTTTAGCTGTTTGTAAGGGCGCTTGCTTCGTTGAAAGCAATAACAGCGCGGCACCCGCTTAGATTTTGTCAAAATATATCGAGGACGAAAGATGGCTTACTCCTTTGCAGAAAAGAAGCGAATCCGGAACAGTTTTAGCAAGCGCCCGAGCATACTCGAGACGCCAGATCTGTTGACGACCCAGAAAGAGTCTTACTACAAATTCCTGCAAACCGCTACGGATCCGGATGATCGCCTTAACAGGGGTCTCCAGGCCGCTTTTAATTCGGTTTTCCCGGTCATAAGTTATAACGGCGATGTCCACCTGGAGTTCGTTAAGTATCGTCTTTGCACGCCTGTCTTCGATGTCAAAGAATGTCAGCAGCGCGGCCAGATCTACTCTGCCCCGATCAGGGTTACCCTGCGTCTTGTTATTTATGACAAGGAAAGCAAAAAGAACAATCGCACAATCCGTGATGTCCGTGAGCAGGAAGTCTATCTCGGTGAAATCCCTTTGATGACGGATACTGGCTCCTTTGTTATCAACGGTACTGAACGTGTCATCGTGTCACAGCTGCATCGTTCACCCGGTGTGTTCTTTGGTGATGACGGCGGTAAAACCCATTCATCCGGCAAATTGCTCTTTTCAGCCCGTGTGATCCCCTACCGTGGATCCTGGCTGGATTTTGAGTTCGATCCCCGGGATCTGGTCTATGTCCGTATTGACCGTCGTCGTAAGCTGCCCGCTACAGTCCTGTTGCGTGCCCTTGGCTATAATGCACAGGAAATCCTTGAGATTTTCTTTGAGACAGATACATTTAAGCTGACCAAAAATGATATCAAGATGGCGCTGGTGCCGGAACGCCTGCGTGGCCAGGATTTGTTTTTTGATATTAAAACACCGAAAGGTGGTGTCATTGTCGAAGCCGGGCAGCGTATCACTGCGCATCATATCCGCGAATTGACTAAGGCCCGCATCAGGTCAATACCGGTGCCGGACGAATATTTCTTTGGTCGCACGATAGCTGAGGATTTTATCGACCCTGATACCGGTGAAATCCTGTTTGAGGCAAATTCCTTCATCACAGAAGAGATGCTGGAAGTTTTCCGTAAGCATGGGCTGAAGCAGGTGAAAACGCTGTTCACCAATGATCTGGACCGTGGTGCATTCATCTCTGAGACCATGCGTATCGATGCAAGCCGAACCCAGCTGGAAGGTCAGGTGGAGATTTATCGTATGATGCGTCCCGGTGAGCCACCGACAAAGGATGCATCGCAGAATCTGTTTGAGAATCTGTTTTTTAATCCTGATCGCTATGATCTTTCTGCTGTCGGCCGAATGAAATTCAATCGACGCCTGTTGAAAGACACTGATGTCGGTAGTGGCATACTCAGCAAAGAAGACATTGTTGAGGTGCTAACTACTCTGGTCGATCTGAAAAACGGCAAGGGCAAAACTGATGATATTGATAACCTTGGTAACCGCCGTGTGCGTTCAGTCGGTGAGCTAGTCGAAAATCAGTTCCGTATTGGTCTGGTACGTGTTGAACGTGCTGTAAAAGACAGGCTCAGTATGGTTGAATCCGAAGGACTGACCCCTCAGGATCTGATTAACGCCAAGCCAGTTTCTGCCGTAGTGAAAGAGTTCTTTGGTTCCAGTCAGCTTTCACAGTTTATGGATCAAACCAATCCGCTTTCTGAAATTACCCATAAACGACGTGTATCTGCATTGGGCCCGGGTGGTCTGACACGTGAGCGTGCTGGTTTTGAAGTGCGTGATGTACATCCGACCCATTATGGCCGCGTATGCCCGATTGAAACACCGGAAGGGCCAAATATTGGTCTCATCAATTCGCTGGCAATCTATGCCCGCACCAATGATTACGGTTTCCTGGAAACGCCCTACCGTAAGGTAGAAAATAATCGTGTTACGGATGAAATCGTCTATCTGTCAGCCATTGAGGAAGGTAACTTCGTCATTGCCCAGGCCAATGCCAGGACAGACAAGAACGGAAAATTCCTCGATAAGTTGATCTCCTGTCGTCACCGTAACGAATTTACGCTGGCGAACCAGGGCGATGTGTCCTACATCGACGTGGCACCCTCGCAGATTGTGTCGGTCGCAGCCTCGTTGATTCCTTTTCTCGAACACGATGATGCCAACCGTGCATTAATGGGTTCAAACATGCAACGCCAGGCAGTGCCTGTTATTCGCAGCGAGAAACCACTGGTAGGTACCGGTGTCGAACGGACAGTTGCAGTTGACTCCGGTGTGACTGTGGTTGCCCGACGTGGCGGAGTGGTAGATTCAGTTGATTCAAGCCGTATCGTGGTGCGGGTGAATGACAGCGAAGCCTCCGATGGTGATTCCGGTGTAGATATCTATAACCTGGTCAAGTATTCGCGTTCGAATCAGAACACGACCGTCAATCAGCGTCCGTTGGTCAAAGTCGGCGATCTGATAGCAAATGGTGATGTGCTGGCTGATGGGCCGTCCACTGATATCGGTGAACTGGCACTGGGGCAGAATATCCTTATCGCCTTCATGCCGTGGAATGGATACAATTTTGAGGATTCCATTCTGATCTCCGAGCGTGTGGTGGAGAAAGACCTGTTTACCAGTATTCATATCGAAGAAAGGACCTCCGTGGCGCGTGATATTAAACTGGGTTCTGAAGAGATTACTCGCGATATACCTAATGTTGGCGAAGCCGCACTGTCCAAGCTGGATGAATCCGGTATCGTCTACATCGGTGCGGAAGTCAATGCCGGTGATATTCTGGTTGGCAAGGTTACGCCTAAAGGTGAAACACAGCTGACACCGGAAGAAAAACTGCTCAGAGCCATCTTCGGTGAGAAGGCCTCTGATGTAAAAGATACCTCACTGCGTATGCCTTCCGGCAGCGGCACGGTCATCGATGTGCAGGTTTTCACCCGTGATGGCGTAGAGAAAGATCTGCGTACACAGGCGATTGAGAATGAACAGATCGCTGCCGTACAGAAAGACATGAGCGACCAGTTCCGTATTGTTGAATCCGATGCTTATGACCGTATTGCCAAGCTGGTGACTGGTAAGGTCGCGGAAGGCGGACCCAATGGCCTGAAATCTGGCAGCAAAGTGACAGCGGAATATCTCAACGACCTGCCGCAGGCAAAGTGGTTTGAAGTTCGCATGCGCACAGAAAGCATCAATAAGAGTATTGAGCAGATTCGCGAGCAGGTGGCTCAGCAGAAGAAATTCTTTGATGATCTGCTGGAAGAAAAGCAGGGCAAGATTACTGCTGGCGATGATCTTGCCCCTGGTGTGTTGAAGATGGTCAAAGTCTTCGTTGCTGTCAAACGCCGCCTCCAACCGGGTGACAAGATGGCGGGACGTCATGGCAACAAGGGTGTAATCTCACGCATCGTTCCGGTCGAAGACATGCCGTATTTGAAAAATGGCAAACCGGTTGATATCGTTCTGAATCCGCTCGGTGTACCGTCACGTATGAACGTTGGTCAGGTGCTGGAGATGCATCTGGGATGGGCCGCCAGGGGTCTTGGAGACAAGATCAATGACATGATACGGGCAAAGAAAAAGATTTCCGAAATACGTAAGTTCCTGGAAAAAATCTACAATAGCAGTGGCAAACCGGAAGACATCAAATCATTGACTGATGATGAAGTGATGGAACTTGCCGGCAACCTGACCAATGGTGTACCAATGGCGACACCGGTATTTGACGGTGCGGCTGAAGAGGAAATCAAGCATATGCTGAAGCTGGCTGATTTACCTGAATCAGGCCAGGCACAGCTAATCGATGGTCGCACAGGCGAGACATTCGATCGCGAAACTACCGTTGGCTACATGTACATTTTGAAATTGAACCATCTGGTCGATGACAAAATGCATGCACGTTCCACTGGCCCCTACAGTCTGGTTACGCAGCAACCGCTGGGTGGTAAGGCGCAGTTTGGTGGCCAGCGTTTCGGTGAAATGGAAGTCTGGGCACTGGAAGCTTATGGTGCCGCTTATACTCTTCAAGAGATGCTGACTGTGAAATCAGATGATGTAAATGGTCGTTCCAAGATGTATGAAAATATTGTCAAGGGCAACCATCACATGGAAGCAGGCATGCCGGAATCGTTCAATGTGTTAATGAAGGAAATACGCGCGCTGGCACTGGATGTTGAGCTGATACACAACAACTAATAGTTCATAGTGAATCATAGTAGATCAATAATCATCGAACACAACCCTAATCGGTGAAGTAATCATCGTGGAGACAGGACATTGAGAGACTTATTCAATCTTTTCAATAAGGCAGAAAAAAACGACGACTTTGATGCCATACGGATTGGTCTGGCATCGCCAGAGAAAATACGTTCGTGGTCATTTGGCGAAGTAAAGAAGCCAGAAACCATCAACTACAGAACGTTTAAACCTGAACGTGATGGTTTGTTCTGCGCCAAGCTGTTCGGCCCGGTCAGCGACTATGAATGTCTCTGTGGCAAATACAAGCGCCTCAAGCATCGCGGTGTTGTGTGCGAGAAATGCGGTGTAGAAGTCACCCATTCCAAAGTACGTCGTGAGCGTATGGGCCATATCGATCTGGCCACTCCCTGTGCGCATATCTGGTTCCTGAAATCCCTGCCTTCGCGCATGGGCCTGGTACTGGACATGACGGTGCGCGACATTGAGCGCGTACTGTATTTTGAAGGCTATATTATTATTGATGCCGGCATGACACCGCTGGAAGAGCAGGCTCTACTGACCGAAGACCAGTATATCGAAGCACTGGAAGAATACGGTGATGAATTCGAGGCATCGATGGGTGCTGAGGCCATTCGTTCGCTGCTGAAAAAGATTGATCTGAAAGAGGTCGCCGAAACACTACGTGAAGAGCTGGATAATACCAATGCGGTGACCAAGATCAAAAAGCTGACCAAGCGTTTGAAAGTGATCGAGGCCTTTATTGCGTCCAGTAACAAGCCGGAATGGATGATTCTCGATATCCTGCCGGTACTGCCACCTGATTTGCGTCCCTTAGTGCCGCTGGATGGTGGTCGTTTTGCCACCTCTGATCTGAATGATCTCTACCGTCGTGTTATCAACCGTAATAACCGTCTAAAGAGGCTGCTGGAGCTGAATGCGCCGGACATTATCGTTCGTAATGAGAAGCGTATGCTGCAGGAAGCTGTTGACGCACTGCTGGATAACGGTCGTCGTGGTAAGGCTATTACCGGTGCAAACAAACGTCAATTGAAATCCCTGGCCGATATGATCAAGGGCAAGCAGGGCCGTTTCCGCCAGAACTTACTGGGTAAACGTGTCGATTATTCCGGCCGTTCAGTCATCGTGGTCGGCCCGACACTGAAGCTACATCAGTGTGGGCTACCGAAGAAAATGGCACTGGAACTGTTCAAGCCCTTTATTTTCAGCAAGCTGGAATTGCGTGGTCTGGCGACTACCATCAAGCAGGCCAAGAAAATGGTCGAAACCGAAAGTGCTGAAGTCTGGGACATCCTGGAAGAAGTCATTCGTGAGCATCCGGTACTGCTGAACCGTGCACCAACCCTTCACAGACTGGGTATTCAGGCCTTTGAACCCGTCCTGATTGAAGGCAAGGCGATCCAGCTGCATCCCCTGGTCTGTGCACCGTATAACGCAGACTTTGACGGTGACCAGATGGCGGTTCATGTGCCACTTTCTATCGAAGCACAGCTGGAAGCGCGTACGCTGATGATGTCAACCAATAACGTTCTGTCACCTGCTAATGGTGAACCGATTATTGTGCCGTCGCAGGATATCGTCCTGGGTCTGTATTTCATGACACGCGAAAATCTTAATGCCAAAGGCAACAACAGTATCTTTTCCGATGTGAAGGAAGCCAAGCTAGCCTACGATTCTGGCGCTGTTGATCTGCACGCCTCAGCAAAAATACGTATTACTGAAACTGTCACCGATGACAAGGGTAAAGAAAGCACGGTCACAACAATCTACGAGACAACCGTAGGACGTGCCATCCTGTCTGAAATTCTGCCCTCTGCACTGCCGTTTTCGGCCATAAATAAAGTGATGAAGAAAAAGGCGATCTCCGAGGTAATTAACCAGAGCTATCGTCAGGCGGGTTTGAAAGATACGGTTATCTTTGCCGATAAACTGATGTATACCGGCTTCAAGATGGCGGCCAAATCCGGCATATCCATAGGCATCGATGACATGGTGGTCCCTGCCAACAAGGCAGATATTCTCGGCGAGGCTGAAAGCGAAGTACTCAGCATCCAGCAACAGTTTAATGACGGCCTGGTGACGAATGGCGAACGCTACAATAAGGTTGTTGATATCTGGACGCATACCAGTGAAAAGGTCGCCAATGAAATGATGGATCAGTTAGGCACTGATTCATTCACCAATGACGTCGGCGAAACCGTTGAACAGGAATCATTCAATTCTATCTATATGATGGCCGACTCCGGTGCGCGTGGTTCACATGCACAGATTAGACAATTGTCCGGAATGCGCGGCCTGATGGCCAAGCCGGATGGTTCCATTATTGAAACGCCCATTACAGCTAATTTTCGTGAAGGGCTGAATGTACTGCAGTACTTTATTTCCACTCACGGTGCACGTAAGGGACTGGCCGATACAGCGCTGAAAACGGCGAATTCCGGCTATCTGACACGTCGTCTGGTTGATGTCTGCCAGGATCTGGTGGTAGTGGAGGATGATTGCGGCACTGAGCAGGGTGTTATTAAAGAAACTCTGGTTGAAGGTGGTGAAGTCGTTGTGCCATTGTCTGATCTGGTGCTGGGTCGAGTTGTAGTCAAAGATATCCCGAATCCAGAAGGCAAGAATATGCTGATCAAAAAAGGTAAAATGCTGGATGAAAAGGACATTGAACAGCTTGATGAAAAATCCATCAATGAAGTGCTGGTGCGTTCGCCGGTAACCTGTGAAACCCGATATGGTATTTGTGCCACCTGTTACGGTCGGGACCTCGGACGTGGCCATCTGGTCACTACCGGCGAAGCGGTCGGTGTCATCGCCGCGCAATCTATCGGTGAGCCGGGTACTCAGTTGACGATGCGTACCTTCCATATTGGCGGTGCGGCTACCGGCTCGGCTGCAGTTAGCAGTGTTGAAGTGAAGAACAGCGGAACTATTCATCTTCATAACGTCAAGTCCGTTAAAAATACCAGGGGACATCTTGTTACCATTTCCCGCTCAGGTGAACTGATTGTTCAGGACAAGCGTGGCGCGAATCGTGAAAAGCACAAAATACCTTATGGTGCAGAACTGACTATCAAGGACGGCCAGAAGATTGCTTCCGGCGATATAGTTGCCGAATGGGATCCACATACACATCCGATCGTTTCTGAGGCGGCAGGAAAAATAAGCTTCATAGACATGCTGGAAGATGTCACCTTTAAAAAGCAGTCTGACGATATTACAGGTCTGACACGTTATGTGATTACCGATTTAACGCAGCGATCCGCAGCGGCCGCTGACATGAAGCCTGCAATCATGCTGGTGGACAAGAAGGGCGAACCGATTAATTTCCCGGGTACGGAAATACCTGCGAAATACTTCCTGCCCGGTAACGCCATTTTGATGGTTGATGACGGCAAGGAAGTCAAAATCGGCGACATAATGGCTAAAAACCCACGTGAAGGTTCGACTACCCGTGATATTACTGGTGGTCTACCGCGTGTGGCCGAGCTGTTTGAGGCGCGTAAACCGAAAGAGCCTGCTATTCTGGCTGAGGTCGGTGGTGTCATCTCATTCGGTAAGGAAACCAAAGGCAAACAACGCCTGGTAATATCCGATAGCGAGGGAGAGAACCATGAATTCCTGATCGCCAAGGAGCGTCCGCTGTCAGTGGTTGAAGGTGAATCCGTTATCAGGGGTGATATTTTAGTAGACGGCCCGCCCGTTGCGGCAGATATCCTGCGTTTGAAGGGCGTACCACAGCTGCTTGAGTACATCGTTGCCGAAGTACAGGATGTGTACCGCCTGCAGGGTGTGAAGATCGATGATAAGCATATTGAAGTCATTGTTCGCCAGATGCTACGGAAGGTTACTATTATTGATCCGGGTGACACCCTGCTGCTGCCGGGCGAACAGCTGGAACGCACGACCTTTCTGGAAGAAAATGACAGAATGCTGGCCGCTGGCAAGAAGGAAGCCATAGCAGAGCGTAACTTGCTGGGCATCACCAAGGCGTCATTGTTAACCGAATCCTTTATCTCAGCGGCATCCTTCCAGGAGACAACGCGTGTCCTGACCGAGGCATCGATCATTGGCAAAACGGATTCCTTACGAGGTCTGAAGGAGAATGTTATCGTTGGACGTCTGATACCTGCTGGAACGGGCCTGGCCTACCATCAGGAACGTCACCGTCGCAAGCAACGCGAAAAGGATGAAAAACTGGCACTGGAAGAGTTCGTAAACAGTGCTAAGACGGCAGAAACCGAAGTTTCCGAAGGGGATGAGACAGCTATCTCTGCATGATGTAAATCTGTCTTGACAGCGGGGGCCGATGTCCCTAGAATTGCCCCTCTTTTCGCAGGCTGGAGATTTTTCTCCGGCCTGTGTCTTGTTTTGGGCTGGAGAATATTGAATGCCAACAGTTAATCAGCTGGTGCGGAAGCCGCGTCAGCGTCAGACAAAAAAGTCAAATGTACCCGCTTTAATGGCCTGTCCGCAGCGTCGTGGAGTGTGTGTGCGTGTCTATACCACGACACCGAAGAAACCTAACTCTGCACTGCGTAAAGTGGCACGTGTCAGGTTAACCAACGGCTTTGAGGTCAGTAGTTATATCGGTGGTGAAGGTCATAACCTGCAGGAGCACTCGGTGGTACTGATTCGCGGTGGTCGTGTAAAGGATTTGCCTGGTGTGCGTTATCACACGGTGCGCGGCACCCTGGATACAGCAGGTGTTGCAGATCGTCGCAGAGGCCGTTCAAAATACGGCACCAAGCGGCCTAAGTCATAAATTAAGTCACTAAGTAAATTGAAGACTGGCCCAGAAGACAGAATTATTGCAGTACATAACATATAGACGAAATACACATAGATTTTATACGGATTTAACCGATGCCTAGAAGAAGAGAAGTACCAAAACGCCAGATTCTGCCTGATCCTAAATTCGGCAGTGAAACACTGGCCAAATTTGTCAATATTTTGATGCTGGATGGCAAGAAGTCGACGGCTGAAAAAATCACTTATGGTGCGCTGGATCTGATTGTAGAACGTGGCAAAAGTGACCCGATAGAAGTCTTCGAGACAGCGTTGGAAAACGTCCGTCCGACGGTTGAAGTTAAGTCCCGTCGTGTTGGTGGTGCTACCTACCAGGTGCCTGTAGAAGTCCGTCCGAGCCGTCGTACTGCGCTGGCCATGCGCTGGCTGGTAGAGGCTTCACGCGCCCGTGGTGAAAAATCCATGGGTATGCGTCTTGCGGGTGAATTGATGGATGCCTTCGAGGGTCGCGGTTCAGCGGTAAAGAAGCGTGAAGATACGCATCGTATGGCAGAAGCCAATAAAGCCTTCTCGCATTTCCGCTTTTAGCATATATAGACTTAATTGAAGACCGTAGAAAAATATTCAGGAAACAACAAGTGGCACGTAAAACACCCATCAAGCGTTATCGTAATATCGGCATCATGGCTCATATTGATGCGGGTAAGACGACGACTACCGAACGTATTCTGTACTACACCGGTATTTCACACAAAATAGGTGAAGTGCATGATGGTGCTGCGACCATGGACTGGATGGAGCAGGAGCAGGAGCGTGGTATTACCATTACCTCGGCTGCAACCACCTGTTTCTGGAGTGGCATGCGCAAGGACAAGGATCAGCACCGCATCAACATTATTGACACACCGGGTCACGTAGATTTTACTATTGAAGTTGAGCGTTCATTACGGGTGCTCGATGGCGCCTGTGCCGTATTCTGTGCAGTGGGTGGTGTAGAGCCGCAGTCGGAAACAGTCTGGCGCCAGGCAAACAGGTATAAAGTGCCGCGTATGGCTTTTGTTAATAAAATGGACCGTGCCGGTGCCGATTTCCTGCGCGTAGTCGGCCAGCTGAAAGAGCGTCTGGGTGCCAATGCAGTACCTGTACAGTTGCCTATCGGTGCAGAAGAAAACTTTGAGGGTGTTGTCGACCTGGTCCGTATGAAAGCGATTTACTGGGAAGAAGAAAACATGGGTACCAACTTCGAAGAGCGCGAGATTGCCGCAGACATGCTCGAGCAGTGTCAGCATCACCATGAGGCTCTGGTTGAGACAGCGGCTGAAGCAAATGATGAACTGATGGACAAATACCTGGAAGAGGGCGACCTGTCTGCCGAAGAGATACTGGAAGGCCTGCGTTTACAGACGCTGGCGAATGAGATTGTATGTGTTTTTTGTGGGTCTGCATTTAAAAACAAGGGTGTACAGGCCATGCTGGATGGTGTCGTTGACCTCATGCCTTCGCCGCAGGATGTGCCTGCAATCAGAGGTATCCTTGATGATAAGGATGAAACTGAGGCTGAGCGCCCGGCAGATGATGACGCACCATTTTCTGCACTGGCGTTCAAGATTGCGACAGACCCCTTTGTTGGTCAGCTGGTCTTTTTCCGTGTTTACTCCGGTGTGATGAAGTCCGGCGACACTGTGTTTAATCCGGTTAAGCACAAAAAAGAACGCATTGGGCGTATTCTTCAAATGCATGCCAATTCCCGTGAAGAAATCAAGGAGGTACGTGCGGGTGATATTGCCGCGGCCGTCGGTATTAAAGATATCACTACCGGCGACACGCTGTGTGCAACCAGTAATATCATCACTCTGGAAAGAATGGAATTCCCTGATCCGGTTATTTCACAGGCCGTTGAGCCGATGACTAAGGCAGATCAGGAAAAAATGGGTATCGCTCTGTCTAAACTGGCACAGGAAGATCCTTCATTCCGTGTGCGTACAGATCATGAGTCCGGTCAGACCATTATCTCAGGCATGGGCGAGCTACATCTGGATATCATTATTGATCGCATGAAGCGTGAATTTAATGTTGAGGCCAATGTGGGTAAGCCGCAGGTTGCTTATCGCGAGACTATTCGCAATACTGTCGAGCACCAGTACAAGTATGCCAAGCAGTCTGGTGGTCGTGGTCAATATGGCCATGTCTATCTGCGCCTTGAGCCGCAGGAACCGGGCAGTGAATTTGAGTTCCTGGATGAGGTCAAGGGTGGTGTCGTACCAAAAGAATTTATCCCGGCGGTCAGAAAGGGTATCGAAAGTACTATACAGTCTGGCATTATGGCCGGTTTCCCGGTTGTTGATGTCAGAGTTGCCCTGTATGACGGCTCTTATCACGAAGTGGATTCATCTGAGCAGGCATTTAAGGCCGCTGCATCAATCTGTTTTAAAGAAGCATTCATGCAGGCCAGTCCTCAGTTGCTTGAGCCTATCATGGCGGTAGAGATTGTTACGCCGGAAGAATATATGGGTAACGTGAATGGTGATGTTTCATCGCGTCGCGGCATTATTCAGTCCATGGAAGACGGCCCTTCAGGCAAGATTATTCGCTGTGAAGTGCCGCTGTCAGAAATGTTTGGCTATGCGACATCATTGCGTTCTGCCACACAGGGCAGGGCGAATTATTCGATGGAATTCAAGAAGTATGCTCCAGCGCCTAATAATGTCGCTGAAGCAGTCATCAAAAACATAAAGTAGGTTAAGCTTAACCAATAAATATATACGATTAAGTCGAGGATAAAGGCATGTCCAAGGAAAAATTTGAACGTACGAAGCCCCATGTAAACGTGGGCACAATTGGTCATGTAGATCATGGCAAGACGACGCTGACAGCGGCCCTGACGACTGTACTGTCGAAGCAGTTTGG
>BTQX01000040.1:0-11675 GCA_036986095.1 Gammaproteobacteria bacterium
GGTGCCAGCACTTCCCGTTTTCCGGAAGTATCTGCTGCAGTCACCACGCCAGCACTCTCCATGTTTTCGATCATGCGGGCGGCACGATTGTAGCCGACACGCAGTTTTCTTTGCACTGAGGATATGGATGCGCGCCGACTTTCGGTGACACAACGTACGGCCTCATCGTAGAGTGGATCCTGTTCACTGCCAGCATAGCCATCTGCGGTCAAATTCCCACCCGTTTCCGGTTCTTCCAGTACAGTCTCATCATATTCTGGCTGGGCCGCTGCGGTGAGTTGTTTGACTACGCGATGCACCTCATCATCGGAAACAAATGCACCATGCACACGGACGGTATTACTCGCCCCTGGAGGCAGAAACAACATATCGCCCATACCCAGCAGGCTTTCCGCGCCGCTCTGGTCAAGTATTGTACGGGAATCAATCTTTGACGGTACCCGAAATGAAATCCGGGATGGGATATTTGCTTTAATTAGACCGGTAATCACATCAACCGACGGACGCTGTGTTGCCAGGACCAGATGTATGCCGGCAGCGCGCGCTTTCTGCGCCAGTCTTGCAATCAGTTCTTCCAGTTTTTTACCGACCACCATCATCAAATCTGCTAGTTCATCGATGATAATGACGATATGCGGCAGTGTCGCTAATTCTTCAGGTTCATTGCCAGGCTCTACCAGGGGATTCATCAATGGAGACTTCTGTTTGATACCCTCCTCCACTTTACGATTGTAACCCGCAAGATTGCGTACACCCACTGCAGACATAAGCTTATATCGCCGCTCCATCTCAAATATTCCCCAGCGCAAGGCGTTGGCGGCCTTTTTCATGTCGGTGACGACAGGTGCCAGCAGATGCGGCAGGCCTTCGTATACCGACAATTCCAGCATTTTCGGGTCTACCAGAATCATGCGTACATCTTTTGGCGTGGATTTGAAGATAATGCTCAGTATCAGGGCATTAATGCATACTGATTTACCCGAGCCGGTGGTACCGGCAATAAGCAGATGCGGCATCTTGCACAGATCAGCAACGACAGGTGCACCGCTGATATCTTTACCCAGAAGAACTGCCAGTGGAGTGCTGGCATCTTCATAGGCCTTCGACGAAAGACCCTCGATAAAACCGACGCTTTCTCTGCTTTCATTGGGAATTTCGACTCCCATATAGGATTTACCCGGAATGTTTTCCACAACTCTGACACTAATGACAGAAAGAGAACGTGCCAGATCATTGGCCAGGTTGGCGATTTGTGAGGCTTTGATACCGGGTGCCGGATCAATTTCGAAACGTGTGATGACAGGCCCGGGCTGAACTTCAACCACCTGCACTTCAATATTGAAGTCCAGCAGTTTCCTTTCCAGCATACGTGACAGGGTTTCTATTGCTTCCCGTGAATAACTACCTTCATGTATCGGAGCAGGATCCAGCAATGACAAACTCGGCAGCAACTCACCATCTGGGCGAGAAAACAGATCGGTTTGCCTTTCACGTTCATTGCGCCCACTTTGCTCAGGTCTAGACATCTTAGGTTCAATGCGAACCGGCTTTTTCTTCTCCTGGCTAAGCCTCGCTTTCTTCACACTAAGCTGACGCTGCTCCAGCATCCTGTTTGATCTCTTCTTCTCCTGCAGGGAAATTAAAAAAGCCCTGGCACGATCATAGACTAGCAAGGTGTATTTACCGGTAATGTCCATCAGCCAGAACCAGGATAAACCGGTCAATAGTGTTACACCGGAAAGAAGCAGGGCGAGCAACAACAAGGTTCCCCCCACTACACCAAACGATGGGATCAATGTACTGGCAATAGCACCGCCCAGATATCCGCCTGCCAGATAGTTGCTGGCATCGAGCGGCGAATTGAAATACATCTGAGACAGGCCGCTGCCTCCAATCAGGGTAAAAAGAAAACCAACGGAAACTATCACCCTGGTCTGAATATCCTTGGCATGAGAGGCTGATTTCTGGCGATAAATTCGGACTACCAGCCAGAGCAGCATAATCGGAAATAGATAGGCCATCAGACCAAACAGATTCAGAAACAGGTTGGCAAAACTGGCGCCTGTGCGACCGCCCAGGTTTGATACCATGCCGGTATCAGTGCTGTGCGACCAGCCTGGATCCTGCGGAGAGAAACTGACCAGGGCAATCAGCAGGAAAATGGCAACAACAGTGAGCAGGAACAGTATACTCTCGCGCAAGCCAGCTCTTACTTTTGGTGTAATTACCGGCTCTTTCTTTTTTGATTTGTTTCGCTTTGCCTGTGGCATCAGTTTCTCAATGATTGCGCTACAGCAGGATGGACGATCCTGCCTTGTTCTACGTTTACCGCACTTGCAAGGGCTTTTCCTTTTACCCGCTCTGCAAGCAATAGCCTGACATATGGCAGCAGTTCGGCACTTAGGGCCTGTGAAGCAGAACGAGGTACAGCTGCCGGTATATTGGTGACTGCAAAATGAACCACGTCTTCCTCTATATATGTTGGTGCAGAATAATCAGTTGCTTTTGTAGTCTCGACACAACCACCCTGATCGACGGCAATATCGATAATGACACTGCCTGCCTTCATACCAATAACCATGTCTCTGCTAATCACATGAGGAGCACGCGCACCAGGAACAAGGACAGCGCCGATAACCAGATCAGCCTGTTCAAGAGCTGCAGCTATCGCGTCAGGATAGGGATAAAGACCGCTTACATTTTCACCTAGTTGGCGCATCTGAGCCTGTTTTTTTCTCTGACGATCAAACACTGTCACTGTCGCACCGAGATTTTTAGCTACAATTGCGGCATTACCTCCTGCATTGCCTGCCCCTATAATAACAACATTACCTCTTTCTGCTGCAGGTAATCCACCCAAAAGCAAGCCCTCTCCTCCCTGTGTTGCATAGAGTAAAGTGGCGCCGGTCTGCACAGCAACACGGCCGGCCACATCACTCATAGGAGCCAACAAAGGTAAGGTATTGTCAACCATGAGCGTTTCGAAGGCCAGCGCTGTCAGGCCGATACCCTGCAGAGTTTTAGCCAACTCGGGATTAGCTGCCAGATGAAGATATGAAAACAGTAAATGATCTGCTCGTAAATAAGCATATTCTTCAGCAACCGGCTCTTTTACTTTTACGATCAGTTCTGCTTCGCCATACAAAGTCTCTGCGTCATTAACAATCTGCACACCAACAGCAGTATAGGCCATGTCGTCATAACCGCTCCCAACACCGGCACCTGCCTGCAGAAACACATCGTGACCGAGCGCTGTCAGCTCAGCCACTGCTGCTGGCAGCAAGGCAACACGCCGCTCAAACGGTTTAATTTCAACAGGAATTCCAATATTCACAAGAACTGGTTTTGCCCTTCAATTTTCGATGACGTAACATACCACACTAACTACAGGAACCGCCTGCTGGACAGAGAGTCCATAGCAAAAAACTGGAGAACTCGAATGTCTGAGACCCGACACTGCCGCCTTTTAATACTTGGTTCAGGACCTGCGGGATACACTGCTGCAATCTATGCAGCACGCGCTAACCTTAAGCCTGTTTTAATCACAGGCCTGGTACCGGGCGGACAGTTAACGACCACAACTGAAGTCGATAACTGGCCGGGCGATAATATGGGCGTACAGGGACCGGACCTGATGGATCGCATGAAATCTCATGCTGAACGCTTCGGCACCGAGATTATTTTCGACCAGATTAACAGCGTCGATTTCTCTAACAGGCCACTGCAAGTCACCGGCGACAGTGGTCAGTACAGCTGTGATGCACTGATCATCTGTACGGGTGCATCAGCCATGTACCTTGGCCTGCCCTCGGAAGAAACCTTTAAAGGTCGGGGTGTTTCTGCCTGTGCTACCTGTGATGGTTTTTTCTATAAGAACAAACCGGTTGCCGTCATTGGTGGTGGCAACACCGCTGTCGAGGAAGCACTGTATCTATCGAACATCGCATCAAAGGTAACCCTGGTACATCGCCGTGATGAACTCCGCGCAGAGGCTATTCTGGCCGACAGGATCAAGGAAAAAGAAAGCAATGGCAATGTTAATATTGCATGGAGTTACGTTCTTGATGAGGTGCTGGGCGATGATGCCGGCGTTACCGGTGTCCGCTTAAAAAGTACAAAGGATGATTCGACTAAAGAGCTTGATGTACATGGCGTTTTCATCGCCATTGGTCATGCACCCAATACAGGAATATTTAAAGACAAGCTGGAAATGGAAGGCGGTTACATTAAAACCAACAGCGACTGCAACGGCAACCTGGCGTCGACTAGCGTAGCGGGTGTTTTCGCTGCGGGCGACGTGATGGATCATGTTTATCGACAGGCGGTTACCTCTGCGGGCACAGGCTGCATGTCTGCACTCGATGCTGAACGCTATCTAGCAAGTCTGAATAAGGGGGCCTCTAGTAATTCATGAATAATCACATTGAATCCAAACCCTGTTATGTCTGACAAACGAGACACCCCTTCATTCATGTCCCGTGCTTTTCCCGATATCAAACCACTTCAACAGAATAAGCAGGAAAATAACACAACAGACAAAAGGAAGTCTCGCCCGAAGACTAAGCCAGCTAGTGATGATTTTGATTCTCCTCCACTTCGGCTTGCTGGTAGTTCTGCCATTTGTCCCAATGATGAGTTGAGTTATCAGGGGAATGGTGTCCAGAACCGCATCATGAGGGAACTGAAGCGCGGGAAAATATCCATTGAGAACCGGCTCGACCTGCATGGACAAACAGTTGAGCAGGCACATCAATCTTGTATGCGTTTCATTCATCATAGTCGGCGGGCCAGGCAATGTTGCGTGTTGGTCATCCACGGCCAGGGTTATCGTTCGACGGGGGGTATCCCTGTATTAAAGCAGCATATAGATTACTGGCTGCGGCAACACGATGCGGTACTGGCATATTGCTCTGCGCTCCCGCGTGATGGCGGCAAGGGTGCAGTTTATGTGTTATTACGAAAAAATGACCAGGGAGTCCCTTAAGTTATATGGAAATTTTACTATCACTATTGAAACGTAAAGTATCCTGGTGTGACAAAGGGCGTTGGTGATCTTTTACATCATAACGATAAGAAAAGACATCGACTGAGCGGCTGGAAACAACAAGATTGGTCGGAATGACAAGACGATCCCTGGTGCTTCTTCTCATATACAATGTGCGGTGTGGTGAATAAACCGTTTTCTGAGCAACTATCAGGTTTGTGTTTGAAAATGAACTTGCCTCGGGGATATGCAGTGCAGCTGTATACTCCAGCCTTAAAAATTCCTTTTCTGCTTCCAGTGGTTTCATTGAAATTGGCTCAGCATTGTAACCAATTTTGAAAACGCCGGCCTGCAGCTGACCATCATCGCCTTCCATTGCCCAACGGACGATACAGATATTCCATTTATGCTCGCCACTTTTCTGCAGGGCCAGGATATCACCAACGCGCAGCTCTTTTGTACTGGAGCGGGTATGGCTAAGGCTAAAACCACCACTACTTTCATTACCTATCTTCCAGCTGGAAGCAAACGAATTTCTATCCAGGCTCTTACCAAATTTTTCCTGAAAGGCACCCAGCACCATCTGTATTTCAGCAGTGGAGTCAAAATCAATTTCATCCACTTCATCAGCATTAAGGTCGGGGTGCAATATACTAAAAATATTTGTCAGACCAAAAACAATCTTGCAGTCCAGGCTGAGATCTTCGCGCTCAGCCTTACGAATAGGATGCATTCCCCAACTGATAACGATATGACGAAGGATTTCCATACGCTCGAAGCCCTGCACCTTGTGTATCCCTTTCAAGCCACCCGTTATGCTATGTATAACTGATTTTAATTCCATATTCAGACATACAATTAACTCCGTGGTATCAAGAATAAGAAAACGGTCACCTGCAACGTCAGCTGAATCCTGAAAATAAGGCGCAGCCGGAAAATCACTTTTCAGATCAACGATGAACATGCTGTTATTCTTTGGAACGACTGCTTCATGAGTCAGCCTGACCATTTCCGGCCATTTTTCAAGGGAGTCAAATAATCGTGTGACACCGCGAAAAGAAAAATGATAGGGGTCGCTGCGACCAATCAGGATTGCACGCTTGTAAATGTGCTCAATTGATGACTGGTAAATATTCTCAGAAGATTCAATATTCACAGGAAAGGTTTCACTTTCACATTTGCGGGCAATACGGTACACCAAATGGATCTGCGACCAGATGCCTTTTCGGACTGGTCGGTATGACTCATAGGACACCATTAGACGACGTGTTTGAAATGAAATTGAGCCATAACAGGCCTCAGAAAACTGAGATTTGCTGGCAGCGCGCATAAAACCTATTGAGCCCTGAGCTTCTTCGATAATGGCGTTATAACCACAAATAAGATCACGCAGCAGCCCGTCAACTATACCCAGCAACTTAGCATCTTCATTGGCAACTGGAAGTGTTATTCCGATTCTTCTGGCATGCACCGCCTGCAATATGTTGGTTACCGGCTCCTGTAACAGCCGCAACAATAGCAGGCGGTGTTTTACTTTCGTGTTGCTACAGGTAATCGCACGGATCATTAAAGAGACTTTCGGTATAAAATCGGGCAGTTCCACCTCGGCAGCCGACATTTCTTTTATCAGATTAGCCGCCATGCGTGGCTTTAGCTTATCCTTACCCGGTATCGAATCGCAGTCTGTCAGGGTTAACCTGATTGCCATGTGAGAACCTTTTCAAGTTACTTGTTCATAATGCTATCGTACTACTTGTTTTTATTGTATTTTTCCTTAAAAGATAGGGTCTATATGACACGTTGTCAAATCAAAATCCAGCTGATTGTAACATCTCGCCGCATTTGCGCTATCTATTCTCTTCTATTTTGTCGATCAGCACCACAGCCAGAGCAGTGATACCTTCCCCTCTGCCACAGAAGCCAAGAGTTTCAGTCGTTGTTGCCTTGATATTCAGCTGTTTCTCATCAATTTTCATGTCAGTCGCTAACAATCTACACATTTCCGGGATATGCGGGGTCATTTTTGGTGCCTGAGCGATAATAGTCAGATCAGCATTGACAATCTTCCAGTCATCTTTCTCCAGCATTGACACCACTTTACATAACAAAACCCGGCTATCAATATTGTGATAACGGTTGTCAGTATCAGGAAAATACCGGCCTATATCTCCTTTCCCTGCGGCACCAATAAGCGCATCGCAAAGACTATGTATCAGAACATCCGCATCAGAATGACCGGCCAGTCCTTTTTCATACTCAATAGCTACCCCACCCAGCACTAATGGCAGGTCATCAACCAGTTTATGTACATCGTAACCCTGCCCTATTCTTATCATGTCAACTCCCTAACTCCTGACCCTGAAAAAAACACCTCAGCCGACTGTAGATCTCCCGCTACAGTGATTTTTATATTCTCGGGACAGCCCTGTACCATCAGCGGATGAAAACCAGCATATTCCATCGCGGACGCCTCATCAGTCACTATCAGGCCATTATTTTTTGCACTAAGCAGAGCCTGCCGTAATTCTCCATAACGGAACATCTGCGGTGTTTGCGCCCGCCACAGACCCTGGCGAGGGACCGTTTTCTTAACTTTGTTTTCATCGTCAGCAAGTTTAACCGTATCGGTAATCGGCAAGCCTAATAACCCACCATCCGTTTGTGTGGCCAGTTCCATCAGTTGCTGTATATCTTTATGCGAAATACAGGGCCTAACTGCATCATGCACCAGTACCCAATCGTTTTGTTCTACCATCCCAGCCATATCATCAAGTATCCGGCTAACCGTATCGGAACGTTCGTATCCACCATTGCAGACAGATTTCAGCCAGGGAGCTGAAAAAGACATCTCCTGCCAGTATGAATCAGCTGCGGATACCCCAAGAAACAACCCGGATATACCAGGACAACTAGCCAGTCGCTTCATGGTACGAACTAAAATGGCCTCCCCGGCCAACTCAAGATACTGTTTGGGAACATTACCGCCCATCCGTCGCCCCACCCCCGCAGCAGGAACAACCGCCCAGCACCTTTCATCCTTCATCCTTCACCTTTCACCTTTCACCTTTCACCTTTGATCGAATCACCCTGCAAGCGTAGAATCCCGCTTCTTTATTTCAGTATTCGTACACAACTTCTTATGAGTAGTCATTTAGTCGCGGCAGATATTTTTAATCCCAAACTGCCAGGCAAACCCGGCCAGGTACTGGCCTGGTCTGAGCTCTATGGTAGCAGTTTCGGGCTGGCAATCGTATCTGCTGCTCACGGGCATAGCGGCCCAATAATTGTTGTCACGCCCGACAACCGCCACACACAGTCGCTAGAAGAGGAAATTCGCTTCTACATGGGTCGGCACAGCAGTATTCCGCTATTGAGTTACCCCGATTGGGAATGTCTGGTATATGACCGTTTCTCTCCGCATCAGGATATCATTTCACAGCGCCTGCGCACGCTCGCCAGTCTACCGGTACTGAAACAGGGCATCATCATACTGTCGATATCCAACTTAATGCAGCGCACACCACCACAGGCCTATATCGCTGCCCACAGTTTTTCCCTGGCCTGTGGTGACAGCCTTGATACCGACAAATTCAGGCTTCAACTGGAAACTGCTGCCTACCGCCATGTCAGCCAGGTCTATGAGCACGGCGAATATGCCGTTCGAGGAGGGATTATCGACCTGTTCCCCATGGGCAGTTCTCAACCCTACCGCATCGACCTGTTCGGCAATGAAGTCGATAGCATCCGCCTGTTTGACACAGAATCCCAGCGCTCAGCCGGGACGGTAAATCAGATTGAATTACTTCCGGCAAGGGAGTTCCCGATGACCGAACAGGGAATCAATCGCTTTCGCCAGTCCTACAGGGAAAAATTTTCCGGTGACCCGCAGCGGTCACTGATCTACAATGAAGTCAGTAAGGGGAATATCCCGCACGGCACTGAGTTTTACATGCCGCTGTTCTTCGATGATACCAGCAGCTTTCTCGACTATCTGCCGGATGACAGCCTGCTCATTATAGACAAAGAATGCGAACAGACGGCAAACACTTTCCAAACTGAAGTCGTTGAGCGATTCCAGTCCGTCGGCATGGATCCAGAACGACCCGCATTACCGCCGGAAGCCCTGTATCAGCAATATGACGAGCTGGAAAAGCAGCTTCTACACTGGCCATTGATAGAATATGGGCCAACGCCGGAACACGGCGAGAAAGCCTGCCAACGATTTGCCACCCGCCGACCGGATACATTCAACGTTAACATTCACGCCGAACAGCCCTATCAGCGCCTGCTTGATTTTCTTGCACAGACGGACAAACGAGTATTGCTGGCATGCGAGACTACCGGACGCCGTGAAAACCTGAAGAATGTCCTCAATGAACAGGGTGTCTTTCCTGCCACCGTTGAGGATGCATCTGCCTTCTTCAATGGTGATGAAAAACTCGCTCTCTGTGCTGCCAGGCTGGATCGAGGACTGTCACTTGAACAGCCCGGATTGGTCATTCTGTCAGAAATTCAGCTCTACGGTAACAAGGTATTTCAGCGTCGCCGTCGCAGTAAACCGGCTCGTGACCCGGAATCTGTCATCCGTTCACTGGCAGACCTGAATATCGGTGACCCGGTGATCCATGAAACACAAGGTGTGGGCCGCTATATCGGTCTGCAAACACTGGACATCAATAAGTCAAAATATGAATTTCTGACGCTGGAATACCGTGACGGCGACAAGCTCTATGTACCTGTGATGTCACTACATCTTGTGTCACGATTTACTGCCGCCAGTCCTGATTCGGCACCCTTGCACAAACTCGGCGGCAAGGAATGGAAAAAAACCCGTCGCAAGGCACAGAAAAAAGCCTATGACGCTGCGGTGGAGTTGCTTGCTGTACAGGCCTTGCGCGATGCGCGCGAGGGTCATGCTTTTCCGACAGCAGATTTTCACTATGACCACTTCGCCACAGCGTTTCCGTTTGAGGAAACACCAGATCAGGCCAGGGCCATTGATGATGTAATCCAGGATATGACGTCCAGCAAACCCATGGACAGGCTGGTCTGCGGCGATGTCGGTTTCGGCAAGACAGAAGTGGCGCTGCGCGCGTCTTTTTTCGCCGTCCACGGTGAGCACCAGGTCGCGTTGCTGGTACCTACCACCTTGTTGGCACAACAGCATTATGAAAATTTCCGCGACCGCTTTGCCAACCTGCCGGTCAGGGTGGAACTGCTATCCCGTTTCAGAACAAAAAAAGAATCTGACGCCGTTATCGAGGGGATGAAAAATGGTTCAGTAGACATAGTCATTGGCACCCACCGCCTGTTACAGAAAGATATTGCTTTCAAAAGACTGGGTCTGATGATTCTTGATGAAGAACAGCGCTTCGGTGTCCGCCACAAGGAAATACTGAAGAATAAACGCAGTCAGGTCGACATCCTGACACTGACAGCAACACCTATACCCCGGACACTGAACCTGTCACTGTCCGGACTGCGTGAAATCTCCATTATTGCCACAGCACCGCAACAGCGGTTGGCCATCCGCACCTTTGTTCTAGAATGGAGCGAAGGTCAGATCCGCGAAGGTTTTCTGCGCGAGATCCGTCGTGGTGGGCAAATATATTTCCTCCACAATGAGGTTCGGAGCATGCCGGCCATGCGGGCAAAACTGGAGGAAATCATCCCGGAAGCCCATATCCGCATGGCGCATGGCCAGATGGCCGAACGAGCACTGGAACACATCATGCAGGACTTCTATCACCAGCGATTCAACGTATTACTCTGCAGCACCATCATTGAAAACGGCATTGATATCCCCTCCGCCAACACAATTTTCATCAACCGTGCAGATCACTTCGGCCTGTCGCAGCTGCATCAGTTAAGAGGTCGAGTAGGAAGATCACATCATCAGGCCTACTGCTATGTCATGGTACAGTCAAGGAAGCTGATCACAGCCGACGCCGCACGCCGGTTGGACGCACTGGAACAGCTGGATGATCTCGGCGCGGGCTTTGCCCTGGCCATGCACGATATGGAAATACGCGGCACTGGTGAGTTACTGGGTGAATCACAGAGTGGTGTCATTGACGAAGTTGGCTTTAATATGTACACAGATCTATTAAATCGTGCCATACGTTCACTAAAAACAGGCAAGGAACTCTCTGCAGAAGATATAGAAAACGACTCCACATCCGCCGTTGAGATAGATCTACAAATCCCCGCCCGCCTGCCCGAAGATTATCTGCCGGATGTGCACACCCGCTTAATCATGTACAAACGCATCGCCAATGCCAAAAACACCGAAGAACTCTATGAACTGCAGATAGAAATGATCGACCGCTTTGGCCTGCTACCTGATGAAGCCAGGGCTCTGATCAAGCTCACTGAACTGAGAATTGAAGCCATGACCCTGGGCATCACTGAAATAAGAATAGGTGAAGCGGGTGGAAGACTGAAATTCAATCAAAAACCCAACATTGAACCCATGGCACTGATACAGCTGCTGCAGACCGGTACTGGAAAATACCGCATGGAAGGCCCGCAGATACTGCATTTAATGATGGAGTTGTCGTCAGAAGAACAAAGACTGCAAACGGTGAAAGACTTGTTGAATGAACTGGGACCAGGGCAGGCGAAAGATTAAGGGCACCTCTATTAATTCATCTGTAAAAATCGAGACTTGAACTGTCATAATCCAAATCTG
>BTQX01000041.1:0-11403 GCA_036986095.1 Gammaproteobacteria bacterium
CATGTTCTTCCTTTGTCCACCAACTTCCCTCTGTAATAACGTTATCGACCTGCGGCTGAGCGGTTGGTGACAAATTGAACTCACGGGTGATCTTGTGCCGGGCACGCTCATTCGTATAGTCATCGATGCTCACCTTGTGGCCGTTGATGCGCGTTAATCTTGCACGCACCATGGCATGCAGCGTTGGCTGTTTAACACCGTTTTCACTGAAGAATTTTTGTATTCCTTCTATCTGGCCTGCCTGCACATTGATCATGAAATGATTCGGTGCCTCGTCCGGCAGGCTCTGCTTCCAGCCGTCGAGCAGATCATTCCTTACTATTGAAAGTAATAACAAAACCATGATGCCAAGTCCAAAGGCAACAATCTGTATAATGCTTTCTGACTGCCGACGTGCGATATTGGCCAGGCCAAAACGCCAGGCCACACCGACCTGCTGCCGTAAATTACCAAGCGCGCGTATCAGCACATAAGTCGCCAGTGACAATATCGCGATAGTGAGCAGCATCCCTGTCATTACCGATATGACCATCTTAAGATCCTGAATCTGCCAGTAAAGCAGGCTGCCCATGCTGAGGAAAACCGCCAGATAGATCAACCGACCGCTAACCTCTGCTGGCATCTGGTCACGACGCAATACACGTAATGGCGGCACGTCCCGAAGTGCCAGCAGGGGCGGCAGGGCAAAACCCAGCAGTAGAATGATACCGGTGGCATAGCCCAGCACAGCGGGTTGAGCCGTAGGTGGCGGCAGGCTACTGAGAAAAAGCTTGTCCAGTATCAGGCTGATACCCGACTGAGCCAGTAAGCCCAATGCCACACCTACCGAACTGGCGATCAATGCCAGCCACAGCATTTCCAGACTGAAAATGGTAATAATCTTTTTCTGCGTGGCACCAAAACAACGGTAAATAGCCGCACTGTCAAAATGACGTCTGGCAAACCGCCGTGTTGCTGTTGCGATGGCAACACCTGCCAGTAGTACGCTGATAATAGAGGCCAGACCAAGAAACTGCTGCGCATGCTCAAGTGCTACACGTAATTCAGGCCTGGTCTCCCTGATACTGAGTAGTTTAGCCTCAGTCATCTGCCTGTTCTCCAGCTCCTTTTGATATGCTGCTAACGCCACCGGGTCGCCATCTATCAACAGACGATGACTCACCAGTGCCCCCTGCCCGATCAATTGCGTATCAGGTATATCAGCGAGATTGACCATGACACGCGGTGCAACACTGAACATATCACCACCACGATCTGGTTCATAAGTCAGCACCCTTGTGATGGAAAACTGCACAGCACCCAATTGCAGTTTATCGCCAATCGCAAAACCAGGTATTTGCAGCAAACGTGGGTCAGCCCAAAGCTCATGATGTGCAGGAATGGTATTCGTTGCGCGGTCTTCAGCGAACGGTGCATCGGCTACGCGTAGCTGGCCGCGAAACGGGTAACCATTACTGACGGCTTTGACCTCTACCAGCTGCGGTTTTTCACCGGCCAGTGCTATGCTGCGAAAATGCAGCGTAGCTGCTGTCTGTAAACCACGCGCTTTAGCGTCCTCTACAATCTCCATCGAGACCAGCTTTGATGAACTTACAACCAGTTCGGCGGCTATCAATTCTGCTGACTGTTGCTGCACACCACGATCAACCCGATCAATAAAAAACCCGACAGCACTGACACTGCTTACCGCTATGACCAGGGCAACAGCGAGTATCCGCAGTTCTCCACTACGCCAGTCGCGAGCCAGCACATGCCATGAAAAGGACAATAGTTTGGCTGTGCCCACCTTATCTCTGCACCAGTTTCCCACTGTCTAGCTGCATGCGTGTATCACAATGGCCAGCCAGTGCTTCGTCATGCGTTGCCATGATCAATGTCGTTCCCTTTTCGCGATTTAGCTCGAACAATAAATCGATGATGCGTTGGCCAGTGGCCTGATCCAGATTACCAGTCGGTTCATCGGCGAACAGCACTTTGGGTCTGGCGGCAAAGGCGCGGGCTATTGCACAGCGCTGCTGTTCGCCACCGGATAACTGACTGGGATAATGATACAGGCGCTCAGCCAGACCGACACGCGAGAGGATGTCTTTCGCCGTAAAACGTGCCTGGCCGACGGCAGACAACTCAAGCGGCAACATGACATTCTCCAGCGCAGTCAGCCCCTGCAGTAGCTGGAAGTTCTGAAACACAAAGCCGACCATCCGGGCACGCAACAGGGCACGTCCATCCTCATCGAGCTCACCCAGGTTTACGTCATTCATCAGCACATGCCCGCTGCTCGCTTCATCGAGACCGGCAAGCAAGCCCAGTAGGGTCGTCTTACCAGATCCGGATGCGCCAAGTATCGCAACAGACGTCCCCGCGGCAATGCTAAAGTTGATATCATCCAGAATTACCAATAGCCCTTCTGATGTGCTGACCTGCTTGCCCAGCTGAATGGCTTGAACAAACCCTGTAGACTGCTGTGAACCCATGTTACAAAAACTCCTGTCTGTTTTAGCTCTATTTTTTTTACTCTTGAGCCTCAGCCATGCCAGAACGGATGACCCGGTAATACTGGTGCTTGGCGATAGTATCAGTGCTGCCTATGGCATCGATACTCAACAGGGCTGGGTTGCTCTGTTACAGCAGCAGCTGACGAAACACGGTTTCAATTATCGCGCCGTCAATGCCAGTGTCAGCGGCGACACCACCCGCACCGGTCTCAACCGGCTGGATGATGCACTACAACAACACAAACCTGCAATAATAATCGTCGCGCTGGGCGGCAACGATGGCCTGCGCGGCCTGCCATTCAGTGAGATAGAGCAAAGTCTGTCCCGCATTATCGAAAAAAGCCAGCAGCAAGGCATTGCCATACTACTGGCCGGTGTGCGCCTGCCACCGAATTACGGCGTTTTCTACAATTCGCGTTTTGCTACCCTGTTTCAAACCCTGTCTAAAAAATACAAGGTAGCACTGGTGCCAAAAATACTGGATCAGGTTGCGGATGATTCATCGCTAATGCAGGCCGATAGCAAGCACCCGACGGCGGAGGGGCAGAAGCAGGTTTTGCAGAATATTTGGCCATATTTGTTACCCCTACTAACTGTAGGAGCGCCGTCCCGGCGCGATTGATGAATCTTTTTAAGCCCTGGCTATCGCGCCGGGACGGCGCTCCTACATTTTTACATACACCTGCGTCAGCCAGACCAAATTGGTGTTCTGATATGCCTTGTCGAAACCCGCTTCGGCAACCCACTTCTCAATCAGTTCTGGGTTATGTACATAAGAGCGAAAATCAGAGCGTGCAATTTTCAGTATCAGGGCCATAAATTCCATCACCACCCGCACATACCAGCGGTTTCGCGGATAGGTCAATGCATACACGCGATTGGTTTTGTTTAACGAGGCGTGCACCAGGCCATCAGCATCGGGATAGCAGCAAACCACTTTATCAAGAACAGTAATATCAACCTCAGGAAGAGACTCATTGATTTCCATGAAGTCACCTTCGACATATTCCGTTCTATCGGAAAGCTGACGCTCTTCCGCCCAATGTCGAGCCTCTATGATCATTTTCGATGCCAGGTCAACACCAATGGCCGATGACGCCCCCTGCTCCAGCAGGGTCTGGTGTAGATGCCCTACGCCACTACCGATCTCAAGAATCTTTGCATCCTGGTATCCGGCTTGTTCCAGTCCTTCCATCAACTGCTTCTGAGATAGTTCAAACCCCTTTCTTTCAAATCGCTTGCGATAGCGGCCTGCAAAAAAAGAGAAAAAACGGTTAGCTGAATTTGAATGTGGGCAACAACAACTCATGGAGGCTCCCTCGATTTATTCCAGTATTGATTCTGATAGCAGATGAGACAGTAATAAAATGCGTAGGTTCCTGTTTGTCTGTGATAAGTTAACGGACATATTATCTTCTGAACACTATTGTAGGAGTGCCGTCCCCGGCGCGATTACGCAGTCAAAGGATGCGAGACTAAGGACTAAAGAGAGGGCTATCGTAGTTATAAATCCTTCATCCTTAGTCTTTGATCCCGAGTCTTTTATCTGCCACATCGCGCCGGGACAGCGCTCCTACGAAGTAATTCAGGCACTCTTATATGTATTAAAAAAAGATCATGAAAACATTATTATTAATACTTGCCATATCGGTCAGCTACACAAACACCTATGCCGCAACAGCTAAAGATAACCGCAGTCGCTTTGACGACAAGGACATTACCGTCGTCATAGGATCACGCACTCCGGAGCAACTGGCTGCTTTTTATACGGGCAGGGATTTTAATCAGGCATCCATTGATGCAATCACAAAAACATGCTTTGTCTTTGGTATGGTTAAGAACAAAAACAATGACGTACTCTGGCTGATACTTGATGACTGGAAGTTTTTCGCGGCCGATGGCAGCCCGATTAAACGGATCAAACGTAACGACTGGGCAAAGGTATGGCAACAAACCGACCTGTCCCAGGCGCACCAGTCGACTTTCGGCTGGACTCAATTGCCGGAAAGTCGTGACCTGCGCCAGCATGAGAGCGTAGGTGGCAATGTTGTTGTAAAGTGGCAGGACAAACCGTTCAAGCTTATCGCCAGCTTCAGTACTGGAGCCGATAAATCAGGGCAGCCTAGAACCATAACAGTAGAGAATCTGACATGTACTTCAAAGTGAACAAAAGAGTTTTCAGGAATGCTTTGAGTGTAACCGTTCTGCTTGCTCTTCTATCCTTTCAGGCCAGCGCTGGCAATACTGCCAAACCGGCATCCGCCTCTGCATTACCAAGAGGAATTATTACTGTAGATGGAAGGGATGCGCCGGATCTGATATTGAAAGATATCGATGGCGAAACCTACGATTTATCAAAATCTCGCGGTAAATGGGTATTCATGCATTTCTGGGCCTCGTGGTGCGGCCCCTGCCGCAAGGAAATGCCCACCATTCAGGCCATTGCCTCCGAATTCAAAGATTCAGGCCTTGCTATCGTGCTGGTCAATACTGCTGAGGATGAAGATACCGTCTTTGATTTTCTCGGCACCGTTGCCCCCGACATGAACACCCTGCTGGACAGCGACGGCAAAGTCACAGAGCGCTGGCAGCCACGTGGTCTGCCATCAACCTATTTCGTCGACCCGGAAGGCAAACTGCGATATATCGCGCTGGGTGGCCGGCCATGGGATAAAGACGAATACCTTGGTTTCCTAAAAAAACTTATAAAGAAGTAAGTCAAAAAACTTTTACCACAGAGGACACGGAGGACACGGAGGTCACAGAGTTTTTTCCTGTAGGACCAGACCTTTTAAACACACCAGCCTACAAACAAAGCATTCATACAGCTTTCTTTTTAAATTTTTTCGTCCTCTGTGACCTCCGTGTCCTCTGTGGTGAATATTTTTTGTTTGATAAGTTATAATGCGCCACCCTTTTGACGGGCTTCCGTCAATTATTCTCTTTTAGGAATCTCTCTCGTGTACGATTTTATTCCCGGGCAACGCTGTATCAGCAATGCTGAGCTGGAAATGGGGCTGGGAACTGTGATGGCCGTTGACGAACGCACGGTCACTATCGTGTTTGTGGCCACCGGCGACACCCGTACTTACTCCCGTCAGACAGCACCATTGTCTCGTGTGGCGTTTACTATTGGTGATTCCATCCGCCGGCATGATGGAACCGAAATTGTGGTAACAACCACCCGCGAAGAACAGGGGTTGATTGCCTATTGCGGAACTGATGAGAAAGGTAACAGCATCGAGCTGCCCGAGTCTGAACTGGATAACTTTATTCAGCTCAATCGTCCGACTGAGCGCCTGTTTAATCACCAGGTTGATCCTGATAAGTGGTTTGAACTGCGTTATCAGACCCTGCAACAGCAGAATCGTCTTGCCCACTCTGATTTGTTTGGTCTAACCGGCTGCCGAACCAATCTGATACCACATCAGTTATACATTGCACATGAAGTCGCCAACCGCTATGCCCCGCGCGTACTGCTGGCCGATGAAGTGGGGCTGGGAAAAACCATCGAGGCGGGTTTGATCCTGCATCATCAGCTGCTGACCGGGCGCGCCCGACGTGTATTGATCGTGGTACCTGAGACACTGGTGCATCAATGGCTGGTGGAGATGCTGCGTCGCTTCAATCTGCACTTCCGCATCTTCGATGAAGAACGCTGCTATGTGGCAGCGGATGAAAGAATGTCGGAAAACCTTTTTCATAGTGAGCAGCTGGCTCTGTGCAGCGTCGAATTCCTGATGCAGAACCCGGACGTGCATGAGCAGGCGGTGGCAGGCGAATGGGATTTGCTGGTGGTTGATGAAGCCCATCACCTGGCCTGGTCGCCGGATCATGCCAGCGATGAATACCGTATGATTGAACAACTTGCCCGCGAGACACGCGGCGTGCTGCTGTTGACGGCAACGCCCGAGCAACTGGGTAAAGAGAGTCATTTTGCCCGCCTGCGTCTGCTTGATCCAGATCGCTTTCCTGATTTTGAGCAATTTCTTGAAGAAGAGAAACACTACAGGCCTCTCGCCCAGACTATTGAAGACCTGATCAATGACAAAGCACTAACTGAGGCTGACCAGGAATTAATACGCAGCACTTTCAACGAAGGCGATAACCAGTCGTTGCTTGCACAACTTGAAGCCGCTGGTAAAAAAGATCATACCGGTACCGAAGCCCGCGCTGAACTGGTCGAACACCTGCTCGACCGTCATGGCACCGGTCGGGTGCTGTACCGCAACACACGCTCAGCGATAAAAGGATTTCCGAAAAGGATCGTCCGTCCTGCGCCACTGCCATTGCCGGAAATCTATCGAAATAATGATGATGACGATGTTAATGATAACAGTCATATCGCAGCACGACTTTCACCAGAACTGAGTCTTATAAACAGCAGCGGGAAAGCGAACTGGACAGAAAACGATCCCCGCATAGACTGGCTGGTCAAAGCACTGGAAAAACTGCAGCCTGCCAGGGTGCTGTTGATTGCCGCCAGCAGAGACACGGTACTTGATATTGCTCAACATCTGAAAAGGCATTCCGGTATCCATGCTGCCGTATTCCACGAAGGACTTAGCATCGTCGAACGCGACCGGGCCGCGGCCTACTTTGCTGATGGGGAAACAGGCAGCCAGCTACTGTTGTGCTCCGAGATCGGCAGTGAGGGAAGAAACTTCCAGTTCGCCCATCACCTGATTCTGTTCGATCTGCCGTTGAACCCGGATCTGCTGGAGCAGCGCATTGGCCGACTTGACCGCATCGGCCAGACCAACACCATTCATATCCATGTACCTTATCTGCAGGACTCTGCTCAATCTGTGTTGTTTCACTGGTATCACGAAAGCCTTAATGCCTTTGAGCAGACCTGCCCGGCCGGTCACGCTGTTTTTGTTCTTGTTGAAGATGAGTTAATGAAGGCATTGTGTCAGCCAGATAAAAAAACCGCGAATTTATTAAAAAATACGAAAAAATTATACAGAGAACTGACCGCTAACTTACACGCTGGCCGTGACCGGCTGCTTGAATACAATTCATGCCGCCAAAACCTGGCAGAAGAGTTAAAACAACGTGCCGAACAGGCTGACCAGAATGACCCGCTTGCGGGATACATGAGCCGGGTCTTCGACAGCCTGAGCATAGATTCAGAAATTCATAGTGAAAACTGTCTGATCATTCACCCCACAGATGAGATGGTCAACCAGCTGCCCGGCCTGCCGGATGACGGCATGACCATCACATTTAACAGGCAGACTGCACTGAGTTTTGAGGATGCACAATATCTGACCTGGGAGCATCCTTTAGTCCGTACGGCGATGGAGATGATCACCAGCAGCGAAATGGGCAACACCGCCATGACCGCCATCAGCAAAACGCACATTATATCCGGCAGTACATTGCTGGAGTGCATCTACAGCCTGGAAGTGCCGCCAATAAGTGTGTTACAGACCGACCGCTACCTACCGCCGACAAGCATCCGGGTGCTGATTGACGAACGGGGTAAAGATCACCAGCAGGATCTGACACATTCGTTCATCGAGGAACACAGGGTTCATGTCCCGGGAAAGATGGCGAACAAAATCATTCGTGCCAAAGGGCAGGAACTGCGGCATCTGTTTACATTGTGCGAGAATATTGCAGAACGGCAGACACCGGATATTCTCAGGCAGGCTCATCAACAATCTGGCGAGATCCTGATGCGGGAGATAAACCGTCTTAAAGCATTAAAACAGATCAACCCGAACATTCGAAATGAAGAAATTGAATTCTTTGAACAGCAGCTGGCGGCTTTGAATGAGGTACTGGATGCGGCGAGTTTAAGACTGGATTCGTTACGGGTGCTTATTTCTTTATAATGACGGATTACGGATTACGGATTACGGATTACGGATTACGTTTTACGTGTTACGGACAACCGACTTACGACCTACGACTAAAAAATGCTGGTATTCTCTGACTTATCACTTCGACGCGGTAAAAAGACACTGCTTGAAGGCGCGAGCTTTACAATCCCCCCGGGGCAGAAAGTCGGCATCACGGGTTCCAATGGTGTTGGTAAATCCAGTTTGTTTTCTCTTATTCTGGGTGAGTTTGAGGCTGATACCGGGTCATTCAGCATGCCACCTGACTGGGTTATCGCCCATGTTGCGCAGCATATTCCCGGCGGCAACAACCCTGCACTGGATTATGTGATGCAGGGTGATAAAGAATTTATCGAGCTGCAGCATAAGATCGACCATGCCACGGAAAATGAAGACGGTATAGCTCTGGCGGAACTGCATTCGCAGATGGACATTATTGATGGTTATACAGCGGAAAGCAGGGCTGCCACCCTGATGCATGGCCTGGGCTTCAAAGCGAAGGAAATCAGACGGCCGCTGGAGTCCTTTTCCGGTGGCTGGCGCATGCGGCTTAATCTTGCCCAGGCGCTGATGTGCCGCTCTGATCTGCTGCTGCTGGATGAACCGACCAATCATCTCGACCTGGATGCGGTGATCTGGCTGCAGACCTGGCTTAGTCGTTATGCAGGCACACTGCTGCTGATCTCGCATGACCGTGAGTTTCTTGATTCGTTCATCACCCTGATCGCCAATATCGAACATCAGCAGATCGCACTGTATACCGGTCATTACTCAGCGTTTGAGAAGACGCGCGCCGAACAGCTGGCGCAGCAACAGACTGCACATGTTAAACAGCAGAAAGAGATAGCCCACATTGAAAGTTTCGTGCACCGCTTCGGTGCCAAAGCCAGTAAAGCGAAACAGGCACAAAGTCGGGTCAAAGCGCTGGAGCGCATGCAGCTTATCGCCGCTGCCCATGTTGATTCACTGTTTCATTTCAGTTTCCGTGAACCGGAAAAGCTGCCAGAGCGCCTGTTCGACAGCCGCGAGGTTGAACTGGGCTACGATGACACGGCTCTGTTAAAAGATGTCGGCGTACACCTACATGCCGGTGACCGTATTGGTCTAATCGGTCCGAATGGCGCCGGCAAATCCACCTTGATCAAATTTCTGGCAGGCAAGCTGAAATCACTGTCTGGTGAGAGTTGGCAGGCACAATGTCTGAAAATTGGTTATTTCGCCCAGCATCAGCTGGAACAACTGGATGCCGGCCAATCTGCTTTGCAACATCTGCGGCTGCTGGACAAAAAAACGCGAGAATCTGACCTACGGGGGTATCTTGGCGGTTTCGGCTTTATCGGTGATCGTGTAGAGGAACCCGCAGCCCACTTCTCAGGCGGAGAAAAGGCACGACTGGCACTGGCATTGCTGATCTTCCAGAAGCCCAATCTGCTGCTGCTTGATGAACCGACCAACCATCTTGACCTGGAAATGCGTCACGCCCTGTCAATGGCCTTACAGGAATTTAGCGGCGCCATGGTCATCGTCTCCCATGACCGCCATTTACTAAAGTCTGTGACCGACCAGCTAATACTCGTTGAGCATGGCAAAGTCGTGGCCTTTGATGGTGATCTCGATGACTATGCCAATCGCCTGCAAGCCCCGTCAGGAGAAACCAGAGCTAAGACTGTTGTTGAAAACAGCCTGAGTAAAAAAGAAGCTCGCCGTCTTGAAGCCGATAAAAGGAAGAAACTGCTGCCACTTAAAAAAAGCGTTGATCGACTGGAAAGAAAAATCAAAGAACTTAGTAAGAAAATCGAAACTATTGAGCAGCAGCTTACCGACCCGGAACTTTATAATCAGGAAAACGTAGAAAATATGGCCTCTCTTATGCAGGACAAAGCTTATCTGGCAAAGGATGTTTCAGAACTTGAAGAACAATGGATGGAATCTATGGATGAATATGAAAGGGCAAAAAAGTATAGCGCCCTGTAGGAGCGCCGTCCCGGCGCGATAATTTTTCAAGTAATAATTGACCACTAATACAATCGCGCCGGGGACGGCGCTCCTACATTTTTTTAAAAAACGCCACATTCTCGCTGTATTAAATTACTTTTTTGAAACCCGATTTCCCTTTTTGTCTCAGCTGGTGTATTTATAGTGAAAGGAAACCTGCAGGATTTTGAGTGGAGATGTTCTGGTGACTGATCAAAGACATTTTTTTGCAGTTGAGAAACGGAAGAGGCGCCGATGGGAGCTTGTTTTTTACCTGCGCATATTCGACCAGGAGGATGGGCCGTTACTGGGCCATGTCGTCGATATCTCGGCAGATGGTCTGATGCTGCTCAGTGAAAACCCGGTTGAGCTCAACAAGGACTTCGATCTAAGTCTTGAAATGCCAAGTTCAGGAGCTAAAAAACGCCACAAGATTACTCTTAAAGCCCATAGCATCTGGCATTCCAATGATGCCAACCCTGATTTAATCGATACCGGGTTTCAGCTAATTAATCCTGAAAAATCCTCGATTGATGCCATCGCTAAGCTTATTCGAGAATTGCAGTTTTGAAAGAATAAAGGTTAAAGGTGAAAGAGGAAAGGTTAAAGGTTAAAGGGGAAAGGTTAAAAGCAGGATCAAAAGAAAATTCAAAACCTGGATTCCGGCTAGAGGCATGCTGGAATGACGGGTATTTCTAGATTTTTGTCCTGGCCTTTGACTCTCCCATCCCCTTTTGGGTTGTCGAGCACTGGAAGGCTGGGCAGGAAAAAGCGCGGTGCATGTTTGAGTGGGTGTGGTGTTACGACTTTCGTGTGCCTATCAGAGACCCATGAAGGACGATAAACACGGCTAAATTCAAACACAAGAACAAAAAGAAAACCAAATGGCTATGAAGGCCGAAATTCAAATTACTCCTCCGAGGCTGGCAACAACATCCAGTATGGGACCCCATCCTTTTCCAATTTCTTCATGTTCGGCCGCATGGCAGCGGCTTCACCATCGGACAGCAAACGACCTATATCAATCCTGACATTATCATTATAGAGATGGTACAGGTGCCCGGTCACTCCACCTCCACCAGATA
>BTQX01000042.1:0-11373 GCA_036986095.1 Gammaproteobacteria bacterium
TGCGTGAAGTCGCCGCCGCCTGCATACGCCTGCTGGAACAACCAAAGGCAAGCATCGCTGAACTCTGTGAGCATATCCAGGGGCCTGATTATCCTACCGCTGCAGAGATCATCACGCCGATTGCGGATATCCATAGTATCTATGAGAGTGGTACGGGCAGCCTGCGTATGCGTGCTACCTGGGACAGAGAAGATGGCAATATCGTTATCGGCAATCTGCCCCACCAGGTTTCCGGTTCCCGCCTACTGGAGCAGATTGCGCAGCAGATGATTGCTAAAAAATTACCCATGGTGGATGATTTACGCGATGAATCAGACCATGAAAACCCGGTTAGGCTTATCATAGTACCGCGTTCCAGTCGGGTTGACGTGGATCAATTAATGGCCCATTTGTGTGCCACCACAGACCTTGAACGATCCTACCGCGTCAACATGAACGCGATCAGTACCGGCGGCCGACCAAAGTTGTATAACCTGCGCGAACTGCTGGTGGAATGGCTGCAGTTCCGCACTCAGACTGTGACCCGGCGTTTGCAGTACCGGCTTGAGAAAATTGAAACACGTTTGCATATTCTCGAAGGCCTGCTGATTGCCTTCCTCAATATAGATGAAGTCATTGCCATCATCCGCAATGAGGATATACCCAAACCTGTATTGATGGAGAGGTTTAGCCTGACGGGTACACAGGCAGAGTCGATACTTGATCTTAAATTACGTCACCTGGCGAAGCTGGAAGAATTCCGCCTGCACGCTGAACATGATGAATTGGCCAAGGAAAGGGATGAACTGGGTAAAATTCTCGGTTCAAAAGCCAGGATGAAAACACTGGTACGCAAGGAAATATTGCGTGATGCAGAAGAGTTCGGCGACCCGCGCCGTTCACCACTGGTAGAAAGAGATGCCGCCCAGGCCATAGACCCTGCTTCCATGGTACCGTCTGAAGGTATTACCGTAATACTTTCCCAGCGCGGCTGGGTACGTTCAGCCAAGGGTCTGGATGTGGATGCTGAAAGCCTCGGTTATAAGCCGGGAGACGAACTGCTGCAGGCATCCAGCGGGCGTAGTAATGAACTGCTGGTATTTATTGACTCTACTGGCCGGGCCTATACTGTTCCCGCACATAAACTGCCTTCAGCAAGAGGGCATGGGGAGCCCCTGAACTCCCAGCTTAGCCCAGCGGATGGTTCTCATTTTTGTGGCATGATGTTCGGTAAACCGGATGATTATTTCCTGCTTTCTACCAGCGCAGGCTATGGTTTTGTCACGCGTCTCGGTGATCTGCAAAGTAAAAACCGTAAGGGCAAGTTGGTGCTTAAACTGACTAAGGGTGCCGATATCTTGCAGCCGGTGCAAGTTGGCGATATCGTAAACGACTGGCTAGCCCTGGCGGGTTCAATAGGGCATTTTCTGGTATACAGCATCGAAGACTTACCGGTCATGGCACGCGGTAAAGGCGTTAAGCTGATTAACATTCCGACAAAGAAATTTGAGACAGGTGAAGAAAAACTGGCAGCTGCGATGGTATTCAAGGATGGCCAGAAACTACTGGTCTATGCTGGCAAGCGATACCGTCGCCTAAAGTCTGCTGAGATGGATGACTATTGGGGTGCCCGGGCACAACGTGGACGATTGCTACCGAAAGGTTACCGGTTGGTGGATAAAATTATCATTGAAAAGAAATGACAACTGCGCCCTTAACCTACATGGTGGCAGATATAGTCGGCTCTTCGTTGATCATGCAGGAAGATCAGCGCAAAGGGATTGATCTTTATGAAACCTTCCAGTCCATACTGGTACCTATCATCGAAAAAGCGGTTGGTTTTGGGATTGAATTTACCGGCGATGCGATTTCAGCAAGCTTCAGAACCTGCAAATCTGCAGTAAAGACTGGTTTTGCTATACAGGAAGCTCTTGATGCATGGAATCTTTCATCTGAAGGGCCAGGGATAACTGTACGAATTGGTATTCACTCCAGTAAACAGGGTGAAGAAGAAAGTCAGCAACAGCTTTCGCTGGCAGCTGCTACCTGTCTTCAATCTTTAGGTCGTGCAGACGCGCTATGCGTCAGTAAAAACATCATTGATGAAATTACTCCGGACTTTCCTGTATATGCCTATCCGCTGGGCAGGCATGATCTGGGTTTTTTACCCGATACAATGTCGGTATTTTATCTATATAAAGAGAAACAGGCTTTCCTCAGGCGTCAGAGATTTTTACTTGAGTATCTGAAGACCGAATATCTGGACAGCATAAATGCAACTATTATATCTCCTGTTGTTGAAATTCCATTGTTGGTGGTGGCCACAATACTGTTTTTAATGTTCGCAACTATTAAGCCTGAAATTGAGACTCGGTATATTGAAGTTACTGAGATCAGGGATTTTTCCAGTGGTGGATTTGACAAAGAACTCAGCGGCATGGCCAGACGAGTACAAACGAGCGTGAATTCGATAGCTGGTGTACATATTCTTCATGTTAAGGGTGCATCAAAACCCGACACAAATGCTGACAAAAAGTATGACAGTAATTCTGCCTTCAGGCTTGTTTTCAGTTTCCAGCAAAATGCAGAGCGTGTAAGGCTGACATGGGGAATTTTTGAGCAGAACGGGAAGGTGCAGGCATCCGGTGGTGTGGTTACTGGCAGTATAAATAACCTTGCGGAACTGGAAAGACAGATTACTGAAAAGATTCTTGCGTGGCAAGGTTCCTGATTTTGGATCCCTCTATAAGCCTGTTTTCTCATAATTTTCTTTATAATTTATTTGGGTAATATGTGGTTCTGATGTATTTTGTTTTATTAGCAACCTGTTAACTATCTTACAGAGGATAAGGAAATCCTATGCACGAAACGCATTGTAGTGTTGTAACCATTATGTTTGTCCAGGTTACCGAGACGGCTGAGAATGAAAGAGAGATACCTGTAGTCTCATGTCGACTAGAAGAGCACCAGAGGTTTCTGCGTGATCATTTGAAGCGTTTTCATGGTAAGTTGCTGGAGATCAGGATAGGTGAATTATACGCTTATTTTCCCGACGCCGCGCTGGCATTCAATGCTGCAATTTCTTTGCAACAGATTATGTCTCAGTTTAATCTAAGAACCGGCTTGCATGTTGGAGAAGCGCTATTTCGACAGGGGAGGTTACAGGGTGCGGATGTGAACCTCGCATCACGTCTGCCATATTGCGCACGGGCGGGTGGAATATGCCTGTCTCGAACGGCCTATCAGTATCTCAAGGCCAGTGAAAGACAGAGATTAGTTGCTTTGGGTACTTATGATCTAAAAAATTTCGATATTCGAATGCCTTTGTATGCCTACTTACCTGATGGCCAGGCTAGTCGTAGCAGGGGGCGGGAAATGAGGCGTCAGTTCTTCGCAAGCTTGAATAAATACAGGCAGCAAAGAAGTGCAAGGTATACTATCCTGGTAAGCCTGACAGGATTGATCGCTGTCTTTATCTGGGCACAAAACATGATTTCTTCTACACAGGCTCGGGATGTTATTAATCTATATGTTCCAGCATTTGTAAACCAGGCTCAGGATAATGAAAGCGTTGTTCATCTTGAGGGCATAGAAATGGCTGTCAGATCTCGACTCTCTGGCGCCCATGATGTATTTAATCTTGTTTTGATGAGTGATCGATCCTCTGCCTCAGCTAAACTACTGGTAAAGCTGCGTCAGGTTTCAGGAAATGTAAATACAGAATATATTCTTAGCAGTTTACCTGCAGGACTTATCCTGGCATCCGGCAGGGTCGAACAGGATGGTTCCAGCATCTTTCATCTACAGGATAGTCTGTCTGATCATGTTTTGCAGGAGTTGGAGAAACTACAATGACAAATCCTGCACTTGCATCAGAGACAGCGGGGACTAAACTAGACGAATTATTAGTTGATTGGTGAGCTATGCCATCTGAGAAGAGAAGTAGCACAAACCTGAAATGTTCGCTTGAACTGCTGCGTAACGAGCCGTTGCATGAACGCGTGCCGACACATGATGAAGAGGGCAACGCACTGGGAGATTTTATGATGTTGTTTCCCGGGCTGCGCGATCAGGCCGAATCTATTCTGCGCAGCAAAGTCGACATCCTCGCCGAGATACTCAGTCAATACAATGAAGTCGTTTTTGTTGACCTGAATGTTCCTTTAAATCTTCTATGGGTAACTATCAAACACAAACCAGGGCTGGTGCTGGAATTAAGTACTTATGTTAAGTCGCAGATTCCAGAGGCCAAATTGGTTGGGGTACCACCTGAGGCGATGGGTAGGTAGCGACGTTTTATGGATTACGTGTTACGGTTTACGTAAAACCTAAATCGTAAACCGTTATTACCCTGTCTTCAGAAAGGAAGATCAAGGCCGGGCCGTGTGTCATTGATCAAATTTCTGAAGCGCAGCATGATAGCTTCAAGGTTTGTTTCATTATCCGCTTCGAACCGGAGTACCAGCTTTGGCGTGGTATTGGAGGCCCGTACAAGCCCGAAACCATTATCAAAATCCACTCTCAGGCCGTCAATTTTGCTGACTTTTGCATCAGGGAACTCAGCATTGGCAATCAGTTCGTCAATCAGCCTGTAATGCTCACCTTCTACCATGGTCAGACCGAGTTCAGGTGTATTCACCGTATCGGGAAGATCTGCAAAGACCTCTGAAGCATTGCGTGCATCGTTTGCCAGTATGTGCAACAGACGCACTGCGGCATAGAGTCCATCGTCGAAGCCATACCAGTGGTCGTTGAAAAACACATGACCGCTCATTTCGCCTGCCAGTTCTGCGCCGGTTTCCCGTAAGCGTGCCTTGATGAAGGAGTGGCCAGTTTTCCACATTTCGGCTTTGCCGCCGGCTTTGCTGATTTCAGTTTCAACGGTTTGTGAGCATTTTACGTCGTAGATGATGTGGGCCCCGGGAGTTTTCTTTAAGATGTCCCTGGCATACAGGATCAATTGACGATCCGGCCAGACGATTTTTCCATCCGGCGTCACCACACCCAGGCGGTCTCCATCACCATCGAAAGCGAGGCCGATATCTGCACCGGTCTCATGTATGGTTCTGATTAAGTCTACCAGCGTGTCAGGCTGGCTGGGGTCAGGATGGTGGTTTGGGAAATTTCCGTCTGTTTCACAGAACAGCGGGGTAATCTTACAACCCAGATCAGCGAGCAATTCAGGGGCTATTTCACTGGCAACGCCGTTGCCGCAATCCACCACGGCATGCAATTCACGTGACAGCCTGCCTTCTGACAGGATGCGTTCGCTATAGGCCGATTTGATATCTTCTTCGCTAAGCTGGCCATTGCCGTTAGAAAAATTGCCATCGACTATGTGCTGCTTCAAATCCTGGATACGATTACTGGCCAGGGTTTCACCGGCCATGACCATTTTCAGGCCATTGTATTCAGGGGGGTTATGGCTGCCGGTGATCATGATGCCAGTGCCGGTATTGAGATGATAGGTGGCAAAGTACAGCATAGGGGTCGTCACCATGCCGATATCGATAACATTGCAGCCGCTTGCCTGCAGGCCTTCAGCAAGCGCGGCGTTAAGTGCAGGACCGGACAGTCGGCCGTCATGCGCAATAATTACCGTGTCCACACCTCTGGACAGGGCTTCAGAGCCGAATGCCTGGCCGACCTTGCGGGTGATGTCGGTTGTCAGTGTCTTATCTACTATGCCACGAATATCGTAGGCCTTGAAAATTTCATGCGGAAACTGGCCGCTGGGGATGTTCGTTTGATTCATGGCTTTCAGTGTTCGGATGTCGTGCGCTGGATAGGTTGCTTAGTGTGTGCCGGTGTGGCCGAAACCACCAGCGCCGCGGTCAGATTCATCGAATTCTTCTACAATTTCATATTCAGCCTGAACGACGGGAACGATAATCATCTGGCAGATACGTTCTCCAGGTTTTACTGTAAATTCAGTATCGCCACGGTTCCAGCAGGAGACTTTCAGCTCACCCTGATAGTCGGAGTCGATCAGACCAACAAGGTTGCCGAGGACAATGCCATGCTTGTGGCCGAGGCCTGAGCGGGGCAGCAGCATGGCGGCAAAGCCGGGGTCTGCAACATGGATAGCAATCCCTGTACCGATAAGGTGGGTCTCGCCGGGTTTTACCGTTAGCGGCTGATCCAGGCAGGCACGCAGGTCGACACCGGCGGAGCCCTCTGTAGCATGTTCCGGCAGGGGGAGTTCATTTCCAATTTTTGAATTAAGTATCTTTAGCTGGATGTGTTTCATGGTATCGTTGTGCGATTTCCTTTGTCAGTTTTTGGGCCAGCAGCCTTTTACTGCAGCGGCTGAGATAGCTGATGCCGTTGCGGTCAATCAGGGTCAGTTCATTCGACTCTGAATCAAACGCGCTATTGTCGCCGCTGACTGGGTTTGCTGCAATCAAATCTATTCTTTTTTCGGCTAATTTTTGTGCTGCATGCTCGGTAATATTTTCAGTTTCAGCAGCGAAACCGACGGTAAATGGCGCATTTTCCAAAGCGGCGACCATGGCAAGGATATCCGGGTTGCGTATCAGCTCCAGACTGAGTGTTTCTTCGTTCTTCTTTATTTTCTGTTTTGCGTTAGTTACCGGCCGGTAATCAGCGACAGCGGCAACGGCGACAAAAATATCACAGCCGGAGATATTTGCCGTTACGGTATCAGCCATTTCCAGTGCGCTGGTGATATTGATGCGGTCTACGCCATGTGGTGGTCGCAAACGGACAGGTCCGGAAATCAGCTTGACGTTTGCACCCGCATCATGGAGTGCGCTTGCCAGGGCGTAACCCATTTTGCCGGAGCTATGATTGGTCAGGCCCCGTACAGGATCAATGGCTTCCCAGGTGGGACCTGCTGTGATGACGATGTTCTTCCCCACAAGCAATTCTGGTTGCAGTTGTAGCAGAAGATGTTCAGTGATCTCTGACGGTTCCAGCATGCGGCCGGGGCCATCTTCACCACAGGCCTGATCTCCGCTTGCCGGGCCGAGTATTGTTACATCACGAGCAAGCATCAGGTCTATATTTCCCTGCATAGCCGAATCCTGCCACATGACAGTATTCATCGCCGGTGCAATCAGCAAGGGTGCATCACTGGCCAGCACAGTGGTGGTCAACAGATTATCAGCCTCACCATGAGCAAGCTTGGCGATGGTTTGTGCGCTGGCTGGTGCAATAAGAATCCTGTCAGCCCAACGCGCCAGCTCGATATGCCCCATACCATGCTCTGCCTCTGCGGCAAACAGGTCACTGTGGACAGGGTGGCCACATAATGCCTGCAGAGTAAGCGGCGTGATAAAATGCGTTGCCGCTTCAGTCATGATTACCCGCACTTCAGCACCCATTCGCATTAAATCACGACACAGCACGGCACTTTTATAAGCAGCAATGCCGCCGGTGATGCCGAGAAGTATGTTTTTTCCAGCAAGATCTTTCATCAGGTCATTTTAGCGCAGATGGGCATGTACAGCGATAAATTGTTAACAAGATCAAAATCTAAAAATCTTTCACCACAGAGGACACAGAGAGCACAGAGGAAAGAAAATAATCGGTTTGTGAGTATAAATATTTACCAGGGTTATTCGCCTAAGTCCAGGCGTATTCAAATCACATACGCTGACAACTTCTTAAAAACCTCTGTGTCCTCCGTGTCCTCTGTGGTAAAAAGTCTTTTGACTTTCACAGTTGAAAATAAAGGAGACAAGGATGTCTATCAAGAACTGGCCTGAAAAGGAACGCCCGCGTGAAAAACTGTTACATAAGGGCCCCCAGTCGCTGAGTGATTCTGAATTACTGGCGATTTTGCTGCGAACAGGCACTGCCGGGATGAGTGCGGTCGATCTGGCACGGTATTTATTAAAAGAATTTGGCGGCTTGAGGCCTCTGCTGACGGCAGATCAAAAAAATTTCTGTCAGGGTAAAGGGCTGGGTATGGCGACCTATGTCCAGTGCCAGGCGGTGCTTGAGATCGCTCGCAGGCATTATGCAGAGCATCTGGGCGAGCGGGATAGTTTTACCAGCCCGGAGCATGTGCGTGATTATCTTCAGGCAAGTTTACGTGACCGGCAGGCTGAAGTATTCTGCGTATTGTTCCTTGATAACCGCCATCGTCTGATCTGTTTCGAAGAATGTTTCAACGGCACCATAGACGGCGCCTCCGTGCATCCACGCGAGATCGTGCGAAAAGCCATACACCACAACGCCGCAGCAGTCATTCTGGCTCACAATCACCCGTCAGGCATAGCCGAACCCAGTCAGGCAGATATTGCCCTGACCAGCCGTCTGAAGGATGCTCTGGGACTGGTAGATGTTCGTGTACTGGATCATTTTATTGTCGGTGATGGCCTGCCCATCTCATTTTCGGAGCGGGGATTGATGTGAGTACCAAAAAAACTAAAATACATTAACCACAGAGGACACAAAGGTACACAGAGGTTTTTAAGCAGTTGTCAGAGTATGTGATATGAATATGCCTGGACTTAGGCGAATAGCCCTGGAAAATATTTATACTCACAAACCGATTATTTTCTTTCCTCTGTGCTCTCTGTGTCCTCTGTGGTTAAAGGCTTTTGATTTTGGACAGTTTATTAATTTTTCTGCCATATCATCGATTCGGGGTGTTCAAATGGGCTGGAATCTGGTATAAATTCGCGCCTTTCCGGCTGTTGCCGGTTTATGTTCAAGACAATCTATCTGAACACGAAGCTCGTAAGGACTTTAGCAATGGCCAGAGTATGCCAAATCACAGGTAAACACACGGTACGTGGGAACAATGTTTCCCATGCCCACAACAAAACACGCCGCAGTTTTCTGCCTAATCTGCACTATCGCCGTTTCTGGGTGGAGAGTGAGAATCGCTGGGTAAAACTCCGCGTTTCCACTAAAGGCCTGCGTATACTGGATAAGAAGGGAATCGACACCGTGCTGACAGAAATGCGTGCACGTGGCGAAAAGGTATAAGGAGGTAAATCATGCGTGAAAAAATCAAACTTGTATCCAGCGCCGGCACTGGGCATTACTATACTACTACCAGGAACAAGCGCACCATGACTGAAAAACTGGTGATGAAGAAGTTTGATCCGGTAGTACGCAAGCATGTGGACTACAAGGAAGCTAAAATTAAGTAAAGTACTGAAAGAGACATACCTGATTCTTTAGGTAGAAATTGGGTCAAAAAAAGCCGGATCGATACGATCCGGCTTTTTTTGTTTATGGCATTTTGTTCTAGGATTTATTAGCAATCATATCACGGATAATCGGAGCCAGTATCAATTCCATGGCATAGCCCATTTTGCCACCTGGTACAACTATGGTATTTCGCCGTGACATGAATGAATCAGGAACCATGTTAAGTAGATAAGGGAAATCGATACTGAACTTTTTAGGATCCCTGAAGCGGATAATGACAAAGCTTTCATCCGGAGTAGGAATGTCTCTGGCAATAAAAGGATTTGATGTATCCACCGTTGCAACACGTTGCAGATTAATGTCAGTGCGGGAAAACTGCGGTGTGATGTAATTTACATAATCAGGCATACGACGCAGGATGGTGTCGACAATGACGTCTGCCGCATAGCCACGCTGGGAATTATCACGGAAAATTTTCTGAATCCATTCCAGATTCACAACTGGAACCACACCAATAAGCAGATCCACGAATTTTGAGACATCCGTACCGTCAACTTTTACACCGCCGTGCAGGCCTTCATAAAAAAGCAGATCTGAGTCTTCAGTTATATCCTCCCAGGGGGTGAATTCTCCGGCGGTATAAGTCGATCCACCCAGTCTTTCATTGTGGAACAGAGCTTCTTCATCACTGTGGATGTAATAGCGGCGTTTACAGCCACCTGTTTCGCCATAAGACTGAAAGGTTTCGGCGATTTTGTCGAAATGATTGGCTTCCGGCCCGAAATGACTGAATGAATTATTCCCTTCAGCATCATGTTTGGCCACAGCGACCTTGAATGCAGCACGATCCAGACTGTGAAAGCTGTCACCTTCGATTACCAGGGGTACGATTTGCTGGCGGAAAAAAATATGTTCGCAGGCATCTTTGACGGTTGTAGTGCCGGCGCCTGAAGAGCCAGTAATGGCAACGACTGGATGTTCTTTTGACATAGTAGTTCCTGTTACTGAATTTGGTTGGTTGACTGGTTAGCTTACGACTGCTACCCATCTGTTTTTATTTGGGGTCCATTTTGGGTGGCTAACGAGCAAGCCATTTTATCTCACTTTGGGGATTTTTTCTAGAGTTGGGGTGCGCTTGCCGCGAATGGGATGAGTGGTATTTAAATTAAGGTGTTAATTTTATTAGAATTATTGAATTGAGCTGTGCTTTTTGCTCTTCATGGGCGAGTTCTTTTTCTTTTTTGATCTTTTGCTAGTACTAAGTGATGGTTTCGCCCATGAAGGGCGAAAAACAAGAATTAATTCAAGAAAATGAATAAATAAACGCAGGGAACCAGGTAAAACGAATAAAAAAACTATCGAGCGCGGTAAGTAATACGTCCTTTGCTAAGGTCGTAAGGGGTCAGCTGTACAGTAACCTTATCCCCGGTCAGGATACGAATATAATGCTTACGCATCTTTCCTGATATGTGAGCGGTCACAACGTGGCCGTTTTCAAGTTCTACCTTGAAAGTGGTATTGGGAAGGGTATCAATGATAGTACCTTCCATTTCAATGGATTCTTCTTTTGCCAAAGCAACCAGGTCTCTTTAAATGAAAATATGGGCGCGTATGATGCACCAACAGGAGTCAGGGGTAAAGGTCAGAATACGCTCATATCCAATTTTAGACTAAAATTGGCCGTTTAATAGAGAAATTAAGGATGTCAGGGTGGATTATTGCCATATTGGATCCGAAATGTGATGTTTTCAGTTTCAAGACAAAAGACAAAAGCATAAACCGCAGAGGTCGCAGAGGTACGCAGAGAAAAAAAAGAATTACCAAACTTACAATAGAATACTTAAAAAATCTCTGCGTACCTCTGCGACCTCTGCGGTTCCAGTCTTTTATCCAGAGGACTTTTCTCTTTCATCCTTAATCCATTATCATTAGTCTTTCCTTTCCCCTTTCCCCTTTCCCCTTTCATCCTTCATCTTTAGCCTGCGCACCGATGCCATTGCTGATGCTGAAACAGTTCATATGGCCGGTAATGAGTTTTGTAGGACATTTTGTCGCATTCTTTTATCCAGTAACCCAGATAGACATGTGGCAGGCCGATTTCCTGTGCTTTCATGATTTGCCAGAGGATAGCGTAGACTCCTAACCCCCGGTTGTTCTGTTCAGGATCAAAAAAGGTGTACATGGAGGACAGGCCGGCCGGTAACCAGTCAATTATCGCAACACTAAGCAGTTCTCCGGCATTGCGAAATTCAAGCAGGCGGGTTT
>BTQX01000043.1:0-11167 GCA_036986095.1 Gammaproteobacteria bacterium
GTTATTGAACAGAATATCCAGTAGAATTAAGAATGTGATTTCTGGCCAGCTGCTAATTAGTTTTTTTTCATCCTTTGCACACCAAAAAACCAGTAGTATCTGAGAAATGGCTATTCGATTAATGTCGATGCGCGGAGTGCCGGATGATGAGCTGGATGACATCTGCGTATTGTTTGATAAAAATGCTATCTCATATTATGTGACACCTCCGGGTAACTTGTTTATCTCGGCCGGAGCCCTCTGGCTCGATGATGAAAGCCAGCTCCAGCAGGCACATGCACTACTGAATTCCTACCAGCAACAGCGTAGCCAGCGAGCCCAGGATGAATTTGCAGAAAGCCGGCAAAAAGGCGAGCAGGCTGGTATTTTCGATAGAATTTTTGAAAATCCTGTGCGATTTATCGGTTATCTTATAATTCTCGGTTTTGTACTGTATATCTCGGTAATGCCGTTTCTTGATTTTGGGAAGTAGAAACTGAGTATTTTTTAAACCGCAGAGGACGCAGGGGTTCGCAGAGAAAAACCTTAAAATATATTTACTCAGTGTACCTCTGAGTCCTCTGCGGAAAAATAAAATTTACAATCTACAGAAATGATATGGAAGAACAAAAAATGCAGGAAACAATCATTGATCTTCAGACCCGGTTGGCATATCAGGAAGACAGTCTTGAAGCTGTTAATCTTACTGTTGTCCGGCAGCAATCTGCGATTGAACAATTGCAGAAAGAGATTCTTCGTCTCAAGGAAATGATTGAAGATCTACGTGGGACACAGGGGAATGAAGAAAGCGGGGTTGAGCTTCCACCCCATTATTGATCGAAACCAGAGGGAAGGTTAAAGGTTAAAGGTTAAAGGGGAAAGGGGAAAGGGGAAAGGAAAGTCAAAACCAGGTTGCTGTAGATGATTTATTTTTATCTATTTTGCTATTCCCTGATCTTTTTTGCCGCGTGTGTGCGACTCCAATAAAAAACGTTTTAGTTTTTATGATTTACGTTTTACGTAGTACCTAAATCTTAAAAGGTAATACTTTGAATTTAGTTGTGGGAGGCGCGCCCCCGCGGCGAAAAAAGGTAAAAAAAAGACTATAGGGCACCTCTATAAAGTAAAAAGATGGAAGTACGTCATCTATATCACCACTCTGGTTTTGACTTTCCTTTCCCCTTTAACCTTTTACCTGCTTTTCAACCCAGGACCATTACCGCATCCATCTCAACCGCCGCATCTTTCGGTAGAGCTGCCACACCGATAGCGGCACGTGCTGGATAGGGTTCATTGAAAAACTCAGCCATTATTTCATTGACGACTGGAAAATGACTGAGATCAGTAAGAAAAACATTTAGCTTAACAACGTCATCGAGGCTTCCATCTGCGGCAGCAGCAACGGCTGAAAGGTTTTTGAACACCTGGTGGATTTGTTCAGAAATATCATCGCTGATGATTTCCATGGTTTCAGGAACCAGGGGAATCTGTCCCGAAAGGAATACCGTACTACCCGTTCTAATTGCCTGTGAATAGGTACCAATAGCCTGTGGTGCTTTTTCGGTGGAGATGACGTTATGGGAATTTCTTTCTGACATTGATGATTTCCTGTATGGGGTTAAGTTTTTTAACTGAAGTTCCAAGATCCAGGTTCCAAGTTTTATGTTTTAAGCCTGGAACCTGGATCTTGAAACTGCATTTCCAAACTACATATTCTTCCGTTCTGCTTTGAGTACAAAATCTATAGAGCGGATCCTTTTTAATACTTTTTCCAGATGGTCTAGATCTTTAATGCTGATAAGAAATTCCAGCAGACTGGTATTGCCATCCCGGTCATCCATGTCGACATGATCGATATTACAGTCAGCATCTGCCAGGGATGAGGCGATTGTTGCCAGTACACCGCGCCGGTTTTCAGTGATGACGTTAATCATGACCTGAAACAGGTTTTCCGATTCGGGTTCCCATTGGACATCGATCAGTCGTTCCGGCTGGTTGCGGAATTCGCTTATATTTCTGCACTCGGGTTGGTGGATGACAATTCCGCGTCCAGCTGTTGCAATGCCCTGAATGCGGTCGCCGGGAATGGGGCGGCAACATTTGGCCAGGTGTATGACCATGCCTTCATCACTCACTATCCCCAACGGGCGCACTCCTTTGTTGCGCGGTCCTAGTGGTGTCTCATTGCTGTCAGGCTCATCCAGTAATGGGGCGAGTTGGCGTGCTACCAGCGGTGCCATACGGTTGCCCAGGCCGATATCCTGGTATAGCTGTGCTTTGCTTTTAAGGTTAATTTCTTTTAGTAATGCGTCCATTCTTTCTTCATCAACAGTGCTGTTTGACAAAGAAAAAGCATGCAAGGCCTTGTCCAGAAGGTTTTTTCCAAGGTTTCTGGCCTTACGTTTCCGCAGATGTTTGAGGTGATGTCGTATACTTGAGCGTGCTTTGGCCGTTGCAACAAAATTCAGCCAGCCGGGGTTGGGTACGGCTTTCTTATCGGTGGTAATTTCTATCGTGTTGCCGTTGCGTAATTGTGTCTGTAGTGGGACATAGTGGTGGTTTATACGCGCTGTCACACATGTGTTGCCTACATCTGTATGTACGGCATAGGCAAAATCAACTGGGCAGGACCCACGTGGCAGAACAATAATTTTTCCCTTGGGTGTGAAAACATAGACTTCTTCCGGGAACAGATCGATTTTCACGTTTTCAAGGAATTCCTTTGAATTCCCCGCCTGCTTCTGCAGATCCAGTAGCCCGCTGATCCAGTTGCTGGTTTCTTTCTGTACCTTGCCTGATTTATACAGCCAGTGCGCAGCAATACCTGCTTCGGCTACCTGGTTCATCTCATCAGTGCGTATCTGCACTTCAATGGGTACGCCATAAGGAGAGACCATTATTGTATGCAGAGACTGATATCCATTTACTTTCGGGATGGCAATGTAGTCTTTGAATTTCCCGGGTATGGGTGCATACAGGCTATGCAGGGCACCAAGGATGCGATAACAGTCGTCGATAGAGTCGGTCACAATACGGATCGCATAGACATCGAAGACCTCATCGAACGAGAGTCTCTTCTGCTTCATTTTTGTGTAAATGCCGTAAATATGTTTTTCCCTGCTGCTTATTTTACCTGCCAGGCCGTCCTGTCGCAGACGCTTGTTGATGGCATTTTCAATCTTTTTTAATAGCCCTTTGCGGTTACCACGCCTGTGTTTGACAGCTTTTTCAAGTGCTGCATAACGTTTGGGATGTATTGCATTGAAACTCAGATCTTCAAGTTCGTATTTAAAGGCCTGTATGCCCAGACGACTAGCTATGGGTGCGTAAATTTCCAGCGTTTCCTGCGCAATGCGCTTACGTTTTTCTTCACGCATCGCACCCAACGTACGCATATTGTGCAGTCTGTCGGCCAGTTTGATCATGATGACACGGATATCACGTGTCATGGCCATCAACATTTTTCGAAAGCTCTCTGCCTGTACTTCAGCCTGGTCAGTAAAGCTTACTTTGTTGAGTTTGCTGACACCATCAACCAGCTCGGCTACTTCTTTACCGAACCCCCTGCGCAGTTGTTTTTTGGCTGTAGGGGTGTCTTCAATGACATCATGCAGGATGGCAGCCGAAATGGCTTTGCTGTCCATGTGCAGGCCAGCGAGTATTCTGGCTACTTCAACGGGGTGAGAGATGTAAGATTCGCCGCTGGCACGGCGTTGACCGGCGTGAGCCTGATAGCCAAAGATGTAGGCGTGGTAGATATTGGCGATTTCCTGCTTGCTGAGGTAAGTCTCAAGCAGGGTTTCAATATCCTGAAATTTCAGATCCCGCCCTGGCCCGAAGGACGGGACAGGTTCATGCGTCGGTGGGTGGCGCTTCCTTAGCGATGGAATAAGCATTTGCTGCTATACCTTCAACAGTTGCTACAGCCTCTTCGGTCTCAGTGCCGTCAGAGAGAAACAGGTCTTCAGCTGTTTCTTCCGGCTCTGGTTTGTCAATGAGTATATCGCTGTTGACCAGACCTGCTGCAATTTCGCGCAGGGCAAGTACAGTGTTTTTATCGTTCTCAACTTCCAGCTCGGACTGATGCCCTTCAGTAAGCTGGCGAGCACGTTTGGATGCAACGAGGACAAGATTAAATCGGTTATCAACATTTTCCAGACAGTCTTCAACAGTAATTCGCGCCATTTAACAATCTACCCATAAAAATATTCAGTGGAACGATTGATTTTAACCCATAAGTGCTTGAAGAGTCTATCTAACCGGATGCCAGGATATCCAGTAACTGCCGGCTAGTACTCTTGATGTCGGTATTGGTGAGTATATGGTCGAATTCATCCTGATGAGATATTTGTTCCGTGTATGTAGACATTCTCCTCTGGATAGTTTCTTTTGTATCCTGCCGACGCGACAATAACCGGTTTTCTGCTTCTTTACCTGCTGGCGGCAGGATAAATACGCTAATTGCATCGGGGTAAACTACTTTGACGCGCTGCGCACCCTGCCAGTCGATGTCCAGGATAACGTTATTTCCCTGGCTTAGAGCCTTTTCAATACTGAATCGAGATGTCCCGTATAAGTGGTCATATACCTTAGCGAATTCCAGCATTGCTCCACTGTCGATCAGGCTCTGGAACACCTCTTTACTGACAAAAAAATAATCTTCGCCATCTTTTTCCTCAGGGCGCGGAAGGCGGGTGGTATGTGATACAGCAATGATGGTGTCAGGTACACTGGCTATCAGTTCATGTGACAAGGTGGTCTTACCGGCACCAGAGGGGCCGGAGATAATCAGAATTGCTGGTTTCTTTTTGTTATTCAATGTTCTGTACCTGCTCCCTGATCTGTTCGATTAATACTTTTAATTCTATCGAAACTTTCGTAACTCGGATGTCGGATGATTTTGAGCCCAGAGTATTGGCTTCGCGATTCATCTCCTGCATCAGAAAATCCAGCCGCCTTCCAACCGGTTTTTTAGATGCAAGGGCGTGCTGTGTCTCGGTGATGTGTGATGATAGCCGATCGAGCTCTTCAGCAATATCGGATTTGTTGGCAAAGATCACAACTTCCTGTTCGAGGCGTCCCGGGTCGAGTGATTCCTTTAGTTCATTGAGGCGGCTCTCAAGCCGTTGTTTGAAAGCCGCAATGATTTCTGGCAGGATTGAACGTACAGTCTCGACCTGTTCGTTGATGCCTGTGAGCCGTTCCCTGACCATCCCTACCAGCCGTTCACCTTCACGCTGGCGGTTTTTGATCAGGTCTTGCAGGGCATCATCAAGAAGATCGACAGCATTTGCCGCAAGAGAGGAGTAATCAATACCAGCATCAGTGATAACACCGGGCCAGTTCAGGATGTCTGTTACGCCCATGCTGGAGCTTTCATGGATGCGTTTTTCAATTTCATTTGCCATCTCAGTGAGCCTGTCTACCAGTTGGCCGTTTATGGCCATGGTGCCCGGTTGATTGCGATCTACCTGAAAACGAAGGCAACATTCAATTTTGCCACGTGCCAGTTGACTGTTGATGCGCTCGCGGATTGCTTCTTCAGCAGTGCGCAGTGGTTCAGGCAGACGCAGGCTGATGTCCAGGTAGCGATGGTTGACAGACCGGATTTCCCAGGACAATTGACCCCAGCTGGTGGCCATATGGTTGCGCGCAAAGGCAGTCATGCTTGCTATCATGTTATGATTCTTCTATAGATTGATATGTTAGGGAACCTCAGGTCAATTATGCCATACCTCTGGCTTGCAGTGTTTTGGAAAATACGTATAGGACTCGTGTAAAAGCATATCAGGCTGTCTATACTTGGTATAATTTACTACTATTAAAGCGAGGGTACGCATATAACGGCATAATTAGTACTGTGCTTTTCATTTCAGGATAATGCTCACTGTCAATTTGCTGCAGAAAATGAATATGATGCGGGCCAGGGATAAAGTTGATCCAGGTTTAGCTGTAAAAAACGGAAAACTTAATGGCAAAAAATGTAAGATTACAGGTAAATGCTCTGCCTAAAGGTTACCGCCTGCCTGAATACTTGATTGAAAAACCGATCTCTGAAGGTGGCTTTAGTGTTGTTTATCTGGCGACACATCTGCCAACCCGGAGCAGGGTCGTAATAAAAGAATTCTTTCCGGTGCGCTATGCCAAACGCATCGACACGGGTCGTGTTGAGACTATCACTGAAGAAGCATCCCGCTCATATGGTATGGGGATAAAGCGTTTTTTTAATGAAGGCAGTGCGCTGGCAAAAATCAATCACCCAAATGTTGTCAGTGTGACCCATCTATTTCGTGCCAACAACACGGTTTACATGGTGATGACTTTTGAGGTGGGGCGCGATATGCGGTGGTACATCAAGCGTAAAAATGGTGGCCTTTCAGAAAAATTTTTACGTACGGTGTTTCCAGAAGTCATGTCAGGAATGTCGGAACTGCATAAAAACCATATTCTTCATCTTGATATAAAGCCTGCGAACATATTGCTGCGCACCGGTGGTCACCCGCTGTTGATTGATTTTGGGGCGGTTAAACATATGAAAGGTGCCGCAAACCTTGAGGTAAAAGGCCATACATTAACGCAGGGATTTGCACCAATTGAACAACACAATCATGGCAATATTGGCCCATGGTCAGATGTCTATGGTATTGGTGCGACGATGTATTCATGCATCACTGGCAGGCCGCCTCCTTCTGCGCCAGAGAGGGTAAAAAAGGATAAGCTGGAAGCTGTTATTCGTTCTTTTGAGAAAAAGAAATATTCCGCGTCACTGGTTGAAGCTATCATCATGGCGACGAAAATGGATATGACAAAACGGCCCCAGTCGATAGAGGAATTTATGGAATTGCTGGATGCAGGATCTGCTGGTAAATCAAAAATTATGACATATTTGAATAAGCCCGTTTTTGGTACAGGGAGGAAAAGCTGATGAAATACAGATATGCCATTTCAACGGAAAAAGGGACACGGGATTACAACCAGGACAGAGCAGCCTGTCTTGAAGGCAGCGACTCGGTACTTCTGATACTTGGAGATGGGTTGGGTGGTCATGCCGGTGGCGATATTGCAGCAGACATTCTTATCGATACCGCTTCGCAGGCATTTCTCAAGGTCAGGACACCGGTTATTGAGGAGCCATCTCTATTTCTTGCGCTGATATTGCAGCATGCGCATCGAGCAATAAATCGATGCGCGAAAAAATCTACTAAAAAGATAGATCCCAGAACTACAGCCGTACTGAGCCTTATTCAGAATGGTTATGCCTACTGGGCACATGCTGGAGACAGTCGGCTGTATCTGTTTCGCAATGGCTCACAATTGACACGCACCCTCGACCATACGGGGTCTGACCAGGCAAAAGTTGGCAGGCGTAGCATACCTGCCAAAACAGGTTTGTATAACTGCATCGGTGGTCCCTTGCGGCCTAAAATTGCACTGGGTCCGGAGATTGCGTTGCAACATGGAGATCGTATACTGATTTGCTCTGATGGTGTGTGGCAGGGAATGTCGATTGATGAAATCAGCGAGTATCTGTATGAAGAAATTGGCCTGGAAGATTCGATGGATAATATGCTTGAGAAGATAGAACAAAGAAATCCTGAAATATGTGACAACATGACCGTCGTGGCGCTTGCCTGGGATGATAAAAGCAGACCGGGCAAAAGTATGCAGCATGAGCAAATCCGTGACCTGACAGACAATGAGCTCTGGCGTGCAGCACGCGAAGCCGAGAAGTGCATCAGAAGTAACACTAGAAAAGGTATTCATGCGAAGAAACAGGGCAGCCGATCAAAAGCGGGCAGTAATGCTGACACTGTTGAAAGTCTGGACTCTGTGATCAATGAAGTTGAGTCATTTGTGGAGCAGTGGGAAAAAGGGAAGTAAAGGCAAGTTTTACGTGTTACGGTTTACGTTTTACGGTTAAAGGCTAAAGACGAAGAAACACGGTTTATTTTTCCTGCATTACATTTCAATGCTCTAGAAACACTCTTATTTCATCAACACCAACACCAACACCTACAACAAGTGAGAACCTATGCGTCCTAGTAAACGTGCACCCGATGAAATGCGGGAAATTAAATTTACCCGAAACTTTACCAAACACGCGGAAGGCTCGGTGCTGGTCGAATTTGGTGATACACGAGTACTATGCACTGCCACAGTGGAAGAAAAGGTGCCTCGTTTTCTGGCAGGCAAGGGCAAGGGCTGGGTGACTGCTGAATATGGCATGTTGCCCCGTTCTACCAATACACGCATGGGACGTGAGGCAGCGCGTGGCAAGCAGGGTGGGCGGACGATGGAAATCCAGCGTTTGATTGGTCGTTCTTTACGCGCGGTGGTTGATCTTGAAGCGCTGGGTGAACGCAGTATTACGCTGGATTGCGATGTCATACAGGCCGATGGCGGTACACGCACGGCTTCTATTACCGGCGCCTGTGTTGCCCTGTCTGATGCGATCCACAGTCTGCTGCAAGCCGGGGCATTAAAAGAAAATCCAGTTCGAAATTTGGTCGCTTCGGTTTCAGTCGGGATTTATCAGGGGGTGCCGGTGCTGGATCTTGATTATGCTGAAGACAGCAATGCCGAAACGGACATGAATGTTGTGATGGATGATAAAGGACACTTTATTGAGGTGCAGGGGACAGCTGAGGGTAAAACCTTTTCTATGGAAGAAATGCTGGCCATGACCAAACTGGCAAGGAAGGGTATCGCCGATATCATCAAGGCACAGAAATTGGTGCTTGGGACTGATGCCTGATGACACAGCGCATTGTTCTGGCAACCGGCAACGTCGGTAAGCTGAAGGAGATGCGTGAAATATTTTCAATTGTCGATGTTGATATTGTTGCCCAGTCTGAGTTTGATACCCCGGAAGCCATTGAAGATGGCCTGAGTTTTATCGAAAATGCCATCATAAAGGCGCGTAATGCAGCAGCACATGCAGGCTTACCCGCATTGTCTGATGATTCCGGTATCGAAGTCGATGCACTGGATGGTGAACCCGGGATACATTCCGCCCGCTATGCCGGTGATGATGAAAGCAATATCCAGCGTCTGTTGAGGGAGCTTGATGGTATTGCTGAAGAGAAACGAACAGCCCGTTTTCAGTGCGTGATGGTCTATCTCAGGCACCCCAATGATCCGGTGCCTGTTATCGCACATGGTGTATGGGAAGGCAGGATACTCAGCTCCACCCATGGCCAGGGAGGCTTTGGTTATGACCCGGTGTTTTATGTGCCGGAGCGCGATTGCAGTGCGGCTGAACTGACGGCTGAAGACAAGAATGCCTTGAGCCATCGAGGCCAGGCTTTACGCCAAATGCTCAAACTCTTTTCAACGAACTACAATAACTGAATCTGCAGACATGTTCGCGAATCAGGTGATTCCACTTGCGCTGTATATCCACATCCCCTGGTGTGTACGCAAATGCCCATATTGTGATTTCAATTCTCATCAGGCAGCCAGTGACGGCATCCCGGAGCGCGATTACTTTGAAGCCCTGCTTAAAGACCTGGAGCAACTGTTACCCCGCGTTTGGGGCAGACGCATATCTAGTGTCTTCTTCGGCGGAGGCACACCCAGTCTGTTGTCGCCAGATGTTGTACACGATCTATTGTCCGGCATCCGTGCCAGAATTCCCTGCCTGCCGACTACCGAAATTACACTGGAAACCAATCCGGGTAGTTTAGAAGTTGAAAAATTTCAGCAGTTTCGTGATGCAGGAATAACAAGATTGTCAGTGGGCGTACAGAGTTTTTCCGATCAAAGTCTACAGGCACTCGGGCGGGTGCATAATGCCGAACAGGCGCACAGGGCAATTGACGCAGTTAAAGCTTGTAATTTTAATAGTTACAATATTGACCTGATGTTTGGACTGCCCGGGCAAAATCTCTCGGCTGCCGCACGCGATTTGGAGGCTGTTCTCATTTACCAGCCGCCACATCTGTCGCTGTATCAATTGACCATAGAAGCAAACACACAATTTAAACACTCGCCACCCGCCGGTCTACCTGATGATGATGCAATTGCCGATATGCAGGACATGCTGGTCACTCAGGCGGCTGCAGCTGGACTCGAGCGATATGAAGTGTCGGCCTATGCAGCAAGTGGGCAGCATTGCCGGCATAATGTAAATTACTGGGAGTTTGGTGATTATCTCGGCATAGGTGCCGGTGCGCATTCAAAGATCACTGATCAAACAGGAGTGTCTCGATTTTCCCGGCCCAGGTTGCCAAAACAATATTTAGCCACAGCAGGTAGCAATGAAGCCTTAGTCAATGAGCGCATACTCGATCAGAAAGACCTGGTCGTCGAATTTATGATTAACGCCCTGCGCCTGCAGCAGGGTTTCTCTCTACAGCAGTTTTCATTAACAACCGGGCTTGATAGTGATGTGATTTTCGAGGGCATCTTACAGGCGGTAAAGAAAGGTTTGCTGATCCAGCAGGGTAACAATGTCAGGCCTACAGAAAAAGGCTTTGGTTTTCTTTCTGATTTACAGTTGATGTTTACCTGAGGTTTTCTTTTGCTGGAGCACGGCATTGTTCATTTTTTATTCTTATTCTTGAATTAATCATGGCTTTTCGCACCTCATGTGCGAGTTCATTTCTTTTATACGGATAAAAGAAACGGAACCAAAGAAAAACCGCCCCATTGGGTTGGCCTTCGGCTGCTCTGTGCGCTTCAGCCTAGACCGGCGCTGCGGAACTCGCTTCGCTCAGACAGTCCTCGCTCTATCCGGTCTAAGCTTCCAGTGCTCGACAACCCAAAAGGGGGTTAGAGGTCTAAGTCAAAAGAAAGGATCAAACCCTGTAGGAGCGCCGCTCGGCGCGATTGTTTTAGTAAAGAATCGCGCCGAGCGGCGCTCCTACAATATTGCCTTTGATTTTGTCGTTGATGTTGATCTTTGGTCCCGTTCAGGCTTGCCGAGAAGCACAGGATGAGCTGGGGTTTCGGGGTGTGCCTGTCTGAGGGCGTAGCCCGAGTTCACACCCCGCCAGCTTACCCGAGCATCACAGGGAACCCGAAGGGCAAGCATGCGGGTGGCCTTTCTTTTGGTACCTTTTCTTTGGCCATCAAAGAAAAGATACTCGCCCATGAAGGGCGAAAAACATGGTTAAATTAAAGTACACAAATAAAAAAGAACACCCAAACCACAAACCAGCTCAAACAATAAAACTCACAACATTGT
>BTQX01000044.1:0-10759 GCA_036986095.1 Gammaproteobacteria bacterium
GCCCAATCCTGTTCCAGATCTCGAATCTGCTGGTCGCGTGTTTTCATCTTTCCATCCTCGTCGTAGCTGTTTTTTATATGTTATACCACTAGTGTCCGGAATAACTGATCAAGTACATCTCTTACAAACTGATTATAGTATAAAAATATGCCATTCCAAGCATGGCATTTTCTCAGCGGACATACCGAGGAAGCCTATGTGATATCGAAGCCTGCCTCAAGGCTCAGAGCAACAAGCTCTACAATATGGACACACGCTCCAAAGTTGCTCGCAGCACGCTGGCCGGTGCCTTCTCTGTTATGGATCGAGGCCACCTGAGCGACTGCACTCCTTCTGATGTTGTCATTGATGCCACTAAAGGAAAATTAGCTTAATAATGTTTCTTTGAGCAAAAAAATAGCGACTTTCGTCGCTATTTTTAAAATCACGATACTAAATTATAACTGTATGCGCCTGCGCCTCGCAGCGATGACTCCGACCAAACCGGTAACGACTAACAACAGCAATCCTGGTTCGGGGACCTGTTTTATTGTCATTGCGTTAACGTAGTAAACATATTCGTCTGTGTTGGACCCGTTCGTATTAGAAAACAAAAAGTCAGTGCCAGAATATCCTAAACCGCTGGTAAAAGAAAGAGCATCAAAATTCGCTGTTAAATCATAAGGGGAAAATGCGGATGAACTATAAACTCCTGGAGTATGACTACCAACACTCAAATAAACACTCAAACCAAAATCAGCTTCTGAATCGAAGTGATCACCATGGTGGCCATTTACAAAAGAGATGCCAGTTATTGTAACTAACTGATTAAAATGTAACTCTAAAACTTCATCATCGGTTACGTTGTCATCAGAATTCCCGGCACAGCTACTAGCTGTTTGACAGACACCCATACCCGCATTGCCTTTATCAAGATAGGCTTGTTGTCGTTCAAGTTCTTTACCACTGCTACTGATGGTATAACCATATGCGTTAATAACCAGACTCCCCAGACTAGTCTGATAAGTATTATCGAGCGTTATCGGCTGACCACCCCTTTCGCCGTACGGAATAGATCCAACACCCACGCCAGTATCTGCCATGCCAGCAAAATCAATAACAAGAGCAGAAGCACTGCCGGTTAGAAACACAGCCACAAGTGTAGATACTGAAATTAGAATTTTTTTAACGTTCACGACTTTCTCCTCATCTGCCATAAATATTGCAACAAATATACCAGTTTGCATTAACTTAATATAAACAACAACTTAGATACCGTCCGCTTAACATAATGGGGTTGCTATTCAATCATTCGTAAAAAAAGTGACAGCAAATTCACACATAGATTTTAATATCAACCCGTCAGATTGAAATTAAAACAATTTAAATCAATAACTTACGCCTATTGTTAAGCCACTTGCCCTGATATTCTGCCTCTTGAGGACTGTAAAATATCTTGACACTTCCTCTCACCCTTCCCTGCCGTCAACTCGCCCATGAAGGGCTAAACCCTTAACTTGTGGGCATGCACAAATATTAAAAATAGATTCAATGGCACATGAAGGACGAAACCTTCAGTAATACGCTTGACAGGCATTTTTCCTCAGCGTAATTTGGCGACTGAAAAAAAATTCGGATGCCGCCTCAGGAGGAATCATGATGGCAGAGAGAATAAGTAAAAAGATCCTGTACGTTTTCATATACCTGCTTGCTGTGACAAGTTCCATCTTAAGTATCGGCTATAGCTCTGCAGAGGAAAAGTCAGAGACCATAGTGACCACTGGCGTCGCCACGTCTGGCCAGCCGGACAGCCGCCGCAATGCTATTGAAGATGCCATGCGCAATGCAGTTGAAGAGGCCATGGGCACGATCGTTAATGTTGAGCTGCTGGTCGAAAACAAATCCATCGTCAATGAAAAAATACTGAGCCAGACCGAAGGTTACATCCAGAAATACAAGGTCAATTCAGAGGAAGAGAAAGGCGGTCTTTATCGTGTGCAAATTGAAGCCGATGTAAAACTTGGGAAGGTCAGGGATGATATGGAGGCCGCCGGGCTACTGATGAAGCGCAAGCAAATGCCACGTCTGATGGTAATGACCATGCCAAGGACAGACCCACAGGCCATCTCTCCCGGCAAGCAGTATGTCGATTCTGCGTCTGGAGTGGTTGAAGAAGTGTTTCTTAAGAAGAAATTCTCGATGGTCGATATCAATCAGCACGTCTCCAAACAAAAACTCGCACAGGCCTCAGGTAGTCGTGACAAACTGGTAACACTGGCCAGGGATACCGGGGCCGAGCTGCTGGTACTTACAGATGCGATACGTTATTTCGAGCGCAACGTCGTTTTATACGGATCTAATTACGATATATTCCGTTCAGAGATTCAATTACGGGTAATTGAAACGGGCACAGGAAAAGTTATTTACTCCGGTAGTCGGCAGGGAGAACCTTCTGCTTCGATGGATGCTGTTTATGATGCCAGTCGCGCACTTGCCAATACGGCCATCGAGTCGATACTGCAAAAATGGTCATCAGATGTAAACAATGCCACCTCCTACAAACTAACCATCTCCAGAATAGATTTCAACAGTCTGGAAGAACTGGAGAAACAGATCCGAAATATTTCAGGCGTCGATAATCTTTATCGACGGGCCTTCGATGCAGGACAGGGACGCTTCGATATCGAGTATCGCGGCACTGCCGATGATCTTATTAAGAAATTGACTGGCTTCAAATCACCCGGCCTGTCGATTACCGGCATGAGCCAGCAAACAATTGAAGCTGTAGCACGGTGAAAAAAGTTAATACGTTTCGAGTACACTCGATTCTTGAATCGGTTTTAATACGCAGCATTTTTGTTGTCATATTATTTCCGATTGCTGTAATCGCTGCAAATGCTGCAGAAAAATCGAACCCGTTACAACCCTTACTGGAAAAATTTGATAAAGGTTATATCAACTGGAAAAGTGGTGAATATGTCGCCAATGTCAGCGCCCCTGTGCCGGCTGAATACCGTGGAAAGGCCGTCAGTCAGGCGATGGGAAAAGAACTTGCCCTGCGTGTCAGCCGGGCGCTGGCAGATAGCGTTTTTTTACAAATTGTTGCCGATACGCGTGTTGATGCAAAACACCGCCTTAGCCAGCTGGTAAAGGATGATGCTGAGATAAAACTTGCCGGCAACATCCGCGGCAAAGAACTCATTAAGCAGAAATGGGTAAACAGGGATAACAAACTCTGGCTGGAGGCCAGCTACCGCATATCCATGCGTGGTGTTGATGGCGTGATTTCTCATATCTATGACCAGGCTATAGAAGCACGTCCAGTCAGCCAGCCTGCCCCGGCCAAAGCGCCTGCTGGCACACCCGGCAATAGTACCAGCAACACACAGGCAGTGGTCTACATCGATGCCAGAGGCACCGGACTGCAACCGGCATTGTTTCCAGTCATTATGGACCAGTCAGGCACCCCTTTGCTCGACCCGGCAGACGCTGGCAAATCCTATATTTCAGAGAACGGGGTGCTTGAATATGTGGTTGCAAAACCCGGCCAGTCTCTCTCTGCTTTCTCTATGACATGGCTAATCAGTACATCTTATGCTGAAGAACCGGTACCTGTCAGGAAAAGAAAAAAACGTAAGGCCATGAAGGCCACTGAAGCGGAAGGTCTGCTTAAATCAAACATCATCGTTGGCAAAGAAGATGCTGAAAGAATGCGTCGGGCCCAGGCTAGCGGTGAACTAAGTGCTCATCCTCGCATCATCGTTATTACCGATGGGACGGTTGGCGGCACAGAGGGCAAACTGACGAAGCCGGGCACATCACTGGCATTGCTCTCGCAGGAATAAAGATTGTAAAAGTTGAAGATGATCCCAGGCATTGAACAAGCAGATCAATAAACGGCAGAGCTTTTCTTTTCGCCTGCTGTTGGTGATCATTGTCCCGCTAATTGTTATTGGCCTCAATTCCACTGGCAGACTCGAAAGATTAAGCCTGCTCGGCTATGACTGGCTATTCACACTGAGGGGTGAAACACCGGCCAGCAATGCAATATTTCTCGTTAAACAGGATGAAGCCAGTACCGATTTCTATAATACCCGCCTGTCCGACTGGCCACGTAGCTATCATGCGCGACTGGTAAGAAAACTTTCTGAAGCGGGGGCAGACCTGATCGTTTTTGACTACGATTTTTCCCGACCCACCACTATAGAAGAAGATACAGCATTTGCCCGTGCCATTGCCGACGCGGGCAATGTAATACTGGCAAACCGGCTGCTACCCAGCGGCGAAATTGCCCAGCCAATTCCTTCCTTTACTGATGAAAGCCTGGGAGAAGGTTTTTTTGACACCCTGCTGGACAAGGATGGCTACTGGCGCCGTATGATCTATATGAATTTAACCAGGGATGGTTATATCTATTTCTCACTGCCCATGGCTACCGTTGAAATCTATGAAGATTTTCCGGAAGACCAGCGCATGCTTGATGACCCGGATGCACTTGGCTGGGGACGTCACAAACTTCCCTTCCCTGATATGTTGATCAATTATTCAGGGCCTGATGGCAGCTATCCATCCATAAGCTTTTATAAAATTCTTGAAGATGATTTCGACCCATCACTAATTAAAGGGAAAATAGTTCTTGTTGGCAACACACACCGTCTGGGCAAGGATTTTTTCTCTGTACCTACCGACAAACGAATGTCCGGACTGGAGGTGCATGCCAATGCAATCGCAAGCATTCTTGATGATCGTTTCATTCGAACATTGTCATTGCGGACACTAAATATACTCATACTCATCGCAGGTTTAGCTGGCGGTATTATACTCTTTCTACGCCGACCCGAATTGCGAACCAACCTTATCCTGATGGCCACCGGTAGCGGTGTAATTATTCTCAGTTCCTGGTATTTCTTTGTATCTCAATTTGTCTGGGTAGACCTGGTACCACTGCTGCTCGCTTTTCTTCTTAATATAATCATTGCTACTGCTTACCACTGGCAAATAAGCAGGCAGAGAGAAAAGGAAATACGAGGATTATTCGGACACTATGTTTCCAGAAATGTAGTTGATGCAATTCTGTCAGAAAACATTCCGGTCAAACTGGATGGTCACCGCACTAAAGTCACCATATTGTTCTCAGATATTCGTGGGTTTACACCTATTTCCGAGACTCTTACACCGGTTGAACTGGGGCAGCTACTCAACCTCTACTTTGATGAAATGATCGCCGCCGTTTTCCAGTATGACGGTACACTGGATAAATTGATGGGCGATGCTGTGATGGCATTCTTCGGTTCACCACTTGAAGTCACAGACCATCAGCGTCAGGCCTGCCGTTGCGCTCAGGATATGATACAACGCCTGGAGAAACTGAACTTATCAGGCAAACTACCCCCAGGTGTCACCATTAAGATAGGAATTGGTTTGCACACGGGTGAAGCTATCGTTGGGAACCTTGGCTCCAGTGAGTTTGCAGACTACACAGTTATTGGCGATGCGGTAAATCTGGCATCGCGCATTGAAGGACTCAACAAGCGTTACGCGACAACTATAATTATCTCCGAAGATACATATCAGTACGTAAAAGACGACTATCTGTATCGTGAACTTGATACTGTACGGGTCAAGGGCAAAGAAGAACCAAAACGTATCTATGAGATGATGCTGGAAAATAGTTCAGTCAACAAACGCTTAGTCGAGCTCTATGAAGAAGCGCTTCAACTCTACCGGGACAAACAGTGGGATGAAGCAATTACCTGCCTGCAGCAGATATCGGATGATATTGGCAATGACGGACCCTCGCAGAGGTTAATCAAAGAATGTTATAAATTACTGGCACTGCCCTTTGATGAGAACTGGGATGCGATTACAACTCTGGATGAAAAATGACTGAAAAGTTTGAACTCATTTGACTACTATGGGTCTACTCAATAGCATGTTGTGGGAGCATCGCTCGGCGTGATACTTTGGGACGAAGGACACGGGATTAAAGACTAAGGAAAAAGGCATGAAAACACAGACTGCCGAGATGTTTATCTTTACTCTTTTATCCTTCGTCTCGAGTCCTTCATCTTTTATCTAAAAAGAATCGCGCCGAGCGACGCTCCTACGAAATAATTGAAATGCATAAACAATAAAGAAGGAATCTATAATGAATGGAGCAGAACTTTTCATCCGTTGTCTGGAAAACGAAGATGTTGAATATATCTATGGTATCCCCGGTGAGGAAAATATCGCCGTCATGGATGTGCTGCTGGATAGTTCAATCAACTTTATTACAACACGACATGAACAAGGGGCTGCATTCATGGCGGATGTGCAGGGACGACTGTCTGGCAAGGCCGGGGTATGTCTGGCAACACTTGGACCCGGTGCCACAAATTTAATCACCGGTTTTGCCGATGCCAACATGGATCATGCGCCCATTGTCGGTATCGCAGGACAGGGTGCAACCACCCGCCTGCATAAAGAAAGCCATCAAATACTGGACCTGGTCAACCTGTTTGAACCCATCTCCAAATACAGCACACAGGCGCGTGAACCTGAGATTATTCCCGAAATTATACGCAAGGCATTCAAGGTGTCGCAGGCTGAAAAGCCTGGTGGTTGTTTTATTGACCTGCCTGAGAATATCGCAGGAGCTGAAGTAAGCGGCAAAGAACCCCTAAAGGTACAGAGTGCCAAGCCGCCGACACCGCCTGAATCAAAAATGAAACAGGCTGCAGAGCTCATTTCAAATGCCCGATTCCCGCTAATCATGGCCGGCAATGGTGTCATTCGTGGTAAGGCATCAGAAGATCTGATTGACTTCGCAGAAAAGCTAAATATTCCGGTCGCTACTACATTCATGGCAAAAGGCGCCATACCCTTTTCACATGAACTGTCTCTCGGAGCTGTTGGCCTGCAGGCCAGCGACTATGTATCCTGTGGCTTTGACCGGGCCGACGTGGTCATCTGTATTGGTTATGACATCGTCGAATACCGACCTGAACTTTGGAATCATGATAAAAAATCCAAACTGATTCACATCGACCCTTCGGCTGCAGAGGTTGATGAATACTACATCGTCGAGTGCGGCGTCATTGGCAACATTTCGCGCGCACTTCACGGCATATCGGAACTCGCAACGCCTAATCAGGAAAACAATGCTCAACATTTAAGACAAACAATAGTCGATGTTATTTCTGCACATGCCGACAGCCAGTCCTTTCCGATAAAGCCACAGAAAATACTCTGGGATATCCACCAGGCGCTTAATGCTGATGACATCGTTATCTCTGATGTCGGGGCACATAAAATGTGGATGGCGCGCATGTACCAGGCAGAAAGACCTAATACATGCATCATATCCAACGGTTTTGCCTCGATGGGAATAGCGGTTCCGGGCGCCCTGGCAGCTAAGCTGCTGCACCCGGGAAAAACCATCGTTGCCGTGACCGGAGATGCCGGTTTCATGATGAATTCACAGGAAATTGAAACAGCATTACGTATCGGAACTGCAATCGTCATCATCATCTGGACCGATAACCAGTATGGTCTAATACGCTGGCATCAGATGCGACACTTTGGCCGACCCAGCCATATCGATTTTAACAACCCGGACTTCATCAAATATGCAGAAAGCTTCGGTGCAAAAGGCTATCGCATCGAATCGGTAAATGACCTTGTGCCAACAATAAAAAAGGCCATTGCGGATGACACTGTGGTCATTATTGATTGCCCTGTAGATTACTCCGAAAACATGAAGTTGACCGAGCAACTTGGTGAGCTGGTCTGCCCGATTTAGAATTAAGACTAAAGACTAAAGATAAAGGAAAAAATCATGCCTGAAAACTACCCGTTAATGATTTCTGGTGCCAGCAGTAGCGGCACACATCCCGTCACCTCCCCCTTTGACGGCAGCCTCATTGGATCAGTCGATATAGCCGATGTGGATGCCATAGAGATGGCACTGCATACAGCCGACAGGCTCTATCGTGACAGGAATGGCTGGCTGAGCGGTGAGCAGCGTATAGCCGTACTTGAAAAAACTGCTGTCATTATGCAGGAACGCTTTGAATACCTGGCAGTCGAAGCCGCACGGGAAGGTGGAAAACCGTTAATCGACTCCCGCGTGGAAGTCACCCGCGCGATTGACGGTGTGCGAAATTGTGCGGAACTGCTACGGAATGAAACGGGGCGAGAGATTGCCATGGGTGTAAATCCGGCTTCTAGTGGACGACTTGCCTTTACCCACCATGAAGCTATTGGTATCGTCGTTGCCATCAGTGCCTTTAATCATCCATTAAATCTGATCGTTCACCAGGTCGGGCCTGCTGTTGCTTCCGGCTGCCCGGTTATTATTAAACCCGCTAGAGACACTCCACTGTCCTGCATGCGTTTCATTTCCATTCTACGAGAGGCAGGTCTACCGGAAGAATGGGCACAGGCCTGTGTGGTCGATGACAACAGGACAGCTGAAAAACTTGCCAGTGACTCACGTGTAGCATTCTTCAGTTTCATTGGTAGTGGTAGGGTTGGCTGGATGCTACGTTCAAAACTGGCACCCGGCGCGAGATGTGCGCTGGAACATGGAGGCGTGGCACCCGTCATTGTAGCTGAAGATGCAGATCTTGATGATGCCCTGCCGCTTATTGCCAAAGCCGGCTTCTACCACGCAGGACAGGTCTGCGTATCAGTACAGCGTGTTTATGCACCAGCTGACAAAGCTGAACAGATTGCCCTCCGTATTGCCGATTTGGGTAATGCTATGACAGTGGGTGATCCTACATCAGAGTCTACTGAAATTGGCCCACTAATCCGCCCGGCTGAAGTTCAAAGGATCGATCAGTGGGTCAAAGAAGCCGTCTCAGATGGTGCCCGGCTACTAAGCGGCGGCAGCCCGATATCTGAAACATGCTACCCGGCAACGGTGCTACTCGATCCGCCTGGTAAATCAACGATAAGCCAGAATGAAGTATTCGGCCCGGTCATCTGTGTCTATTCCTGTGATGACATGGAACAGGCTATGCAGCGCGCAAATGCACTCCCTTATTCTTTTCAGGCAGCAGTTTTCACAAAAAACCTTGATACTGCGATGTGGGCCTACAAAAGACTCGATGCGGCTGCAGTCATGGTCAACGATCACACCGCCTTTAGAGTTGACTGGATGCCTTTTGCCGGCAGGAGGGTTTCGGGTTACGGCACCGGCGGTATACCCTACACATACCGGGATATGACGGTGGAGAAACTTCTGGTTATTCGTTCTGGTGAAATTTAAGTAGGTAAGACAAAGTTTCAAGTTCCAAGATCCAAGTTCCAAGTAAAAAAAATCGCAACTATGTCTTTCGTCTTTCGTCTTTCGTCTTTCGTCTTTCGTCTTTCGTCTTGGAACTTGGAACTTGGAACTTGAATCTGTTTTCAAACAATAACATCAAGCGGCAACGGTTGCTCCTCCATATGACGTGCCACAATCTCAAGCACTTCAGTAACAGGAACCGCCTTGCTGATTAAATATCCCTGCAGTAAATCACAGCCATGAGCCTGTAAAAACTCCTGCTGATCGACTGTTTCTACACCTTCGGCAACAACCTGCATGCCAAACGAATGCCCCATCTGGATTATTGCCTTGACCAGACTGGCATCGCCTGTATCCTCTATAACATCCTGCACATAACTTTTATCAATTTTTAACTGATCAAACTGAAAAGACCGAAGGTGGTCAAGCGATGACTGGCCTGTACCAAAGTCATCAATTGCCACCTTCACGCCAAGAGTTCTCAATGCCTGCAGGGTCTCATTAGCATCATAAAAATATTCTGCCAATGCGTCCTCGGTCATTTCGATCACAAGCTTTTTCGGGTCTGGTTTTTTATCCATCATGTGTCTGAGCAGCTTGCTGGAAAATCCATCGTCCTGAAGCATCCTGGCAGTCAGGTTTATAGAAAGCTTCAATTCAAAACAACCTGAACTTGCGAATCTTTCATGCATGTCAGTCACCTGCTGCAGCAGCCACAATGTCACTTTCTTAATTAATCCGGTCTCATCGAGCATGTCGATAAAATAAGCAGGTGGCAGAACACCACGTTCGGGATGGTTCCAGCGCAGCAAACATTCAAAACCAACCAGTTGCTGCTCGTTCATTGTGACTACAGGCTGGTAGTAGACCTCAAATTGGTTCTCCAGGACTGCCTGATGGAGCTCGTTTTCCAGTGCAAGCTTTTCTTTTACCATCCGAGACATATTTTCAGTAAAGAACCAATACCGGTTTCTGCCCTGGCCCTTGGCTACATACATTGCTGTATCTGCAGCTTTTAATAAATCGCTTACTGAATCTGAATCTATTGGATACATCGCTATGCCAATCGATGTTGAAACCCTTAGCGTATTAGTTTTTATTTTGAAGGGCGAACGAAATATCTGCAGGATTTTTTCACCAAGGAATACAACATGGCTTTTATCATTGATGCCTTCTGCAATAATGGCGAACTCATCTCCGCCGAATCGTGCCAGCTTGCATTCCGGCAATGTACTTTCGAGTCGATTCGCAACCTTGCGCAGCAGTTCATCACCTATGCCATGTCCAAGAGTATCATTTATCTTCTTAAACCGATCCAGATCAAGAAAAAACAGGGCTACCAATTGTCCATTTTTTTTGCCTGTTTTTATCGCTTTTTCGAGATGCTGATAAAAAAGCGCGCGATTCGGCAAACTGGTTAACTCATCATGATGGGCCATGAAATCCAGTCTTTGCTGGCGTTCCTGCACCTGTGAACGCATAGTGTGGAAAGCATCAGCAAGCTCG
>BTQX01000045.1:0-10262 GCA_036986095.1 Gammaproteobacteria bacterium
CCAGTGGGGCTTCCCTGAAATGCTTGTCCATCGAATTGGCGCCAGCGAGGAGCTCGGAGAATCTTTCAAAACCGACTGCTAGTGCAATCGATAAACCAATCGCGGACCACAGGGAATAGCGCCCGCCGACCCAATCCCAGAATTCAAATATATTTTCCTCAGAAATTCCGAAAGCTGTGGCGCCGGGAATATTACTGGAGACGGCAATAAAATGTTTCGATAGAGCGGTCTGATTAGCACCTGACTGCAAAAACCAGTTTCGCGCGCTGTGTGCATTGGTCAGTGTTTCCCAGGTAGTGAATGTTTTTGATGAGATAATGAACAGTGTAGTCTCCGGGTTGAGTTTTTTCAGTGTTTCAGCAATATCGGCATCATCAATATTGGATACAAAATGGACTTCAAGATCTTTCTGATAAAACTTCAGGGCATTCACTACCATGTGAGGACCAAGATCTGAACCACCTATGCCAATATTCACTATCGAAGTGAACGTTTTACCGGTGTGGCCGGTGTTTTCGCCGCTATGCACCGCGTCACAAAAACTTTTCATTTTCTCTAATTCTGCCCGAATTTCAGGCATCACATCATCACCGCTTGCAATTACGAAAGGCTTGTCTATATCACTTCTTAAAGCGGTGTGAAGAACTTCCCGGTCTTCTGTGGTATTGATCCTTTCACCTTTGAACATGCTATCAATTGCTTCGGGGACACAACACTCCCTGGCCAGGTCTGTTAACAGTTGTATAGTTTTCGGGTTGATCCGATTCTTGGAGTAATCCAGAAACAGAGAATCCAGAGTAATCGAAAATTCTTCGAAGCGATTTGGCTGGCTTGCAAATAATTCACGCATGTGGAGACCGGAAATCTCATCATAATGATCCTGAAGCTTTTTCCAGGCGGGCAGGGTGGTGAGTCGTGGGGAACTATCAGTCATTCAGTGATTTTATAGTAAGCGTGAGGGTATTGAAATTTGTTTAAACTTTATTTGAACCGCAAAGGAGCCGGGTAATATGGTTTTAGTGCATTAATAGAGATACCAGATATTTTAACCGCGGAGGACGCAGAGGTTCGCAGAGAAAAGAAGATCATTAAAATACTATGTCAGTGTGTGGAGAAATCTGGTAATTACACTAAAAGAACCATGTCAACGATTTTTTAATAATATGTAAATGGTTATCCTCTGCGTCCTCTGCGGTTCAAACCAGCATTTTCTTTCCTCAAAAATACCAGGCAAGACGAGCAAACAGAGTGTTTGCCGGTGCCAGAGTCAGTTCTTTGTCTCTAAGCGCCTCAATGCCACCGAATTCGGTACCATCTGCTCCCATTGGTAAGTTAACACCTGCAAGAAGGTCAAAATTCTGTGTCAGGCTATAGGTGCCGGAAAACTGCAACAGTCCGCTGCCATCACCAATATTGATGAAAAGTGTTGGTGTCAGACTAAACAAAGGTGTCACCTCTAGCAGGGCACCTGCTGCCAGGTAGTAACGCCCAATAGTAAACAACTCACCCCGTAGCAGGCGTGAAAACAGAGCTTCATTTTCTGTAATTTCTCCGGCAGTGTAGCGGTTGCCCTTCAGGCCGAATCCATTATAGAAGAACTCTACGAACCCACTTAGATTCAAGTTTCGCAGTTCTGTAGAATAGTTATAATTTGTTTCAAAAGACCAGATGTTTCCATTATCCGTCAGTGACAGTGAGATACTGGCATTGATGACATTCTTAAGCCATTCACCTGTATAAGCACCACCTAGAATCGTATCACCATAGTTTCTTGCAAGCAGTAAATCGATCTCATTTCCGGACATCAACCAGTGAAATTTCCCGGCCAGGGCAGATTTGTCACTGGCAACGTCTCCAGTAGCAAGGTCGCGGCGTGGAATGTACAAAGCCTGCAAATCGCTGCCTGAATTGGACAGGCCCTGAAAATAAAGCATGTCTTCGCCACGCTTGTATTCTTTATCTATTGCAGCAGGTGCAAATGGATTAAAAAGATCCAGCGGGTTATAGACCATGCCATTGCCCCAACTGATGGCCTGTCGACCGACGCGAGTAACAAAACTTTCACTTGAGTAAGAAACAGCAAGCCTGTCGAGTCGCTGATATACCAGTGAAGTATCGTTGTCAGAGATGACACTGGACAAGTCGAAAAACTGACTTTTGTCGCTTGCAAGTGTTGTGCAACCATACCCGGCCAGGCCTGCTCGTATGAAACAGTTGTTCAGATCCGGCGAGTAGAGGCCATTGAGCTCATAGTCCAGCTGGCCATCCCAGTAACCAGATTGCGTTTCTATTTTTAATCTTAGATTTCCCAGTGACTCCTGGTATGGGTCGGCTTCAGTGGCAAAAACCGTGCCAGCAGGAAAGTCCGAGTAGGTGTAAAAATACTTAACGTGCCCACCGAAAGTAGTCTCAGCTGTAGCAGTAGAAGCCATGCTGAACAGGAGAAGTATAAGAAGGTATTTAAAAAACATTTTTTCACCACCGAGGACACGGAGGACACGGAGGACACGGAGGTTTTTATATTTGACTCGCTCACTAAGCATATTTTAAATCAGGCATTGAAGGTCGGTGATTGCTCACAGTACCTGGCAATATTTTTTCTTCCCTCTGTGTCCTCCGTGTCCTCTGTGGTGAAAAATCTTTTGATGTTTATCTTTCAACTGATTCATCTCCGACAATCCTGCCATCATGCAATCTCACCAGGCGTTTGGCGAATTTCATGACGTCTTCGTCATGGGTGGAAATAATAAAAGTTGTACCGCTGCTACTGTTTAGCTCGCGCATCAGTTCCATTAAGTTGTCCGAGTTGGCTGAGTCCAGGTTGGCGGTCGGCTCGTCGGCCAGGACGAGGTCAGGCCTGCTGACGATTGCGCGAGCCACGGCGACACGCTGTTGTTGTCCACCGGATAATTCTGCAGGACGACGATTCTCCAGGCCCGTCAAACCCACCTGATCCAGTATTTCTACGGCCTGAGAATGGCGCTGGCTTTCCTCTATTCCCTGTAGCTGCATGACAAATTCGACATTTTCACGGGCACTTAATACTGGTATCAGGTTATAAGCCTGGAAAACAAAGCCGATACGATGTAGTCGAAGATCAGCCAGTTGTTCAGATGTCATGGTATCCAGTCTCTGCCCGGAAACGCTAATCTCACCTGCAGTAGGCCGGTCGAGCCCGCCCACCATGTTCAACAGGGTCGTTTTGCCGGAACCAGAGGGTCCGGAAAGGCAGAGAAACTCACCGGTATTTATTTCAATATCGATGCCAGACAGGGCATTAACCGACAACTGGCCCTGCTTGAAGACTTTGTCCAGGTGGCGACATTGCACTGCCGTATTTTTCATTGCCATACTCTCGTGATTGCTTCGATAGGTACCTTGCGTGAGGCGCGCCATGCCGGGAACAGGCTTGCCAGTATGCCCAGTACGAGTACGACAGCATTGGCCATTACCACATCATGGACTTTGACCGCCGGCAGCAGAGTACTGCTAATACCAACCCATTCAAGCCCACTCGCTACGGCGGAGACATCAATACCATCCTTTACTGGAAGAATAGTCAGCCAGCTCAGAATATTCCCTGCAAGCAGGCCAATCAGCAACATTGCGATCGATTCAATGAGAATCATCAGCAGGATATAGGAAGGCTTCATGCCCAGCGCCTGGATTAGACCAATTTCACGTGTACGCTCAAATACGGCCATCATCAGGGTGTTGACCAGGCCGAAGGACAATGCCAGAAAAATAACAATAAACCAGACCAGTACAAAACCATCCATGACAGCCAGTATTGAAGCCATATACGGATCGATTTGCAGCCATGTCTTTACATCTGCATTACTCGCGGCGGATCGTGTTTTTTCTAACAGGCTGTCCAGATTGCGATAATCCTGACCCAGCAGTGATATTTCCGAAACACCCGGGCCGACTTTCAGCAGCTTCCGTACTGTTTCGATGCCGGCAAACACATAAGCCGTTTCTGTTGCCTGTAGATCGGTTTCAAAGATACCGCCAATACGAAAACCACGCTCAGCGATATTATTGTCCGGATCCTGGCTCATCAGTACGACCCGTCTATTTATACGGGTCTCCAGTCGCTCGACCAGCTTCCTGCCCAGCAGCAGCTTGTTATCAATTACCGAACTGAGGTAGCTGCCTTGCGTGATACTTTCAGCAATAAATGAAAGGCCACGTTCCCTGACAGGATCAATACCCACCAGAGTGACCGCATACACATCCCGTTCACTGCGAATGACAGCCGGTACTCTTAGTCGTTCTGACCAGGCGACGACTTCGTCGGAGGCAAGCAATTTCTGCAGGGCAGGCGATTTGTTTAGTGGTGGTAATAGATACTCTATCGATGGGTCATCAATATAACCCGGTGCATGAATCTGGATATGACCGGACAGGGTTTTGATGGAACTATCGATCATCTGGTCGACCATGCCACGCATTAAAGCCGTCATCCAGATCATTCCCCATACACCAAGGCTAATTGCTGACAGCATGATAAGGCTACGCCGGTGATTACGCCACAGGTTTCGCCAGGCAATACGGCTGATCATCAACCAGGGAGTCCTGAACGTATGCATCATCTTATGCTGCCTGCATGGCCTGGACAGGATTAAGTTTTCGCATGTGCCAGACAGGATAAAGTGACGATAGTACACTGGCAAGAAAAACAGCCAGAGGCCCTGGGATCACAGTACGAAGCGAGACCTCCGGCAGTATTACCGGCGGCAGGTTGAAGCGTGCGGCCATCTCTTCCAGACCGGGGTAACTGATACCTGTTTTTGAAAAATAGAATGTCAGCAGTGAACCGGAAACAATACCGATAAGCATGCCTGTAAGTGCCAGCAGGGTCGATTCAGTAAAAATCATTTTACCCAGTTTGCTATGCCTGACACCAAGAGCCAGCAGGATGCCAAACTCATGGGTTCGTTCTAATACTGACATCAAGATGGTATTCAACATGCTAAAGGCAACCAGGATTATTAGCACAGCATACATGAACCACGCACTGAAAAAATCCGCTTCAATGGCCTGCTTTAGCCCAGGCAATAATTTTTCCCATGATAACAGTACGAGTTTGTCATTGTCTTTTATCAGTGATTCAATGGCCTTCTTATACTGATCCCCCCGATCGCGTTGCCCACCGATAATTATGCTGTGGGCATCTGTGCCCATGGAAAAAATCTGACGAAAGCTATTCAGAGGAATGGCTATTATCTGCCGGTCAATATCACGGTTCCCTGTATCGAATATACCCACTACAGGCAACACTGCTGCGGCCATCGAACCATCACGTCCACTGCCTAGCAAAGTCAGCTCATCGCCTACTGCCAGCTTCAGGTTGCTTGCCAGGGTGCTGCCGATAACGGCTTCATTTGCACTGGCTGAGGACAGGTAGCGACCTGATGAGATAAGTCCCGGAAGGGTAGATATCTGCTGTTCACGAAGTGGATCAACACCTGAGATTTGTACGCCGAGCGTACGCTTTTCGGAGGAAACAAGCGCAAAACCGTAAGCCCTCGGTGAGACAGCTTCCAGATCGATGGCCTTTCTTATTTGTTCTGCCAGGTCATCTGCTGCAGGGATAGAACGATACATCTGAGGATCATCAAGATAACCTGCAACTTGCACCTGCATCTGGCCGCTGACAAGAGCGAGTGAATTATCGATCATCATGCGGTATTGACCAAGTTGCAGACCCAGCATAAATACCAGCAGGATGTCCGCAAAAACCATTGCACCTATTGTTAACAGTGTTCGGCGTGGGTGACGCCAGATATTACGCCAGGCAAGTGTCAGGGTAGTACTTTTCATCTCGGATTGCGTAAATTTGACAGGGTAAAGATGTAGTCCGGAATGTTGCGGTCAAAATCAAGCACATTTATGCTTATTTCAGTCCATTCATCTTCCTTTTCGGTATTTGTCATACGTTGCCGAACTGCAAACATACGTCCACTCATCTCTTTAATTTCCAGTGTTTTCAGGCTCTTCACCAGTTTCATATCCTGATCAAGAAATTCATGCTCCAGCTCAACGAAATCATCACGTATATAAGCAATTTCCTTTCCCCAGACGATAGATGATTCTTCAAGTGGAATTGATTCAATGACATAAACTTTCTGTCCGTCTACGGTATCAGTGCGAAGCAGCGTATGCGTGTACTTGTCGACGATCTCATCCGTACGCGAGACATCCTTGTTCGAGAAGTCTGAACCCATCCAGCTCTGACTCATCATGCTGGAGGGTATACGTATCACCCGGTTTATCTTTGGTGCAAAGCTCCAGATCTTATTGTCATCCAGAACCAGGGTTGCACTACCCTGGTCACGCGGCGGGGCGGTAACCCGAATCAGCGTTTTTTTTCCACCGCTGGACCAGCCCTGCAGGGACATCTTTCTCTCCCAGTCCGGACGATGGATGGTCATCGTCATTTCAGAGTAGGAGCTTAAGCCTCGATAATGATCAATAGCCTGCCTGATTATGTCTCTGGCCTGCTCTTCTGGGTTATTACTACTGACAGAGCCTGAATAAGAACCGGCAAGAAGCAATGTCAGGAGCAGAAGAGAGCGTGCATCTACTCTTAAAAAAAATAATTTAAATGGCAAACTTTTAATCCTCTGATAAGGGTTTTAATGGATAATCAGTCGCCTGGAAGGATGACATAAATCAAAGACTATATGCTTATTAATACTTTAGGAACCTCTGATTAATTATGCCATATCTCTGGTTTGCAGGCTGCCTCACAACAAGGAACTCTCCAGCCTTGTTGACTTGCGTAAACTGAAACCGGCTATTGATACGACCTATTTCCCGGATACCGGCTACAAAGCCTAATATTGGTCACGCACGCCAGAGACACGCGATGCGTTCCGTAATATGATGTCGGAAACCACTGTCCAGCCTGAAGACCTGGAGATTGACAACGCCAAAGAGAATGCTTTTTTTCAAAGCTATATGCTGGGTGGAAATTGGCGAGGTCCCCGTAGCCTCGAAGGTTTTGCACGTTGTGTCCGCTACCCTTAGTAACAAGGGTTTTATGAATCAAATCTAATAACTAATGAAAAAGGTGAAGCATGCTTGAAGAGAGTCGCTATTATTTCCAGAAAGCTGCCGATGTATTAAATCTTTCAGATCGTCTCAGGGAAATCATCTGGACACCCATCCGTACCGTCAAGGTAGATCTTGTGATCGACGATGATGAAGGCCGTTTGCAACATTATCAGGGATTCAGAGTACAACACAACAATTCACGTGGACCGATGAAAGGGGGCTTGCGTTACCATCCCAGTATGGATGAAGACCATGCTGCGGCGCTGGCAAACCTGATGACATGGAAGACAGCGATTGTCGATGTTCCTTTTGGTGGGGCTAAAGGCGGCATCAATTGCGACCCCTCAATAATGAGCGAGCGTGAACTGAATGCCGTCACACGACGTTTCGTTGAGCAGACCAAGGAAATCATTGGCCCCACTATTGATATCCCGGCACCAGACGTAAATACCAACGCAAAGGTCATGGGCTGGATCATGGATGAGTACTCGAAATATGCTGGTTTCTCACCTGGCATCGTAACCGGTAAACCGCTGGAGCTGTTTGGCTCGGAAGGGCGTGATGAAGCAACCGGTCGTGGTGTTATGGTGGTACTGGAGGAAGCATTGAATGACTGCGGCAAGTCCTGGACTGATATCCGTGTTGCAGTACAGGGCTTTGGCAATGTGGGCTCAAACTCGGCACGCCTGATTGCCGAGCAGGGAGCACGGATCGTAGCCGTTGCCGACTATCTGGGTGGTGTGGAGAATGATGAAGGGCTTGATATTGATGCACTTGTTGATTGGACAGGGGAACATCGAACCGTTAAGGGGTTCCCCGGCGGCACAGCATTCAATGGTCAGGAAATAATTGGCGCAGATGTGGATGTGCTTATTCCTGCAGCGCTGGAAGATGCAATCACTGAAGACAATGTAAATGATGTAAAGGCAGATATAATTGTCGAAGGTGCCAATGGCCCGACTTCGCCAGCTGCACATGAAATTCTGGCAAAACGTGGCGTGCTGATAGTGCCAGATATCCTGGCCAACGCTGGTGGTGTCACCGTCAGCTACTTCGAGTGGACGCAGAATATCCAGCAATTCAGCTGGCAAAAAGATCGTGTTGATGAAGAGCTTACCCGCATGATGCGCAAGGCCTATGCAGCTGTAAGGAATGTGGCAAAGGAGAAATCTATTGATCTGCGGACGGCGGCCTTTGTTCTGGCAATCCAGCGAGTGGGTGAAGCTGCCAAAGCAAGAAAGTATATAAAAGAAGATATCCAGCTTTAGTAGCTCGTGAATAAACGGAAATTTCTGTATGAATAATCCATTACGACTGTTCCAAAACATCGCGAGTGCACTTCTGTTAACGATGATTGCCGGCATATCTGTATGGACAGCATAAGTACCGGATGTGTTGGCAGCAAATTACATCGACACCGAAGACCCGGGAAAAGGAGCGTCTAAGCCCGAGCTGGTGGAGTAGGGCAGGTGGCCTAACGAGATGCAAACGGATAAAGGACTGAATGTTATATATATACCAGCCACAGCCAGAAAAACTTGACGGCAACTGGCTTAGGGCTCGTGCTGCCGTGTCGATTGAATTAAAAGAATCGGGAGAACCGCAGTTCGGCGCTTATCATTATTAGTTGAGAAATGAATATTGCTAGCTGATAGAATTTCCATAAGCACACAACGTGATCACAGGAATATGCATGGATAAAGATACAGGTCTTTTAGTTGTTCTCATGGAAAGACTGGAGAAACAGCGGTTGCCAAGAATTCTTTCATTAAAAGAGAAAGTGGATGGAGGTGAGGCGCTTGATGAAATGGATCTGGATTTTCTGGAAAAGGTTATGTCGGACGCAAAAAAAGCAATGCCATTGATTGACAGACACCCAGAATACCAATTGCTAGCATCAAAACTAGTGGGACTTTACACTGAAATTATGGAAAAAGACCTGCAATTAGAAAAAAAGACGTAATACATATCTGGTCTCAATGATATTCATGTAGGAGCGCCGCCCTCGGCTTGAATTTTTCAGAGACTAACAGACTAACAATATTATGAAAAAGAATCGCGCCGCGGCAATCTTCCTACGAATTCACACAGGGGTCTTAAAAAAAGATATAATTCTATTTTTTCAACTTCCTGATCTTCTCTAGTATTTCAGGTGCATCCCATTCACGCCCACCTATCGCCTGATAGATAATTCTCCCCTGCGGGTCGATGACATAGGTCGAGGGCAGGCCGCTTACACGCCATTCTCTGGAAACACTTGATGTTTTGTCCATCAGCAGTGGGAAATCCACGGGGTACTCGGCTGTAAAGGCAAAGATGGCATCACTGTCTTCTCCGACGTTAATGGCAAGCATCGCTATGTCTTCCTTCTGTAGTTTCTCCCATGCACGTTGCATAGATGGCATTTCCTTTCGGCAGGGCGGGCACCAGGTTGCCCAGAAATTGATTATCACTACCTTGCCTTTATAGTCTGTCAGTTGGACGAATTTCCCTTCCTGATCCTCCAGCTTGAAGTTTGCAGCAGCTGGTTTATCTTTCACCTTTGTCAAAGTTTGGGCCGCTGACACACCCTGAATATTCAGGAAGTTAGTCAGAATAAGGACTAAAGCGATGGACAGTGATTTATATATACGATTGTTCATGTTTATGCTTACCATTAATTGGTATAGAAATGTAGTAGATGTTAAGAGTGCTCTATTATTGAGACGGTGGCTCCGGATGGATGTCATCGGGGCAGATGACATCAGAAATCTTTCCGTTGTAGTGCTTTCCCTCGCGAGTCCAGCTAAACAACAGATCAAAACGGCTCGCCGGTGGAAGGCCATAGCTGGACATACCCCAGTTATAGTCATTCACATCATACTGAATAATGGTGGGCAGCAACGACCACTCAAAAGCCACTCTAGCTGACTGAGACTGCTTTCGATCCAGCCAGAGTTTTTGCCAGTATTCCCGAAGTAACATTGATTTGCTGTTTTCCCCTGAGACAACTTTCCATTCAGATAAGTCAGCGTTCATTATAACGCCCGAATCTGTCCCCGTGTTCTTGATCATGGTTTGAAATATGCAGGATGTCCCGGCGATATCCGACGAGGCCTGATCAAAGCCCCTGGCCTCAAAATAGGCCCTGGTCTGGTCGGGCAGTCTCTGTGTCAGCCTTAAGAAAAAGCCATTGTTATCATATAACCAGTATTTCAATC
>BTQX01000046.1:0-10229 GCA_036986095.1 Gammaproteobacteria bacterium
TAAGCGATTTCGGCATCAGTTTCCTGTAATCTGGAAAAATGAGGCGCAACCAGAGCAACCGGAGTCAAGGAGGAAAATACGAGACCATATATGTATTGTTGATCGGAAATCAGGAATATAGCCAACGACCATTGAAGAAAAGGGAAGATGAAAAATAGTAAAATCAGTCCTGTGGAGAGTTGTCCTATTCGTCCAGAGGTTCTACGAAACTTCTTCCAGTTCATTCCGAGGCCTGCATTGAACATCAGGATAAATAAAAATACTATACCGTATCGTGACATCTCAATCGCAGCGTAGGGGAACATCATGCCCAGCAAGATGGCAATTATTATAGGGATTCCGAAGTATCGATCCATGTGATCTGAAATTTCTATGTTGTTTTAAAGTTATGAATATTTCAGATACAGTCTAGCGTGAAATTCTCTTACGATCTATTTCAAAAAAGAATTGTTAATGAAGAAATCTAAACGTCATATCTATCTACTAGTCATGCTGGTGATTATTGCCAGTATCGTCATGTATATTCAGTACGACGCAGGGGAGAAAGATAAAGCTATTGATTCAGCAACGATCACTCATTCGCAGAAATCAAATAGTAAATTGAAACTCTACTGGTTTATACCGGATGGATTACGTGCAGATCCCGATGTTTTTCGAGTGTTTGATTGGGCTAAACAGGGTAAGCTTCCAAATATAAAACGTTTGATGGAAAACGGGTCCTATGGCTATTCGATCCCTGTGTTTCCGGGTCATACACCAAGTAATTTTGCCACCTTGATGACAGGTACTTACCCCAGTCTGCATGGTGTTGTGGATGGTGCGATTCGATTGCAGGGCTATCCTCTACAAATTGTGGCTCGTAATGGCTTCAGCTCTCATGCCAAGCTCATACCTCCCATCTGGTACACACTTGAAAAATCCGGTGAAAAGGTGAGTTTATTGTCTGTTCCCGGGTCAACACCGCCAGAAATTTCAAAAGGAATCACGATTCGTGGCCGATGGGGTGGCTGGGGCATGGATTTTCCAGCAGTAATTTTCAATTCAACCGGTGCTGCATCCGTCCGGCGTCAGCAGGGGCTTGAAAATCGTCTGTTTGAACATGGTGCCAGGTTAACGCAGTATGTCGATGCTAGCGATTCTAATGACTGGCAAATAAAAAGAAAGTCATTTTCCACTCCCTTTGAAATTGAAATGGAAAACTGGGGAACGACTGTATATGGCCTGGTTTACGATACTTCAAACGATGATAGAGAGAATTATGATCGGATCCTGTTGTCATTAGACAGGAAAACACAATGGTCAGATCTCGCGGAAGGAGAGGGAAGTAACTGGCTACCAATCACGCTGCATTATCAAACAGCTAACGATTACAATTATTACACACCTAAAAAGGGTGATTGGGAACTTAAGATGTCCGAAGTCAGTGTCCCAACACAGTTGCGGATCAGAATTGTACGTCTCAAGGATCGGGAAAATTTCAGGGTTCGATTCTATTACAATACCTTGAATCGTTATACCAGTAAACCAGCTGATATAGCTGAACTGTTACAGGCTGCCGCAGGACCAATGGTGGATTTCCCGGATAACTATCCGCCGCAACTTGTTTTTTACCCTGAAGATAAATCTGCTTTTATGGAAGAAGCCAGAATGAGCCTTCAGTGGCATAAAATTGCCGCAGCTTATCTTGCAGAGAGCTCTGGAAGCACTGTGTTGATTCATGATGTATATACACCGAATCAGTTCTTAACCAGTCGCTGGTGGATGCGTTACCTGGATCCGGCAAGTGCACAATATGATGATCTTGATGAAGCAGCGAGAAAAGATATATGGCAGGACGCAATGGAGATCTATTCCGGCATAGATCAGATCATTGGTGAGGTAATGGAACGAGCAGATGAAAATACCTATATCGTACTCAGTTCAGATCACGGTATTATACCATTAAATATTCGCGTAAATCTGAATAACTACCTGGCGAAGAATGGTTTGTTGCATTATAAGATTAACCCCGAAACTGGTTATCACAAGATCGACTGGGACAGGACACAGGTTGCATTCCTGAAAATGTATCACATTTATATCAATCCAAAAGGTCTTGGTGGAAATTTCAAAAGAGCCACAGGAAAAGATTACAATATATTACGGTTAAGAGTGATTAATCTTTTAAAAGAATTGAAAGATAACCAGGGGAAATCACCATTGGCCAGGATCGTGAAGTGGGAAAATGCCGGTAGCCTGGGTCTGCCACACGACGGCGTAGGAGATTTGATTGTTTCAAATAATCCCGGATATCTTTGGAGTGAAAAATTAAGCATTGATGGTAAAGTATTTGAGGCGTCCCTGCAATCTGGATATAAACAAGGGGTGATACCGGATAATCTAAAAGGAATGTGGACGCCATTTATTGTTATGGGTCCCGGCATAAGGAAAAACCATAAACTGAAAAAACCCTTGAGCCATATTGACCAGTATCCGACAGTTTTATCACTTCTGAAAAAGTCTATACCAGATTTTGTTCAGGGGCGCGTGATTTCAGAAATGTTTGAAACCCCGGGAGAAGAATGAATTTCAGATGTTTTCAGTGTTATTGATTTTTCAGGATGTTCAGTTTTACTGAATCCAGTATACCGGACATTTTTCTTTTACGATCAGGCTCTTGCATGGCAATATTGTTAAGTTCTCCAGGGTCATTATCCAGATTATACAATTCAAGCCTGTTTCCCTGCTTGCGGATTAATTTATAGGCTCCTAATCTTATATATTCGTCGAAGTCATTTCTGCCAATAATCGGTCGCTGTGCTTCCTGTGGCTGGCTGTAGTCCCGTAACAGGCTTCTGCCATCAATATTATCAGGTACATTATTACCGGTTAATTCCATCAGTGTTGGCATCAGATCCAGCAGTGTAATCGGTGTGTTAATTTGAATGGCATGCTTTACCGCAGGATGTCGAATGAGTAGCGGTACATGAATGCTGGACTGATAGGAAACTGCGAGCTTTTTTACACCATTATCTCCCAGGCCGCTACCGTGGTTTGCATACAATACAACAATGGTATTTGATAATTGACTGCTGCTTTCAAGATACTTGAAAATTAAACCCAACTCATTATCGACCAGGCGTACTTGCTGGGCATAAATTTCATGTAGTGCTTGCCGTATCTCAGAGTCTGGAATTGAATGATTGGCACGGATATTATACCTGGAATATCGAGGCCTGTATCGATAGATTATACGCTTCTTGTCTTCTATTCGATTGAGGTTTTCTGGATAAAAATAAGGCATTGGGTGTAATACTTCTGGACGATACAGCAACATATAAGGGGTGGATTTATTCCGTTTTAGACTGTTCAGAAGGGAGTCTATCGTTTGTCTGTAACTCACTTCACGTCGATCCCAGTTAATTGCTGTGTCAAATCCTCTATCTAACAACAAATGTTTGCCGGCGCGGATACCCTGGTTCATGCTGATTGTATGATAATTACTGGCTTTGAGATGTTCGGCCAGAGTAGGATATTTCAACAACATTTCCCTGACGACCATAAATTCAGCAGTGGTGTGGTTTTTCTTATTGTGTTGTATAAATTTATGTATTTTCTTTTCGGTGACTGGGAAATTAAAAGCTTCTTTAGCAGTTAGTATGGCCAGGTTGCTACGATAGGTTTCTCCTGCCGGTGCGGACGCTTTGCTAAATTGAATAGAATTTTTAAAAAAAAGATCAATGTTTGGTGTGTTTGAGGGCGTATCAGGATTTAACAGCCCGACATAATCAGCACGCAGTAGTTCAACGTTCAACAACAGCAAATTGCATTGCTTGCATAGTAAAAATTTTTTATTGAGTCTTTGATCATCAGCAAAAATTTGCTTTGACGCAGGTCGGCTATACCCATTAAATATAACAACAAAAGTAATAGTTGTTACCAATAGAATTAGCAGTATTTTGATGTTCCGTTTTCTGAACAAGTATTTCGCCAGTAACATTAAATTTTTTCAAAGTTGTTATATTTGAAGCACGTAAGAACAGTCTATTAATTATTTTCTGTGTATTCAGGCTGTCCGTTTAAGTTAAGCAGATCAATTTTCAATTTAGCCTGTTGCCGGTACTGATGCAACAGTGCCAATAGTTCACTGGTAATCTGTGGGTATTGAGAAGCGAGGTTTGTTTTTTCTAATGGATCCGTTGCTAGATTATATAATTCCGGGGTTTCAAGTGTAGTTTTGCTAAAAAGTAAATCTTTTGTCTGGCGTTGTATATTTAGATCAAACCCCTGGTTTTCGGAATGTTCCAGATTGAGCGAGACTAATCTATTGCGTATATATATATTGTTGCCAACTGGTTTACCATTTTGTAGTTTGTGAAGTGATCGTACTGTCTCTGATTTTAAAAAAAGTTTCCAATTATCCTTGATAATATATGAATCCTTATCGTTATGTCCTGCAATGAAGGGCCTCCTGTAGTCATTTTTATCGCCAGCCATAGACAGTAAGTTGTGCCCATCATCCTTGCTATTTGGGAGATCAAGTAATTTTAGGATGCTAGGTACAAGATCAAGTAAGGATAATCTGTCCTCAATAGTCCTGTCGAATTTTTTGCCAGGAATTCTGATCATCAGTGGTACTCGCACACTGGATTCGAAGGATACACCATTTGATGCAAATACCCCTTTATCACCAATTTGTGTTCCGTGTGTGGAAACCAGGATTACAACGGTGTTGTCTTTTCTACTGGAAACATAGTCAAAAATTCGCTTGAGCTGTTCGTCTGCGTATTCTAATTGTTGTCGGTAAATAGTGTGTTCAGCCTGCCTCTGCCGGTATTCTGAGACACCTCGATTTCGGATGACTTTGTAACCGTATGGTTTACTATTTAGTTTATAGGGGAAGTAGGCTATGTCGTCATCCTTTACCCGCTGTCTTAGTAGAGGGTAAAAGGCTCGATGGAGGCGGGTAGGAATAGCATGAAGATGAATAAAAAATGGTTCTGGTGTCTTTTCAAGTACTTTAAGTAAAAAATTGATTTGGTCTTCAATCAATATCTGGAGAGGAAATTGTTTATATGTGCTGTAGCCACGGTCTAACATTGTTCGCTGCCCGGATCGTGTCCCCTTGTTTAACATGACAGTATGATAACCGGCTGCTCGCAGATGTTCCGCGAGGGTAGTTTGGCTGGTATATATATTTCTCCAGTGCTCAAATCCAGGTTTTGCACGAAGGACTTCAAACGTATTTACGTCCAGATTGTAGAAAAAAGGATTTGTAGCTGTAAAGACAGATAAATTGCCGCGATACGTCGATCCGGATGGAGAGTAAATATTCTTGAATATCAGTCCTTCGCTGAAGAATTTGTCAATGTTCGGCGTCAATGAATTGTCATTTTCTGGGCCAACATAGTCTGACCTGAGAAAGTCAATATTCAGCATCAAAATATTGCACTGCTTACATACGATCTGATTTGATTCGGCGTAATTGGCCTGAGGTAATATCAGGAGTAAAACAAGTAACAATCTCAATGTCAGCTTCATTCGCATGGTAATGCAGGCTCGAATGCGAACTCAGCGCTTATCTCTTCCGTTATTGGAATATCTCCTGGGTTCCCACAGCTTCCAGAATGGTTCTCGCCATTTCCAAGAACCCAGATAGCACCTGTAAAAGGCAAAGGCTTGAAAATATATCCCCGCGACTGGTGAAAACCAACTGCAGCACGATGACTACCAAGTATGTTTTTTAGATATTTTTCTTCGGTGTGAGCTTGAATGCTCAATATAGTGGGTTTTTCTGTCAATTTAGCTGGTATATCAAGCGTAGAGTATGGGTATATTATGCCGGTGCCACAGTGATGGTGAAAATCTGACAGATGGGATAATTGTGTATCGCCAAATTGATATCGATAGCCTCTATCAATGTACCATCCACATCTGTCTGGTTGGCTATCAACGTGTTCTACAATTCGGTTAGAGATGTAATCATCGGCGTCAAAAAACATCACAAACGCTGGCTGATAGCGGCGTGCATATATGAGGCCAGCCATATACTTGCTGCCACGATCAATACGGATCGCCGCCATACCGGTTTGAGGTTGGTTAAGGCTGCTGGGTGCAGGAAAATCGACCTCTAAAAATTCAACACATTGATTGACATTGATATCAGGTATCTGGTTGCAGACTACCAGTACTTTGAAACAATCACTGGACTGGTTACATACTGAACGTAAAGTGTTTTCAAGCAAGTGCCCAACACGTTCGTAGGAATGACAATTTGTCGGATGCCTGAGTGATGTGATGAATAAGAACATACTCTATGCTACTTTGGCATAATCATTGAAGATTCAGGAGGCATTGAACTGATTGATATTTGAGGTTTCAAAATTTCTGCCCAACAGAGGATTTCTTTCCAAACTATCTGTTAGCATATCTTTGAAGTTCTGGAATGATATTGTTTCAGCTTGATTGTCATTTATATCTAGCTTCTGCTGAAATTCTAGTAGTTTATTTTTGACTGGTGTTAAATGAGCCAGCCGATTATCTGGATTTGGTGTCAGCAGTTCGGTAACGATTAAATTCAAAGGTTCCAGGCGCGAGTCTACGTCAGAAAGTAGTGGATGCAGTTTACGGAGTTTTCGTCTCACAATTTGCTTTGAATCAATCGAAGTGTGGGTAGTGAATAAAGGTTTACTTGTTAACAACTCGTACAGCAGCATCCCTAAAACAAAATACAAAACTTTTTCATCGGGCGTGTGTCCTGCAATGGTCTGTTCAGGTGCCGAATATAAAAAATAGCGTGTGAGATTATGTTTAATTATTGAAGATGAAATAGAAGGCGGTGCATTTAAGCTAAAGTGAGTAATGTGTAAATTACCAGACGCATCAACAAACAGGGTATCAGGCCATATTGCGATATCAATATCTGGTTCCTCAAGTTCAGCAGCAGCGGCTTGTAGCTGTTCTAATATTACAATAAGACTAATTGACCATTTGATGGTGAGAGGCAGTGGGATACGCTGTTCAGCCGATACACAATCTTTTACAATTTTACCGATGCTACTGTAATTTTTGTAGTCATAGATAATGGCAGGATTCCCATCAGACGTATTGTCCCAGCTACCTTTTAAGATTCCCTGATTATCGCTTATGGATTCCAGAAATTTAAATTCCTGATCAAATTGCCGTAGCCTTAATGCATCCTGCTGATAAGCAACTGGCAATTGCCGGCAGTAATAGTAATATTGGGTGCTTATCTGCTCATTAATGCAGAGAGTGAAAACAGCATCAGGCCCAGAATAAATCGTTTCTATAACTGAATCTGTATCCATATTGAAATTTGATAAGAGATTTAGATTAAATCCCACTTACCCTTCGGACATGGGGTGATATTCATTCTTGTTTTTAAGGGCATAAAACAGGCACATTCACGACACTGTTTTGTAAGATTTTCAAAAGAATCACATTGTATGCAAATAGAGTAACGCTCTTTTTGTACCTCCTTCGGTACTTTGATATACTCAGTGGTATCCCGTAACCACTTAAGTCCATCTTTAAACTGGCTTTTCCAGTTGGTTTCCTTTGATGTATTAGTCATTAGTAGTAATGAAGTGGGAAGACCGGCCCCAAAGGTATAATTAATTCATTGAACTATTGAAATGTACTCTGACCTTTTGGTGCTGACGATAACACAATATCCTTCAACTCCATAATATCAATACCTGTACCATGCAGAAGGCAGTACACCCATATGGGAGAGGAGTGACTATGCAAGATCAGGAGTAAGAAATACCCAAAGCCTATGGCTTTTTTTTCTTTCATTCCAATGATAGGCTTACAGCATCACTTTCACTAGTTACTGGAATTCTGCACAATTAGCCTCGGCATATCAGGTTGGAATGATATCCTGTTGTAAATGCCCCGAAATTGCCAGAAGGGTGCAAATGCAATTAGATATATAAAAGAGCTGATGATAAACGATACCAGGAAAACTACTCTTAACGACCAGTCAATTGTTTGCCGAGAACAGGGGTTCCAGCTAAGACGTACGCCATGCTGCGTTAACCTTTTTGATGAAAACAATTTGCCGGTATTATCACTGAATGATACCAGTGCATTGATTTGGGAAAATTGTAACGGTGAATTAGCTATTTGCGAATTGTTTGATCAATTCCATGCTACTTTCCCCAACATCCCCTATGAAGATATTAAGATTGATATCATGGAAGTACTGCAGCAATTTCAGCAGGAAAAGGTTATCAAGCTGATTTCGTCTGGATATCTAGTTTGACCATTTTCAGCTGTTCCACCAGCCAGTTGCGTGCCTGGCCACGGTTGCTTATTTTCCAGCCAATCTGTAATGGTTCTTCAGTATATGGGTTTACCATATCCAGGCTGACCAGTTCACCCGTCTGCAGATACTGTTCTACGCGGAAGCGAGGGGCAAAACCTATACCCAGTCCCAATCGATGTGCCTGAATTTTCTGCTCCATGCTTTCTACATGGATACAATTTTCCTTGTTTAATATGCCACGGCTAAGAGGAGCTTCGTGGCGAGAACTGTCACGGATAATTACCGAGCGGTACTGCATAACAATGCTGTCACTTAGTGGTTGGGGGTGCTGGCAAACTGGATGATCAGCTGCGGCGACAAATACAGATTTAACGGTAAGCCAGTCGATACTACGTATTCCCTTATGACCGGGGGCACTACCGACAGCACCGACTGCCAGATCGACCCTGTCATAGTCCAGGGCCTCCCACGTGCCACCCAGGACTTCTTCTGTTAAATCAATCTCAATATTGGGCTGTATCTCATACAGGCGGTTGATCAATGGCAGGATCAGCCCGGCAGGAATGATGGTGTCCAGTGCGATTCGTAGTCGTGGTTCCCATCCGGTAGCAACCTGTATAGTGCTGTCAGCCAATGCGTCTGCAGCGGTCAGCAACTCTCGCCCCTGTAGCATCAAATGCCGGCCGGCGTTGGTTAGTACCGAGCGGCGCCCCTGTTTTTGAAACAGGCTTACACCAAGATCCTGCTCAAGCTTATGAATAGTATAAGACAACGCAGAGGGTACACGGTTCAACGAGGTCGCTGCAGAGGCAAAACTGCCTTTACGTTCGATGGCGTCCAGTACCTGTAGGGCTTCCAGAGATAGTGGGTTCATAATTATTCAAATTAATTGACTATATTGTTTAAAAACTATCGCTTTTTATTTCTTAAAGCAAGTATATATTATAAATAACAGTTTAAATATTACGAACAATACAAATGGAGAATGACATGAACACTAATCTAACATACAAAATATTCAAATCGGGTGATTCTGTATCCGCACTCCCTTTGCGTGTGGCCGCAGGGGTCATTTTTACCGCGCATGGAGCGCAAAAACTGTTTGGCTGGTTTGGTGGATACGGACTTGAGGGTACGGGTCAGTTTATGGCTTCCATGGGACTGGAGCCCGGTTTACTGATGGCATTGCTGACAGGTGGCGCTGAGTTTTTTGGCGGCCTGGCTCTGTTGCTGGGACTGGCAGTTCGTCCTGCATCTATGTTGCTTGCCATTACCATGCTGGTAGCGATAGTCTCAGTCCATCTACCAAATGGATTATTTCTTAGTAATAGTGGTTACGAATTCGCTCTGGCCCTGCTGGGTATTAGCATCGCACTACTTATTCTGGGTGCAGGACGCTGGTCTCTGGATAAGTTGATAGTGCGCAATTTGAATTCGTAATGAGACATTAAGCAGGAGACAGGATTATGGGATTGTTGGTAAAAGGTAAATGGTCTGATCAGTGGTATGACACCAAAAGTCACAACGGTGAGTTTGTACGACAGGAAAGCCGGTTTCGTAACTGGATTACCGCTGATGGACAGGCAGGACCCAGTGGCGAGGGTGGTTTTCCTGCCGAATCGTGTCGTTACCACCTGTACGTATCACTGGCCTGTCCCTGGGCCCATCGTACACTGATCTTTCGTAAGTTGAAGGGGCTGCAAGATCATATATCCGTTTCTATCGTAGAACCACTAATGATGGAAGAGGGATGGATTTTCAATGAGGCTGGCGATGGCCTCTATGGTCTGCATACCCTGCATGAAATCTATACTAGAGCAGACAGTGATTACACTGGGCGCGTTACTGTTCCGGTATTGTGGGACAAACAGCGTCAGACGATAGTCAGTAATGAATCAGCAGAGATTATTCGTATGTTCAACAGCGCATTTAATCATCTGACCGAAACTTACGATGATTA
>BTQX01000047.1:0-10071 GCA_036986095.1 Gammaproteobacteria bacterium
CAAAGGAGCTGCGGGCGAACAGAGGTCGACCGATTAATATTCTGGTCAAGGGCTCAAGGGCAATGAAGATGGAACGTATCATTGAACAGCTCGATGAAAGCGCGGTCAGGGACTGAATATGCTGCTATATCTATTTGAAAATCTGGCGGAAAAGTACAGTGCCTTTAATGTCTTCCAGTATTTGACATTGCGCAGTGTATTGAGTGTGGTGACAGCATTGTTTATCAGTTTGATACTGGGGCCTGTCATGATTCGTAAGCTGGGCAGTCATCAGATCGGACAGGTAGTGCGTGAAGATGGCCCGCCGACACATTTCGACAAGGTCGGTACGCCAACCATGGGCGGTGCCCTGATTCTTGTTGCTATCGCAATTTCTACCCTGTTGTGGGCAGACCTCGGCAACCGTTTTGTCTGGGTGGCGCTGCTGGTCACAATCGCTTTCGGCATCATTGGCTGGATTGATGATTACCGCAAGATAGTCGATAAGGACACACGTGGCATGGGTTCCTGGCCGAAGTTCTTCTGGCAGTCGGTAGCGGGTGGCAGTGCGGCGATTTATTTGTATGTCAGCGCGCAATCGCCAGCAGAGATCAGTCTTATCGTACCAATATTTAAGGATGTCGCTATCTACCTCGGCCCCTGGTTCATTCTGCTTAGCTATTTGGTGGTGGTCGGTACCAGTAATGCGGTGAATCTTACAGACGGGCTTGATGGCCTGGCTATCATGCCTGCAGTCATGGTTGCCGGGGGGCTGGGCATCTTTGCCTATGTCACAGGGCATTCAGTTTTCGCAGGCTACCTGGGTATCCCCTATATCGCAGGTGTTGGTGAGTTGCTGATTTTCTGTGCCGCACTGGCTGGCGCAGGTCTTGGGTTTCTCTGGTTCAACACCTATCCAGCGCAGGTGTTTATGGGTGATATAGGTGCACTGTCGCTGGGTGCCGCACTGGGCATCGTCGCGGTGATGGTGCGACAGGAAATCGTGCTGCTGATCATGGGCGGGGTGTTTGTAATGGAAACGGCGTCTGTCATTTTACAGGTGGTTTCATTCAAGCTTACCGGCAAGCGACTCTTTCGCATGGCTCCCCTGCATCATCATTTTGAATTAAAAGGCTGGCCAGAGCCGCGCGTTATTGTTCGTTTCTGGATTATCACCCTGGTTCTTGTCGCCATTGGGCTGGCAACACTGAAGGTGCGTTGATAGAGATGATGAATCAGCAAATACACAGCACGGCCGCTACTCCACCGCTATTTTTTATGGCGGCTCACAGGGTGTCCGGATCCGTTGCAGGCGGTAATCAGCAGCTCAATATCAGTAACAATAACAAGCACTGTCATTTACAGGGTAGTCCAACGCACGCAGCGGTTATTGGCCTGGGGCAGTCTGGGTTGGCGGCTGCAGTATTTCTCAGTAAACAGGGTCTGGATGTTGACGTCTACGACTCCAGTAACAAGCCTGTTTTACGCCAGCAACTGGCCCAGCAGCTGCCTGATGTTCAACTACATTGTGGCAGTCTGGCTGTCGAACACTGGAGTAATGACAGTCTGCTGGTGGTGTCGCCCGGTGTGCCTTTGAGTCATCCTGATCTGGCCCCGCTGCTGGCAACAGGTGTGCGCCCGGTTGGTGATGTCGAACTGTTTGCCCAGTGTGTGCAGTCGCCGGTAATCGCTATTACCGGTTCGAATGGAAAATCTACTGTTACCGCCCTGGTGGGCGAAATATTGCAGCACGCCGGCCGCCGGGTGGCAGTCGGTGGAAATATCGGTGTGCCGGTACTCGAATTGCTGGATGACGATAAAAACGATATCTATGTGCTGGAACTCTCCAGCTTTCAGCTGGAAACAACCTGGAGCCTGAAACCGGTGATTGCCGTGGTGTTGAATATTGCGGTCGATCATATGGATCGTTATCCGGGCATGGATGACTATATCGCCACTAAGCTAAAAGTGTATAAGGGCAGCGCCAGGATGCTGCTGAATGCCGGTGAGCCTTGCCTGTTTCAGACACAGCAGAGACAGCAGAGTGATAAAGAGCAGATTTTTTTCAGCTCAGCGAAGCCAGAAAAAGAACAGGATTACGGTTTATCAGATATCAATGGTGCTGTTTATTTATATCGTGGTGATAAGCCTCTGATTGCGGCTGACGATGTTCATCTTGCCGGGCAGCATAATCAGCTTAATGTTCTTGCCGCCTGGGCACTTGCCAGCAACGTAGGCATAGCTGACAGTCTGATTAAAGAGGCTGTAACTGAATTCAAAGGTTTACCACACCGTATGGAGTTGTTGTATCGTATCAATGGTGTTGACTGGTTAAATGATTCCAAAGGCACCAATGTCAGTGCTAGCGTAGCGGCTCTTCGTGGTTTGCATGCACCGGTGATCCTGATTGCAGGTGGTATCGCCAAGGATGCCGATTTTACTCCCCTGCGTGAGGTCGTTGAACAGCATGTAAAAGCGATAATTCTGATTGGCAGGGATGCCAGAAAAATACAGGATGCAGTGTCAGATGTAGTCTCTACCAGTCTGGCAGCTGATATGTCAGATGCGGTGGCGCAGGCTTCTGTGCTGGCTGAGACGGGGGACGTGGTTCTACTATCTCCGGCCTGCGCGAGTTTTGATATGTATCAGAACTTTGAACAGCGTGGTGATGACTTTCGTCGTTGTGCAGGGAGGCTGGTCTGATGGCTGTAGCATCCCATGCTGTTAAAGCGCCTGTGCCGACGACTAAAGACGCATACGCTTATGACCCCGGTTTGCTGATTCCCATCATCGGTTTGTTTGGCCTAAGTATCATAATGGTGTTCTCAGCCTCCATGAGTGCAAGCAGTATGGAGCAGGGGCCGGCATTGTCGGTGCTAAGACAACAGAGCTTGTTCGTCTTTCTGGCTGCTCTGTCAATGATAGTTGTGTCACGAATCCCCCTGATCCTGGTAGAAAAGGCAGGGCCGTTGCTGGTTGTTTTGTCGATGCTGGTACTGGTACTACTCCTGATACCTGGAATTGGTACGGAAGTATGGGGCAGTGTGCGCTGGATAAAACTGGGCCCTCTGAATCTGCAACCGTCAGAATTTGCCAAGGTCTTTCTGGTTATATATATCGCGGGCTTCCTGACGCGTAAGCGGGAGGAGATGCGTATCTTCTCCCAGGGCATACTCATTGTATCGATCGTGCTGGCTGTGTTTGGTGGCCTGCTGCTGATGGAACCGGACTTCGGCTCTATCGTGGTCATTGTCTCCACGGTATTCGGCATGATGTTTCTGGGTGGTATACGTTACCTGCATTTCTTTATTATTCTTGGTACAGCAGCTGTGGGGGGAATTTTACTGGTGACGGCTGCGACCTACAGGATGCAGCGTATCACCGGTTTTATGGACCCCTGGTCTGACCCGATGAACAAGGGCTATCAATTAATCCAGTCCTATATCGCCTTTGGCCGTGGTGGCTGGAGCGGTATCGGGCTTGGTGAAAGTATTCAAAAACTTAATTATCTGCCGGCCGCGCGCACAGATTTCCTGTTTGCCGTGATTGGCGAAGAGCTAGGCTTTATCGGCGTAATGCTTGTCCTTAGCCTGTTCATAGCATTGATCTGGCACGCCTTTTCATTGTCGCGCAGGGCTGAATCACTGGGCAATCTGTTTGCCTGTCGTCTGGCTCAGGGTATCGGTCTGTTGATTGCCATTGAAGTATTAATCAACACGGGTGTGAATATGGGTGTGCTGCCGACAAAAGGTCTGCCATTGCCCTTTATCTCGCAGGGGGGCTCCAGCCTGCTTGCCAGCAGTATGGCGATGGGTCTGTTGCTTGCTGTAGCACGCGAGACCACACCGAAGCCGGGGAGAAAGCGATGAGCACACTGATGATCATGGCAGGTGGAACAGGCGGGCATGTCTATCCTGCACTGGCCGTGGCGCATACCCTGCTGGCGGACGGGGTGAATGTGTTCTGGCTTGGAACCCGGCAGGGCATCGAAGCACGCGTCGTACCTGAGAACGATATTGATGTTGAATGGATCTCTATCAATGGTATTAAGGGTAGAGGTCTGTTTGCACTTGTTTCAGCTCCGTTCAAGATTATTTATGCAATGTTACAGACGGCTGCCATCATTTATCGGAGACGTCCAGCAGCTGCATTAGGCATGGGTGGCTTTGTTTCAGGGCCAGGCGGGCTGATGGCAAGGTTGTTGATGGTGCCGCTGCTTATACATGAATCGAATGCTGTAGTGGGTCTTACCAATAAATGGCTGGCAAAAATGGCCAATGAGGTACTGGTCGGTTTCCCTGAAGTGTTGGCCGGCAGCCGCCACTATCACTATGTAGGAAACCCTGTGCGTGAGAGCATTGCGGCATTGCCGATTCCTGAGCAACGATTGCAGGGGCGTACTGGCAGGCTGCATCTTCTGGTAGTCGGTGGCAGTCGCGGCGCGCAGGTGCTGAATGACATCGTGCCTGCAGCACTGGCAGGTATGGAATCGGTTAGTCGTCCTGAAGTGTTCCACCAGGCAGGGTGTGGAAAACTGGAAGCAACGTTAAGTGTCTATGATGAGTTTGCTGTGGCAGTAAACTGCAGCGAGTTTATTGAAGACATGGCTGCAGCCTACCTCTGGGCCGACCTCGTAATATGCCGCGCAGGAGCAATGACTGTTGCTGAGATTTCCGCCGCTGGCGTGGCGGCTATTTTTGTCCCTTACCCGCATGCAATTTATGATCACCAAACGCTTAATGCGCGCTTCCTGTCAGCCAGGGACGCAGCAATTTTGCTGCCGCAGGAACAAATGTCCAGTGAAGTACTGGCTGCACTGATTACTGAATTGTCAACAGATCGTTCCCGGATATTGGCGTTATCACAAAGAGCGCGGGAATGTGCGATAACGGATGCGGCCTGGCGTGTTGCTGAACTCTGTCGCGAGGTGATGCATGCGTAAATACGTAAAGCATATTCATTTCGTGGGTATCGGTGGAGCCGGTATGAGTGGTATTGCACAGGTGCTGATTAATCAGGGATATCAGGTGTCCGGCTCAGACCTGGCCAGTTCAGCCGTAACACAGCATCTTTCAGAACAGGGCGCAAAAATCTACTCCGGACATGCTGCTGATAATATCCATGGTGCAGATGTTGTCGTGATTTCAAGTGCCGTGAGTGATGATAATCCTGAGGTGCTGACAGCCCGTGAAGCCAAGGTGCCGGTAATTCCTCGTGCTGAAATGCTGGGAGAACTGATGCGCTTTGCGAGAGGCATCGCGGTTGCCGGCACCCATGGGAAAACCACGACGACTTCACTGGTTGCCAGTGTCATGGCCAGTGGCGAAATGGATCCCACCTTTATCATCGGAGGACGCTTATTAAGCGCCGATGCCAACGCAAGGCTGGGACGGGGTGAATACCTGGTTGCTGAAGCCGATGAAAGTGATGCCTCCTTCCTGCACCTTCAGCCGTTAATTGCAGTAGTGACAAATATTGATACAGATCATCTGGGAACCTATCACGGCGACTTCTCTGAACTCAAAGATGCATTCATACAGTTCCTGCACAACATTCCTTTTTACGGGCTGGCAATCCTTTGCATTGATGACCCTGCAGTGCGTGAGATTATGCCGTCAATCAGCAGGCCGGTGGTGAGCTATGGCTTTAGTGACGATGCCGATATCCAGGCCAGTGATTTCAGACAGCAGGGTGTGCGCTCGGTGTTTAAAGTCGGTCAAAAATCCAGCGGTATGGAGATGATTGTTAGTCTCAATATGCCGGGCCGGCATAATGCGCTTAACACGCTGGCCGCCATTGCCGTGGCCTGGAACCTGGGTATCAGCAATGAAAAGATTATTGCCGGGCTGAGTGAATTTGAGGGCATAGACAGACGTTTCCAGATTAAGGGTCCACTGGTATTTGGTGATGGCGAGATACTACTGGTTGATGATTATGCCCATCACCCGCGTGAACTGCAGGCCGTTTTAGCCGCTACGGCGGCAGCCTGGCCGGATCGTCGCAAGCTGGTTGTGTTTCAGCCCCACCGTTACAGCCGTACGCGTGATTTACTGGAGGACTTCGGACGCGTCCTCAGTGTTGTTGACCACCTCATCGTAATGGAAGTCTATGCGGCGGGTGAAGCGGCTGTAGACAGTGCTGACGGCAGGGCCCTGTGCCGTGCCATCCGTGTGCGTGGCAAGGCGATACCAGTATTTGTCGAAGACCGTGAGCAGTTACTTGAAGTACTCGCAGATACCCTGCAGGCAGGCGATGTGTTGATTACTCTCGGTGCGGGTGATATCGGCCGCATTGCCCAGGAATTGCCGGATTTTGTCAGCAAACTGTCTGGGGAGGTTGCATGATGCCGGCCAGCACACAAAACTGGAATGGCCTGTTACTGACGAACGAGCCAATGGCAAACCATACCTCCTGGCGTGTAGGCGGGCCTGCAGATTATTTCTATCAGCCAACATCCATTGATGATCTGGCAATTTTTCTGCGTGAATCCGATCCCTCATTACCTCTCACCTGGCTGGGGCTTGGCAGTAACCTGCTGGTACGGGATGGCGGCTTACGCGGGATAGTCATACATATGCTGAATGGGCTGAATAATATCTCGTTGCTTGAACAGGTACTGGTACGTGTGGAAGTGGGTGTTTCTTCCGCCAGAGTGGCGCGTTTCTGTGCCAACAGCAACCTTACCGGTGCTGAATTTCTGGCCGGGATACCGGGCTTGTTTGGCGGTGCGCTGACGATGAATGCCGGTGCTTTTGGTTATGAAACGTGGCAAATCGTCGATTCTGTCGAAATGATAGATCGTAGCGGAAATCAGATTCAGCGATCGGTAGATGATTTTGCCGTGGATTATCGCTCAGTGCACGGACCGGGAGGCGAATGGTTTGTTGCCGCGAATTTGAGGCTCAAACCCTGCTGCAGTGCGGAATCGAAAAGCCGGGTGCGTAATCTACTGCAAAAAAGAAACGAATCTCAGCCGGTTGGTACCGCAAATGCCGGTTCAGTATTCAAGAATCCACCTGGCGATTTTGCCGCCAGACTGATCGAGGTTTGTGGCCTGAAGGGATCGCGAATCGGCGGTGCCTGCGTGTCTGGCAAACATGCGAATTTCATCGTTAATACGGGTGGTGCATCAGCGGCAGATATCGAAGCCCTGATACTTCATATACAGACAGTGGTCTCAGAACAGGAAGGAATAAAATTGCAGCCGGAAGTACATATTATCGGGGAGGCCGACCATGCCTGATTCCCCAGTGCTTGATGCTTCAATGACATCGGATTTCGGTAAAGTTGCCGTTCTCATGGGTGGCCCCTCGGCTGAGCATGAGATTTCCCTATTGTCAGGTAATGCCGTGCTTGAAGCATTGCAATCACAGGGTGTTGATGCACAGGGATTTGATGCCCAGGACGGCTCAGTCCTGACTGACTTGCAGGATGCAGGCATAGATCGCGTCTTCATCGCCCTGCATGGCCGCTGGGGAGAGGATGGTGTGATCCAGGGTGCGCTGGAAGTGCTGGGTATTCCCTATACAGGCAGTGGCGTACTGGGTTCCGCCATCGCAATGGAAAAATGTCGATGCAAATTAATGTGGCAGGGAGCAGGCCTGCCTACGCCTGAGTTTATGCTGCTGAAGACAGAGCTGGATCTAGCACAGGCTACCGTACAGATAGGTTTTCCTATGGCAGTTAAGCCATCGCGTGAAGGATCAAGCCTGGGTATCAGTAAGGCTGGTAATCAGGTGGAACTGGTGCAGTCCTGGCTGGAGGCAAAGAAACTTGATGACATTGTGCTGGCTGAGAAATGGATAACCGGGGCGGAGCTTACCGTTGCCATTCTGGACCATCGTACCTTACCCGTCATCAAGCTTGAAACTGCAGGGAAATTCTATGACTACGAAGCCAAGTATCTCAGTGAAGAAACGGCCTACATCTGTCCATCCGGACTACCCGCAGAGATTGAAGAAGAAGTACAGAAGCTGGCAATCCTGGCCTTTGATATCAGCGCATGCAGCGGCTGGGGCAGAGTGGATGTGTTGTTGGATGAGTATCAAAAGCCTTATCTGCTTGAAGTTAATACAGTACCGGGTATGACCAGCCATTCGCTGGTGCCAATGGCGGCAAAACAGGCTGGTATGGATTTTAATCAACTGGTGCTGCAGATACTGGAGACGACAGATGATTACTAACCCGAACGCTAATTACCCGTCGATGGTTGCATCACCCAGGCAGCAAAAAGGAAGTCTGCTTAGCAGTATGCTGCTGCTTATCCTGTTTGCAGGCGGCATCCTGGTGTTTGCAGATTATCTGCTGCAGCCTGACCGCTTTCCCGTTTCGCGGATAAGTTTTATCGGTGAATTTCGGCACGTGGAAAAGTCAGTACTGCAGGAAAATATGGCACCTTATATCGGTAATAATTTCTTTGCCATTGATCTGCTAAAGCTGGAGGCTGCACTGCGTGACATCGACTGGGTCTCAGATGTTTCAGTAAGTCGCCGTTGGCCGGACACCCTGCAGATTAGTGTAAAAGAACAGAGCTTAATCGCTGCCTGGAATAAGACAGGCTGGGTGACCAGTGATGCCACCGTAGTGGAAATACCCGGTTTAAAAATGCCAGGACTGCCGCGCTGGTCTGGTCCGGAGGGAACACAGGTTCTTGTGCAAATGAGGTTTCAGCAATTTTCCAGTTTGCTTGCAGATGTCGGCATACAGTTAAGGCAATTAAGCTATTCACAACGTGGTGCGTGGCAAATTTTGGCATCAAATTACTTACGCAATGAACAGATAAGCATACGTCTCGGGCGTCGCGACATGCAGGATCGTCTTTTTCGTTTCGCGCGTGCCTATGGACAGACGCTGGGCGAACTTGAACAACGCCTGATCTCTGTTGACCTGCGATACCCGAATGGTTTTGCTGTGAAATGGAACATCATTGAAGAAACAGCACTGGTAAAAACCGGATGAGCCGTAATTTGATCAATATTGGTAAAACACGATGGTAAAAAAGAACGATAACAACTTAATAGTAGGGCTGGATATTGGTACGTCCAAAGTGCTGGCCATTGTCGGCGAGGTCACAGCTGATGGAGAGATAGAGATTGTCGGTGTAGGTCATCATCCTGCCCGTGGCATGAAGCGTGGTGTGGTGGCAAATATTGAATCAACTGTGCAATCGATACAACGTGCAGTTGAAGAAGCGGAATTGATGGCAGGCTGTCAGATTTATTCTGTCTATGCGGGCATTGCTGGCGCCCATATCAATAGCTTCAATTCTCAGGGCGTGGTCGCCGTACGTGACAAGGAAATTGGTCAGGGTGATGTCGACCGTGTCATTGAAGCGGCGCGTGCCATGGCTATACCAATGGATCAAAAAATACTGCACATCCTGCCACAGGAATTCATTATTGATTCACAGGACGGCATCAAAGAACCCGTTGGCATGTGTGGTGTCAGGCTGGAAGCCAGGGTACATATTATTACTGGTGCGGTCAGTGCGACACAAAATATTATCAAGTGCATCCAGCGTTGTGGCCTGGAGGTGGACGACATCATTCTTGAGCAGCTCGCTTCGAGTGATGCGGTGCTGGAAGAGGATGAGAAGGATCTTGGTGTGTGCCTGGTAGATATTGGTGGCGGCACGACTGACATCGCTGTGTTTACCGAAGGATCTATACGTCATACATCCGTAATCCCGATTGCCGGTGATCAGATTACCAATGATATTGCCGTTGCATTGCGTACACCGACAAATTCAGCAGAAGAGATCAAGAAAAAATATGGCTGTGCCTTAACACAGTTGACAGATCCAACAGATGTTTTTGAAACCTCCAGTGTCGGCGGGCGCCCACCAAGGCGTGTCGCCAGGCAAACACTGGCCGAAGTGGTCGAACCCCGGGTAGAGGAAATGTATGGCCTGGTGCTGGCTGAATTACGCCGCAGCGGCTTCGAGGATCTTATCGGGTCAGGCATCGTTTTGACCGGTGGCTCATCAAAGCTGCAGGGTATGGTAGAGCTGGCAGAGGAAGTGTTTCATCAACCGGTCCGGCTGGGTGCGCCGGACTACACAGGAGGGCTGAAAGAAGTGGTTTGCAATCCAAT
>BTQX01000048.1:0-9647 GCA_036986095.1 Gammaproteobacteria bacterium
GAAGGATAATATGGGAGGTATTGTAGTATTAGGTGATGCGTATACACAGTGACAATGTCACCCCGGCAGGGTTCGCTTTTTCATTTATCGGATAAATATTTTGGATTGTTCTAGTTGCTTAGCTGATAGTTTCGCCCATGAAGTGCGAAACTCTCAGCCGTGCGCCAGCACAAACGAACTGATTAACTCATGACCCGCGGCCAACGGTCATGTACCGCATCTTCCATCTCAGGCTCGATGGTGACAACATAAACCCGTTGCTCATACTGATCACGGGCAACCAGACCCTGTATCCATTTGCCTTTGGTCAGATCATACCAGTGGCTATGGCCTTCGATATCCTTTTCCATGAAGGATTTAACGGGAATCTTCACCGGCACCGGAAACCAGCGTTCCCAGCGCCCGCTGTATATTGAATCCAGCCGTGCCCAGCCACCTCGCGGTAAACAACCCGCCTGCCCACTGCGCCGCCCCCAGGGTAATAACTGGATATCACCTCCTTTTGCCCGTACCGGCAACATGGCTTTGGGGTTAGGAAAATAGACCCGGATATCCTGGCCGTTATGAGTGTAATAGACGCCGCCGCACATGGGGTTAACGAAGTTCCAAGATCCAGGTTCCAAGTTCCAAGTCACAAGAATTCAAATGTGCAGCAAAGGTTAGCCCCAGGTTTTCGCTTGGAACTTGGAACCTGGATCTTGGAACTTCTTTCAAACCGTCTGCCTGTGCCCAAAAGGTTTCCACGCCGGTGCAATCACATTCGGCATGCTGGAGCGATTCAGCAGCCGGGCAGGGGCCAGGGTGAATTCACCGTAGCGTTGGTTGATGCTGTCCATGACGCCATTGACCTGTTTCATTTCATCTCCATGACTGAACATATCCAGTTGTCCGCGGACAGGGCGGGGGTCGAGTGCCGTGACCTGTACCTGGTGGATACCTTGCCCCTGCCAATGCTGACTAAGAAATAAGCGGCACAATGCCATGATCTGCTGACCGTCATCGGTCGCGACGATGCTGCGCTGTTTGCTCGAAAGCCAGCCATCAGGGCAGCGCAGGCCAATATAGAATCTCTGTGCCTGCAGGCCGTGTTTGCGTAAGCGGCTGGCCACTTTTTCACTCATGTGCAACAGATACAATAACAGTATTTCTTTGTCCTGTGTGTTGGGTGGCATTACCTTGCCGTGACCAATGGATTTGGGTGGTGGCACATTGAGCTGTAGCGGATCAGGGTCTGCGCCCTGGCACATGTACCAGATACGACGTCCGGGGTTGCCGAAACGCCGAGCCAGTACGCTGATTGGCAGCTTTTCCATGTCGCCGCAGTTGTGCACCCCGTGTTCGGCAAGAAAACGGCCAATGCCACCGGCGATACCGCATAGTTCGGTGACCGGCACATTTTTTAATCGTTCCCGTGACTGCCAGGGTGGAATCACTGTTAGTCCGTCTGGCTTATTGAGCTTGGCGGCATATTTGGCGGTGGTTTTGTCACCGCTAACGCCAACCGAGCACAGTACCCCCGAGACCCGGTAGATGATTTTCTTGACCCTGCGCGCAATCTTCTCTGGTTGCCCATGCAGTTTCTGGCAATACGTGACATCGAGAAAGGCCTCATCGACGGAGAATATCTCGATATACGGGGTAATCTGCTGTAGCGACCGCATGATGTCACTGGAGACCTGTGCGTAGCGTTGCGGCCGGGCAGGGCATTGAATGAAATCAGGGCAGAGTTTTAAGGCCTGTTTGACGCGCATACCGGTCCTGATGCCATAAGCGCGTGCTTCGTAGGAGCAGGTAATGATACAGGTGCCCTGGCGACCATTGGTAATGCCAATTGGCAGGCCCTGCCATTCCGGGTGGTCCTGTTGTTCGATAGAGGCGAAAAAGGCATTCATATCGGCCAGAATGATGGCGCGTGGCCATTGTTGAGAGTAAACGGAGGGTGTTTCCATTAGCGGTAGCTTCGTAATTGTCCTGTCAGCACACCCTGAATACGAACACGGTCAGCCGGATAGATCAGTGGCGATAGATTATGATTTTCAGCCACCAGCTTGATACGTCGTCCGGAGAGATGAAACAGGCGCTTGAGGGTCGCTTCCTGGTCGTCGATCAGGGCGACCACGATTTCACCGTCATTCGCTGTGTTGGTGTGCTGAATCACCACCAGATCACCATCAAGGATACCGGCATCGATCATGGAATCTCCCTCGATCTGTAGCACGTAACGCTCCTCACCAAGCAGCATTTCAGCAATATTGATCTCGTCATGGCCGGGAATGGCCTCAATCGGGCGGCCGGCGGCGATTTTACCGAGTAGAGGAAGGCTGGGTAAGACCTCATCTGTTTCAACCAGTTCCAGCGTGCGCCAGCCGCGGGTACGTTTAAGCACACCGCGGTCGATCAGGGTCTGCACATGGCGGTGCACCGCACCACGCGACTGAATATCGATACCTTCACCGATTTCCCGCAGACTGGGGGAATGGCCATGACGGCGAATGAAGGCACGAATGAAGTCCAGTACCCGTTTTTGTTGTGTTGTCAGCATGTTTTTCTACGTTAAAGTTCTCATAATGCTCCTGCGTCAGGATAGTGAACTTTTTGAGAACTTTCAAGTCCGAATGAGGATAAAACAGGGAATTTTTTGTACTTTAAGTATGCTTTATAACATATTGATTTAATTTATATTGAAAAATCAAACTCGCTGGCATCTTAATCTATAATTAACTTTAATAATATATTATATCTATATGTTTTTATTTATATATTACGTGTAATATGAGGATTATATTAGTATTTCAATAAAACCTGGCTTTTTAGATAAAAAATATCGCGCAGGCTGGCGCTGAGCCTAGCAAAGCCCAACAAAAATTCTATGAAAACATGTCCTGCTATAGCGAGGAATGAGGAGATAAGGGTGTGATTCGATTTTTTGTGAGATCAAGGCGTGCTGCAGACGCTATTTAGAGGGCATTCTATCCAGCATCTGATCGGCCAGTTCTACCGCTGCATCAGCGAGACTTTTGTCCACCTGCAGGCTACAAAATTCATCAACTGCACCGAACAGCGTATCGGCCTTTTTAGCAGAGAGTATATCCTTGCCAGTATTCCAGGCGGTTGATGAGAGAAATCCCAGCACCCAGTTGCCTGCACTGAAATACTCCACCGAAGCACGCAATTGAGTCCATTCCTTACATGTGACGTTGCCTGCGCCCATCATTCTGACCGTTGCTGTGTAGGCAGGCAGTGTTACTGCTGCCAGCAGTAGCCCAGTGAGTATTTTTGACTTCACAAACAGGTCAGCGTCTTTTTAACGGCAAATACTATTGGTGAGGTAGCCGTAATAAGCAAGCGTCAACTGACGGCTATTGCCACAGATCTGCTGGCGCAGTATCTGTTCAGCAAGCTGTCCGGACTGAAGTTTCGATGATGGCTTGTAGATAACACCAAGCAACTGATTTATAAGGCTTTTTCTGTTATAGACAGGCTTAACCAGTTGATAGTCATCACTGAGTTTGGCCAGTTTTACCAGGCTGCTGATGGCTTCGCTGCGGGACTGTGTACCATCAATCAGCCCATAGGTCTGAGCCGTTTTGTTATCGAAGATCTGTGCACCCATTTCGTTGCGGATCATCTCAGGTTCTATATTGCGGTTTTTAGCGACATGGTTGACGAAGTCCCGATACTCATTGTTGACGCCTGCCTTAAGATTGGCAATCTCCTCTTCACTGGGTCTCCTGAACGGGTTGCCGAGATCCTTGCCACGACCTGCTGTTATAGCCGTCCGTTCGATACCGCCCTCTGTGACGATACCGCCGCCAAACAGACCGCCGTCGGTGGCAACGGGTTTGTTAAAGTAGGTCAATGAAGGGCCCAGCACACCGATACTGCCAATCAGACTGCCGTAGTCGGCATAGATGCTATTTGCGGCCACCATCGCCATGACACCACCTGAGGCAGACATGCCTTCGATATACACAACAACCGGGTTGCCGGTATCTTCACGATATTTTTTGATGGCACGGTAGATGGCCTGAGAACCGAAGATAGTGCCACCGGGGGTGCGAAATGGCATGAAAATACCTTTTATACTCTCATCTTTAGCAGCGTCTTCCAGGGTATCAACGATATCGTAGCCATAGGTCAGGAAATCACTAAGGCCGAAACCGAAGTCTTCTTCAGGTGCACTGCCAAGGATGATGCCGTTGATGGGTACAGTGAGTAGTTTGTTTTCGCTGTTTTCATCACCCGATACAAAGCTATAGTCGGATTGTTCGATATTTTGTAGCTTACTGAAGCTGCTGGTGCTGACGCCAACGCCGGTACCTAGCCCGATGAAAAATAAGCTGAAAAGAAAAATAATGATAAAAAAACTAATAATGGCAAACAGCGTCTGGCCAAATATCCTGGCAAAATATTCGAGTATGTTTTTCATGATATGAGTATTCCGGGGCTGGACTGGTTAATCCAGCCTGTAGGGTTAATCGTATAAGGGTAGCTCTAAAGATATATGGAGTATATAGAGGCAAAATTCAAGATTCCATAGCGCTGTGTATTTCAGACAAAATACCCGTGTTTTAATTTCTGCAAATCATTATGATTGGCCAATGAATGATTCAGGACTACATGCCCATTGAAAAACAGTTCTGTAACCGTGTACATACCTGGTTTATGGGCCATACTGCACCACGCTGGCAGTGAAATCCAGGAAAGCATGCCTTCACTCCAATTGCTTCTTAAACGATGTGATCACAGTACTGAATCGTCACTCGAATCCGAGGCCCTGTTGTTAAATCGTTTAGGTTGGCAAAACGAAGAAAATAATGATGTGCCCGTTGCAGCACTTGAACGCCTGCAAACCGATAGTGATGGTGTTAATGATTACTTCTGGTTTCGTGCCGACCCGGTAAATCTACAGAAAGACCAGAATTATCTGGTGATGAGTTCCCCGTCTGTGCTCAATCTTGATCTGGATGAATCGAAAACCCTGGCAGACAGCATCAATCAGCATTTTGCAGAAGATGGCTGGCATGTTGAGGTGATGGATAACTCCCGATGGTATCTGAGACTTGATAAGAACCCGCTTATCCGGACTACCCCGGCATGGCGGGTGGTGGGGCGGGATGTTTTCAATCTTATGCCTAAGGGTGAAAACAGTCCACAGTGGCATAGCTGGTTAATGGAGCTGCAGATGTTGCTGTTCAGTCACCCGGTGAATGAAAAAAGGACTGAGCAAGGGCTCGCAGCAGTCAATGGACTCTGGCTATGGGGTGGAGGCAATCTACCTGAATTGCTGGAGAAGCATCAGTTTTGTCTGCGAGGTGATAGCCTGTTTATACAGGGGGTAGCCAGGCAAAGTGGTAGTAAGCTTAAGGATTTATCCGACGATATGGCGAAGATATATAATGATTTTGAATCTAATAAAGAGCAGTTGATCATGCTGGAAGATGCGCGTACGGCCTTACAATCCGGCAATTTGGATCAGGGCGTGGCAGCTTTGAAAAAACTTGAAAATAGCGTGTTCAGGCCACTGTTTGATTTATTGAAATCAAAAAAACTGCATAGCATGAGCATTGTTGATAGCCCGGGCTATATCGTAAACATTAGTGCCAGAGGGGCAAACAAATGGTGGCGACACAGAGACTTTGATTTAAATAGCAGAAAACCTGATTAGTTGTAAGGAATTTTATTTCATCTTTCCCGTCTATATAAATACACCGAAATATAGTGAGGTTCCTCCATGAACGTATTTAAACCAGCACTGTTTGTATTTTTAATACTGATTTTTTCACTGCCTGTTTCAGCCGTGGTGGATCCAACGAAGATTACGACTTCTGAAGAGGCTGAAAAAGCCATTGATGATCTAAATCTGAAAATTGAGAAATCACCTGCCGATGCAGAGCTGTATATTTCTCGGGGCGATATTTATTTTCTGATACATGAATTTGATAGTGCAGAAGAAGACTACAGTAAAGCCATATCAATCAATGATGACCTGGATGCTGCATATTTCGGACGTGGGATGACCCTGGGCCGGCAGGGTTTTGTCAAAGAGGGGATAGCGGACCTAAGTGTCTTTATTAAGCGTAATCCAGATAGCTCCCTGGCCTATACCAAACGAGGCGTTCGATACATCTGGTTGGGAGATAAAGAAAATGCATTCAAGGATTTAAGCAAGGCAATCGAGCTCGATCCGGATAACGCTGAAGCGCATGATGATCTCGGCGTAGTGCTGGCACAAAAAGGTGCGTTTGGCAAAGCGATAGAGCACTTTCAAACTACAATCAGACTGGATCCGACATATCAAAAATGCTATCACAACCTGGCGATGGCCTATTTCATTACTGAAAATGACAAGAGTGCTTTGATCTCGGTAAATAATTCGTTAAACCTTGCCCCTGATTTTCGCGACTCAATATTGTTAAAAAGTAAAATACTGGAAGCCATGGGGAGGCATGAAGAAGCGATGGAGTTAAAGGAAGATGCAGAATTCTTACCTCAAAGCGGTAACTGGACGGAACATGCTCCCATTGAATGATTTATCTGAAGGTAATTAGCTGCGGTGTATCAGTCAAAACCAATCTGAAACGCAAAGACGCAAGGTATTTTGTACTGTAGTTCCTGGCATCCCTTGCGTCGTTTCGGTTCCACTATAAATCTATTTGCTACTAAATCCAGTTTTCCGGTGACTACCGTCACAAAAAGGTTTTTTCTCTGAAGCCCCGCAGCGGCAGAGAGCCGTTTCGTCACCCTGCCAGGCGATCCGACCACTGCTGGCCATAATCTTCATATTACCCGTGATTTTAAGTGGGCCATCCTCAGGCAGTCGAATATTCAACTTGCCACCTTTGGCTACAGCACCTGTCCCTTTTTCACCCACAGCGCCGTAATCTGTAAAGCCGGCTTTGATGTGGCTATTATCACAGAAGGGTTTATTTTTAGATTGCCCACATCGGCACAATGCCACACGATGCTGTATCTCCGGCATATCATCTGCCAGCCCCTCAATTTCCAGGTCGCCGATGATGAAAAGAGGGCCGTTATAGGAAACAAGTACAGTATTTTCATCCGGGGCCTGTTCAACACTGCCGTATTTATCATTGTAGGTTAAGGCCCCGCTGGGACAGCGTTCGCAGACTTCAATGACTTCTTCTATGGAACTTGTGTCCGGCAGACACCAGGGCTTGCGCCCTGTGACAAACAGCTCACCTTCAGCTCTCCCACATTCAGCAATATGGATGCACAAACGACCATCCCATGTAACATCGATCTCGTTACCAGGATAAGAAAACACATTTTTTTCACTCATTTTCAGTCCCTATCTTCATCATTGATTAATACCGGAAAGCCAAATACAAGCAGCAGGGTTTTAAATGAAACCGGGGTAAACTCATAGCTCATACTCTTCGTTAAAAAAATTTTGGAGACTATCCTCCAGCACTCTCCCCAGGCTGTTCCTGCTGAAAAGGTTTTTGCTCTGGCGACAGTTTTTTTGCACCTGTCCCTGGCATTATCTCGAAACCAATGTCGAAGTGCACCAGCATGGTTTTTAACTGTTTGTATACATCCTGGTTGCCCTTGAGTTTTGCTTTACCGGATTCGATCTGCTGGTCAAAGCTGACACTGCCCATCATGGTCTTTTCGAGATCAGTGCGGTTGATGGTGATAGTGAGGTCTGCATCTTTGGCCTGGTAGTCATTGATATTGGTCAGGGTGGCGTTGCTCAGTTCTACGACAAATTTTTCGCCGTTATCAGGTGTGTTCAGGTTGATTTTAAAAACCTGTCCTTCTGCTTTTTTGCTGTCCAGGCGGATGCCAAGGAAATCCAGCCACAATTCTGTACTCATGGCCTGAATCATATCCGGCCCGGAGGACTTGGGTGAAGCACCCGTTGGAATGCCATTACGCAATTCATAGGCAGCTGCCAGAAAGCTATTGCGAACGCTGGGACTTTCCTGCTGGTAGCCGAACTGCTCAAACACATCGGCCAGCAGGTCTTTGGCTGCCTGGTTTTGCGGCTCGGCGTAAACCAGCTTATTCAAAATCTCCTGTGCATGGCGGTACTTTCCCTGATCATAGAGTTCTTTGCCCTTGCTGAGTATCGGCTTTGCGCCACCCATCATTTCGACATAAAGCGGCGCCGAGTCCTCAGGAGACAATGGGATCAGTGTAGCCGGATTGGCATCCCAGTAACCCAGGTAGCGGTTGATGACGGCCCGGCTATTGTGTTCGACCGAGCCATGATAGCTACGCGCTGCCCATTGCTGCTGCAGACTTGCCGGAACTTTATATACGTTCTGGATCTGGTTGATGGTGACACCCTGGTTGGCCAGATGCAGTACACTATTGTTCAGGTTGGCATAGGTATCACGTTGTGCCCGCATCACTTCCTGAATGCGTTTGTTTCCCCATCGAGGCCAGCTGTGAGAGGCGAACATGACCTCAGCATCCTGCCCAAATTTGTAAAGTGCATTGTTGATCTGTTTTGACCATTCCAGTGCATCACGCACCAGTGCACCACGCAGGGTGTAAATATTGTGGATAGTACCCGTGATATTTTCAGCCGCCCAGAATGCATTCATATCTGGAAAGTAGGTGTTCATTTCTGCCGGTGCTTCGGTGCCCGGGGTATTCTGGAATACCATTTTAACGCCATCAATGGTGAGTTCTTCAAAATCTTTTTTTATGATAACTGTTGGTGGGATAAGACCAATATTCCCGGCTGCCGTGTTTTTACCAATTGACTGGTCTACGTGACCAAATGGGCTACGAGGAAGCAGCACACCGTACTGGTAGAACAACCGGCGATTCATGGCATTCCCGGCATAAACATTTTCAGCCGCAGCACTTTCCATGAAACCTGCCGGGGCAATGATCTTGATTTTTCCGCTATTCACATCTTCTAAATTTGCCACACCCCGCACACCACCGAAATGGTCAGCGTGAGAGTGGGAGTACACTACGGCAACAACTGGGCGCTCACCCAGTTTCTCATTGATAAACTTCAACGCAGCCGCCGCTGTCTCCTTCGCTGTCAGGGGGTCGAATACTATCCAGCCGGTCTTACCCTTGATGAAGGTGATATTTGCGAGGTCGAAACCACGCACCTGGTATATGCCGGGTATCACTTCATACAGCCCATAGTTCATGTTCAGAATGGCCTGGCGCTGTAGTGACGGGTGGATGCTATCAAAGTCTTTGCCCTGTAACAGCCAGTCATAGCTACCCATATCCCAGGCGACATTACCCGCTTCTGCCATGATCTTTTTGTAATCCGGTGCAGCGATAAAGCCTTTTTTCTGCTCGTCAAAATCACGCTTATCTGAAAACGGTAAAATTTTTCGTTGCTGTTTCTGCTTGTTTATCGTGTATTTTGAAGGCAGTTTTCCTTTGGCATCAAAGTGTTTGCCCTGCATCGCACCCGAGTCAGCTTTTACGCTTCCACCGCCAGCGGCTATCGATGACCCCATACTTCCGGCCAGAAATGTGATGGTGGTCATTACTGCAATTAATATTTTATTTTTCATTTTTTATATATCAGCTTGTTTGAGGTGTAAGGAGTTATTGTGGCTGTAGTATACTCAATCCAGAAATGGATGCACGGAGAAATTCTTCATATATAAACTTGTGCTGATTAACACACAAAGGAGCTT
>BTQX01000049.1:0-9465 GCA_036986095.1 Gammaproteobacteria bacterium
TTTCGGTAGATGAATTTTTCGAGCTGAGGATTCGTGTTTCACTTTGCCCGCTGTCATCTGATCTTGCGACCTGCATGACAAACAGTATAAGAAGCACCAGAATAAAAAGCAGGCGCGATGGGCATAACAACGACTTCAAAGCTGTAATGAAATCACGCCAGGTTGACGACATGTCAGTGTTACCCTGGACTATACATTGCCATCAATCTGACCATCACCGCTTTCCTTTTGCAGTGGTTTACGCAGCTTCAAATTCAATTCCTGTAGCTGAGCCGTATCCACTTCATTTGGTGAAGAAGTCATCAGACAGGCCGCTTTCTGGGTTTTTGGAAAGGCGATGACATCACGGATAGAACTGACACCCGCCATCATCGCGGTAATACGATCGATGCCAAAGGCAATACCACCGTGTGGCGGCGCACCAAACTTCAGTGCATTGAGCAGGAAGCCAAACTTCTCATTAGCCTCTTCAACGTCAATGCCCAACGCGGCAAAAACCTTTTCCTGTACGTCCTTCTTATGAATACGTATTGAACCACCACCAATTTCAGTACCGTTGAGCACCATGTCATAGGAACGGGACAAGGCTGTCGCGGGATCGATTTCACCATCGGTTACCGCTGGTGAAGTAAATGGATGATGCAATGAAACATTGCGCGCGGCTTTGGTATCATACTCAAACATCGGGAAGTCAATTACCCACAACGGCTGCCATTCACCTGTAACCATTCCAAGGTCATGGCCAAGCTTTTCACGCAGCGCGCCTAAGGCATCATTCACCACCCTGGCTGAATCCGCGCCGAAGAATAACAGGTCTCCGTCTTCCGCAGCGGTGCGTTCCAGTATTGCATCGATCACCTCGTCCGGCAGAAATTTGAGTATTGGCGACTGCAGGCCTTCACGTCCCTTTGCAGCTTCATTCACTTTCACATAGGCAAGGCCTCGCGCGCCATAGAGGCCAACAAACTCAGTGTAGGCATCAATCTTCGCCCGTGACAGGCTGGTGCCACCCGGCACCCTCATTACCGCCACGCGGCCATTGCTGGCCTTTGCCGGTGTGGAGAATACTTTAAATTCAACGTCCAGCATCACGTCACCCAGATCCACCAGTTCCAGTGGGATACGCAGATCCGGCCGGTCACTACCGAAGCGTGACATTGCTTCATGCCAGCTCATCTGCGGGAAGGGATTCGGTAATTCAACACCCTGCACCTCGGCAAAAAGATTCCGTATCATATCTTCCATCATACCCATGATGTCAGACTGATCAATGAAGGACATCTCTATATCCAGCTGGGTAAACTCGGGCTGACGATCCGCGCGAAGATCTTCATCACGAAAACAACGGGCGATCTGATAATAGCGCTCGTAGCCGGACACCATCAGCAGCTGTTTAAATAACTGCGGTGACTGCGGCAATGCAAAGAACTCACCGGGGTAAGTACGACTGGGTACCAGATAATCCCGCGCACCTTCAGGTGTCGAGCGGGTCAGTATCGGAGTCTCAATCTCAATGAAATCTCTGTTTTCCAGATAGCTGCGTAAGGACCGAATTATCGAGTGGCGTAAACGCATGTTTTTCTGCATGTGGTCACGGCGCAGATCAAGATAACGATGACGCAGGCGTACCGACTCAGTGGTATCGTCATCATCAATCTGAAACGGCAGTGGGTCGGAAGCGTTCAGTACTTCCAGTTCAGTGGTATAGACTTCAATTTTGCCCGTTGGAATATTCAGATTTACTGTGCCTTCAGGACGGTGGCGTACGCGCCCTTTTACACGCAGCACATATTCATTGCGCACGTGCTCGGCCTGTTCAAAGGCTGCAACTTCATCCGGGTCGAACACGATCTGGGCAATGCCGGTACGATCACGCAGGTCAATAAATATAACCCCGCCATGATCACGCCGTCGGTTGACCCAGCCACATAACTCAACAGTGTCGTCTATGTGTTTTTCTGTGACTTCGCCACAGTTGTGTGTACGCATCATCTCAATATTGCCTGTCTACTGATGGAATAATAAAACCGCTGACTCATTAGAAACAGCGGTCTGATGTTTTTAAAGGAACCTCTGATGTATTGTCATTGCGAGGAACGTAGTGACGAAACATTCTCTAAACGACTCATCCGAATTTAAGAGATTGCCGCGCTTCGTTCGCAATGACGAGTATATTTGAATTAACCAGTAGTTCCATAAAGAAATTCAGGAAATGCCTATTTTGACGCAGCCTCGCTTGAACTTGAAACAGATTTCTTTTTCGGCTTAGCTTCCTTTTTATCTGGCTTTTTCCCAGAATTCTTGAAATCAGTCTCGTACCAGCCAGTCCCTTTCAAATGAAAAGCCGAAGCAGAAACCATCTTTTTCAATGCCTCCTTTTCACATTTCGGGCACTCGGTCAGTGGCTCATCGGAAAACTTCTGGATAACCTCGAGCTGATGACCACATTCCTCACATTTGTATTCATAGATTGGCATGTGTTTGTTCTCTCTGGGCTTTTGCTGGCTATTACGCCTGATATGGTGCCTTTCTTTGCCATTTACAAGGATAAACGGTTAATTATATATGGAAATGGGGGGTAGTGCATCAGGGTTTGGGTTTTGTGCTGGCGCACGGCTGGGGTGGATCCCTTATTTGGGTGGGTTCTCTGTTTTATTATTTTCTTGAATTTAACCGTGTTTTTCGCCCTTCATGGGCGAGTTACTTTTACTTTGCTTGCTCAAAGAAAAGTAACCAAAAGAAAGAGCACCCGCATGCTTGCCCTTCGGGTTCCCTGCGATGCTCGAATGCGCTGGCGGGGTGTGAAACTCGCTTCACTCAGACAGCACACCCCGAAACCCCCAGCGCATCCTGTGCTTCTCGGCAAGCCTGAACGGGATTTTAAGATCAACACCGAACATCAAAAGCAAAACCGGTGGCAGCATTGTAGGTGCGAATTCATTCGCACAGGGTAATATTGTTCGAATTAGCCTAGCCTACAATTGAATTATTCTCCTATAAGACAGTTGTTCCCACAAAAACCTCCCACTTGAATTGGCAGCTAACGGCCAGTAGCGGACATTCATTAAATCTAAATATTCTTGTTCAATTTACTGAAAGCAGGCGTTTAACGTCTTACATTAGGGGGGGGCGATAATTTAGGTGTGCTATGAGCGATATCGTCAGCACATGCTGTCGCAAATCCCTTGGATGTTATTGTTATATTTTATTTACACATAACTGCGATATCGAGGTTACTTAATTGCTTCCTTGTATTAAAAGATGTTCTATTTACCATTAATACCGTTGCTAAATTGATGTCTGGATAAATTCTCATTTCAGAATGAAAGCCAGCTCCACCACCTTCTTTAAAATAATATTTATTACTATTTAGCACGCCAATGTGCCACCCTAATGTCATGTCGATTTCTTTTCCTGAGTTGTTTTTTTCTTGAGAAAAAAGATGTTGTTTCACATTACTGCCAAGTAATACGGATTTGTCAGATAATAAACTTTGTAGAATACGACTAAAAGCTCTAGCTGAACCTATTGCCCCACCAAATGCTGGGCCATTGAGATACACGTTATTGATATGAAGCCAATTTTCTTCATACTCTCCCCATGTAGTATCTTCAATTAGAAAAGACTTCAGTAAATTCATAAATGAGTACTTTTTTAAATAACCTTTCGCGTGATTCTCTTCCTGAATCACACTAAAACCAATTTCGCTTTTCGATAAATGAAGCGGCTCAAATATGTTTTTGCTTATATATTCGCTATAACTTAAACCGCTGACTTTCTCAATAATACCTCCAAGTAACCAATATCCAATGTTTGAATATTCATATTTCTCTCCCGGTAATGATGATGCCTTTGGGTTTTCTAATAGTACTTTTTCAAGCGCCTTTTTTTCATTGAAGGTAATATGATTTTTTGCTAAATGAACCCATTTAAGTGGGATTGGATCGGGAAGACCTGAAGTGTGACTCAAAAGCTGTCTAATTGTGATTTCCGTACTATATGGATGCTCAACGTATAAAGATATATTGTCTTCTAATTTTATTTTATCGCGCTCTAATAATTGAAGCACTCCAATGGCGGTCAGAGTTTTGGTCATTGAAAATGCAGCCATAGTATGATTGGAGCTTAGTGCTACTTTATTTTTTATATCCGCTTGACCAGAACTATGCTCAAAAACCACTGAATCACTGTTTACTACTACATATTGAATTCCTGGTTCGTTAGTTGAAGATAACTCAGATAACAGATTAACTACTTTTGAATTCTTCACACCATCTTCTTCAATCTGCCTATCTAAAATATCATTTATCATAAAATTTTTATTTTGCTCAGCCATAGCTAAAGTACTCATCATCAATAACATAATAATCTGATATATTGACATCATTACACCAGCCCCCTTCCAATTCATCACCCAAACTTCTATTGAATAAAACGACACTTTGTTCTACAGAACTTGATTTATACGATAAAAACTTTTCAGTAATTCATTAAAGTCATGCGGATTATTCAGCCATGCTATATGCCCAGAATTTTCAATAGTTGAAATTTTTGCGTCTGGAAATCGTTCATATATATGTTGTTTACTTTTGGCATAAATATCTTTTTCGCCATCACCGTATTGCACTACAATTGGAAAATTATAACTAACCGGACTATTTAATAATGGATATTTTAAAATGTACTCGCGAGTTATATTCACAGGATCCGCCCTCACTTGCTCAAACTCAGCTTCGCCTACTGAAACCTCTACATCTAGGCCTTTATTATAATTAGCAATAACTTGCCTAAACATTGTTTGATAGGCACTATCACTGCCCAACATTCCACGCAAAGAATTAACGCCCATCATCAACCATTGCCAAGTGGTGGCTTTGGATTTGTTAAATTCAAGAACTTCACTCTCTGTCTGCTTCCAATGGTCTCCAGTTCCTGAACTCGGACTACTCAAAAACAAACTTAATACATTTTTAGGAAATTTCTCAGCATATATCTGGGCGTACAGTCCACCCCATGAGTGCCCAAAGATATGAAAATTAGACAAGCCATATTGCTCTGCAATGAAATTCATATCCTGCACATAGGCTTCCATACTGTAATCAGTGTTCCTCATAGGTGATCTCCCAGTGCCGCGTTGATCAAACACAATAATCTGATATTTTTTTGATAATACCTCTACAATCTGATGAAAGCCCATAGGTACACCAGGGCCTCCGTGTAAAAGTATTATCGTTTCCGAATTGTCCTTTGGATATAAGACTGTGTATAGACTCACACCTTTGCCTTCAACCATTCGCGTTACTGGCTCAGCAGCAACTAATGGAGATAAAAGCATTAAAAACAACAATCTTGCTAGCATAATAGACATGTTACCCTCCTATAAGGTTATTAAATTAACGACATTCTCAGCCATCAAAAGTTAACACTGTTAACTTTTGATGCAAAAAAAATCACATCTGGTGAATATATGATTTCATCAAACTTGTGTAGACTTTTACAAACTGCTTACGGCTGACTTCCGCTCTACCTGATAGAAATAGAGACACTTGCCCATGCGCGTAAGCCCATAAACCAAATGAAGCGACATAGCTATCGTCAGTCTTCACTAATTTTTGTTCAATTGCTCTCTGCACTCTGTTCTGCAACAATTCAAAACTATGGCGCATCTCTTCTGCACCTGCAGAATTCAACTTTTTTAACCCAGTCATTTGATCATTAGACATAAACATCACTTCGTAATACGGTTTCTCCGCGAGCGCAAAGTTTAAATATGCCAGCATGGACTTCTCTAAACACCCTAAGGGGGTCTGCGTATCATTTATCTTTTCAAGATAGCGAGAAAATATCCGATATCCACGCAAAAGCACCTGAAATAATAATTCCTCTTTGTTGGTATAATGTCGATATAGTGCGGTAGCACTCATGCCAACACAAGAAGCCACTTTACGCATGGAAAAATGTGATAGACCTTCCTTCAAAAAGATATCCCTAGCACATGACAAAATCAGCTCTTTGCTCTCACTCATGTTAACAGTGTTAACTATATTTGCGGATAAATCAAGGTTTTAGTCAAATATTCAAAGTAAAAAATTTTTTTTAATGTTTAAGGGCGAAGCCTGACTATCTGATTTTCATAACAAAGGGGGCAGATAGTGCTATTTGCCTTTTCGCCTATTAGGTAAAAATCATGCTAAATTGGTTCTGTAAATGCAATCGCACTTGGTATTAGAAAGACTAAGATTATATGTGAAATTGAGATGTTTTGTGTTCTGCCAGCTAAATTAATCATCAGACATTTAATTAATTCTCTTCTTCAATTATATTCACATCAAAATAATATTTAAATTTTATGTCTGCTTGCAATTCATATTATTGCATATTGTACATGTCTGCTTTGGGTCGACAACAGTCAATTCAGGCCACCGGTTTTGACCTCCCATTCTCCTTTTTGGTCGAAGGATCTAGCCCTGTAGGAGTGCCGTCCAGGCGCGATTGTTTTTGGCAAAGAATCGCGCCGAGACGGCGCTCCTACAATGTTGCATTTGATGTTGAACTTATAATCCCGTTCAGGCTTGCCGAGAAGTGCAGATCGGGCCGGGGATTTCGGGATATGCTGTCTGAGGGCGAAGCCCGAGTTTCACATCCCGCCGGCTCGATTGAGCATCGCAGAGAACCCGAAGGGCAAGCATGCGGGCGGTTTTTCTTTGGTTCTGTTTCTTTTGTCCGTACAAATGAAATGAACTCGCCCATGAAGGGCGAAAAACACGACTCAATTCAGGAAATGAAATAAAAAAGAAATAACCAGCCAGGTAGGGCAATACTCCCAGCCGTGCGCCAGCACAAACCTACTCCCACGCTACTGTCATCTACTCAAGCAAAATCGACCCGGTAATCACATTCCCCCGCCAATCCAGATCATTCACGATTTAGATAACCGTAAACATAGATTTTTAGAAAGATGGATGGATGATAAGAAGGCCTACCAGTATCGTGGGACTCTACGCACTGGAAGCCGAGATGATTGAGGTCAAGTTCAACAACGAAGGCTTCGATGACTCAGACAGAATTGTTCTCATCAACATAATCATCGAGCAATTCAGCGAACAACGTACTTTGGTTTCTCTTTCACCTTCAACAAAATGCTACATAACAAACCACGTTAAAATGAAACGGTATTATATCCGGTATTACATTTTCACACAGTCTGGGTCGTTGTCAGTCACCCCATCCTGTCATCAATTGTGTTTTTCGTCTGGTGAATGTATTCTGATTTTTGAGCAGGTATTATATAGTAATAATTACGATACTAAATAAAGGAGTTAGCCATGGTACATATTAAACTGGCGCCGAACGTGGAATTTCAAATGGAAATAGAGATTGAGGGTGTGACCGATGCCACCCGCGATTATGATTTGCAACAGCATAAAGCAGAGATATATGCTGAATTTGAAAAGCGTATTGCTTCTGTCTTTCCTGAAGGATTCAAAATCAATTTCTTTGAGTTTGGACTCGATAGCAGCAAGCACTAACTGGCAGTATTATTTTTTATTCGTTTGCTCGAATTATGCTGAGTTTTTCGCCCCTCACGGGCGAGTTCATTTCTTTTGTACGGACAAAAGAAACAGAACCAAAGAAAAGCCGCCCCATCGTGTTGGCCTGCGGCTGCTCTGCGCCTTCAGTCTTAACCGGGCGCGGTGAGCTTGCCAGTGTGGCCCAGCCTTCCAGTGCTCGACAACCCAAAAGGGGATTAAAATCAGGGGAAAGAGGAAAGGTTAAAGGGGAAAGGAAGATCAAGGGAAAAAACCATATCCTGAAAGAAATGGTGTAGGAGCGTCGCTCGGCGCGATTGTTACGGGATGGCACAATGTGAAAATAAATCGTGCCGAGACGGCGCTCCTACAATGTGCTTTTGGTTCTGGTGTTGATCTTTGGTCCCGTTCAGGCTTGCCGAGCAACTGCGTTCGAAATCAATCTTTTCTAGACAGAAGCTGCAGTATTGGGCTCTGCAGAATTAAGTGTGGGCAATATGGATAATTTAATATAAAATAGTAATAGGTACTACTTAGTAATAACGAGGACTTCACTATGGCTACATCGGTTAAACTTGATGATGAGTTGAAAAATCGTATTCAGCGCCTTGCTGATACGCAACATCGCTCGGCTCACTGGATCATGCGCGAAGCTATCCGTGATTACGTTGAGCGTGAAGAAGCAAGAGAGAGCTTTAAACAGGAGGCTTTGGCATCCTGGACTGCATATCAGGAAACTGGGCTACACCTGACCAGCCAGCAAACACGCGATTGGCTTAATACCTGGGGGACAGATAAAGAAACGGAAATTCCCGAGTGCCACGAGTAATTTTCACTCAAGGGGCAGCGAAAGGATTAGAGCGCTGTAGATTATTTCTGGTAGAAAAAAATCCCCGGGCGAGCAAACGAGCCGGTCAAGTAATAGAGCGTGTATTCACATTATTGGAAACGAGTCCAGATATTGGCAGGCCGCTCAATAATCTGCCGGAACTACGCGAACTAACCATCACATTTGGAGATACTGGTTATGTGGCGCTCTATCGCCACGAACAAGTATCCGACACGGTGTATATCCTTGCTTTCCGCCACCAGAAAGAAGCGGGCTATTAATTATAAGATTTTACACTGCCCTTCAGGCGGATGGGCAGCATCACGAACGAAGGGGTTTACCATCATGTGACGAACCGGGGCCACATTCGCAACACCATTTTTCATGGAGCTACATCTACAAATGTATTTCTGATGGATTGGTACGCGGAGAAAGGAAGTAAAAGCATTAGAAAAACAACTTTACATTGTAAAATAGGCTTGACCCGTTATTAGACCCGTTATTTTAGTGTGCTGGCGCACGGCTGGAGGTTGTCCTTTTGGGTGTGTTTTCTTTTTTTATTTGATTTCTTGAATTGTTATGCGCTTTTCGTCCTTCATGGACGAGTTCATTTCTTTTCTACGGACAAAAGAAACGAACCAAAGAAACACCGCCCCATTGTGTTGGCCTGCGGCTGCTCTGCGCGCTTCAGCCTGAACCGGGCGCGGTGAACTCGGGCAGGTGTGGTATAACGACTTACCTGTGCACATCAGAGACCCACAAATGATTCAAGACAAGGCACAGTCAGCAGTTAATGGTTGTTCCCTTGACAAGGGCTGTAACGCAGGATTGAGTTATTTGTGGGTCTCCCTTCGGGCGTGGTGAGTAGCCATCATCTGCGGCGTTACGTCTCTTGAAAAGGGCATGCCATTCCCGGCGAAACGTGCCTTGCAGCTAATGGCTACTCACCACGCTGATATGTACAGGTAAGTCGTTATACCACACTACCTCAGACATGCACCGCGCTTAACCGGCCCAGACTTCCAGTACTCGACAACCCAAAAGGGGATGAACATCAAAATCGGTGCTAAGGCCCTTACCAATGGTAATTTGAACAGCTGCTTCCGG
>BTQX01000050.1:0-9442 GCA_036986095.1 Gammaproteobacteria bacterium
AATGCCATCTGTGTCGGGGTACCGGCTAAAGTAGTCAAGAACAGGGAATGAACTTTATAAAATAGTTAAACCACAGAGGACACGGAGGTTCACAGAGGTTTTTTTATTTGTAAGTAGTATTTTAACATTACCAGCATAATATGCCTGTTCGGATAACTAAGGAAAACACACACAGGGAGTATAATTAAAAAGGTTTTTCTCTGTGTACCTCCGTGTCCTCTGTGGTAAATAACTAAGGTGTTTATTTTTTCAAAGCACGCTGAATAGCCTCAAACCACTTAGCCGCCATTTTCTCTTCGCCCTGAGTATTCGGGTGGACCTTATCGTACAGATCAGCTTCGCCATCGAATCCTGCAAACTGATCAACAAGAAAAACCGGTGAGTCGGTCGTACCCAGTGACTTCGATAACTTAACGATGGTTTCATTCAATGAAACAACGGCCTTTGTATCTTTGGCTGCACGTGTCGTCGGGATAAGCCTGGCCAGCAGAATAATGACCCCCGGATTGTCTTTTCTTATAAGGGACACAATGGATTTTAGCTCATCACTGGTTGACTGATTGCTCTGTCTCATAAAGGCATCATTAGTGCCCAGATGAATTAAGGCAATGTCTACATTGTATTTAGTTAACCAGTCCTGTAGTTTTCCAGCACCCGAGCCATTGTCAAAACCACGACCCCGGAGAAACTCCTCGGCAGTCCAGGCAAAATGCCCTTCATGATCAGTGTCAAATTTTCTACCTTTATAATCAGCATGTGGTGGTATGCCTGGGCCGAACTGCTTGTTCATCGACCCGACAAAATCAAAATTCAGACCCGCATCAACCAATTTTTTCCATAGCGGATAGCGATAACTCGCTCGGTTACTTTCGGCCTGGGTAATGGAATCACCGAGTGTGAGAATTTTTATCGTGCCTGTGCTATTAGTCGGTGCTGCAAACGCGTCGCTTGATATTAGAAAGAAAAAAACCAGGATACTGAAAACAGATATTCTGGTCATGGTATGGCGGGTATTCATTGTAAAGCTATCTAATTAAAACCTTCGGCCAACAGTGGTAAACACGGAAAGACCATCACCGTAGTTACTGGTGTTCGCTGCAGTATTTCGATATGTCAGAGAGGTGCCCAATTGAGTGTTATGACTCAGGTTCATCCGGTAGAAGGCTTCAAAATCAATTTCACTGCCTTCCGGTGATAATGAGACGCGCGTCTTATCAGTAACGACATTGCGAAAACTATCCAGTGACTGAGGCACAATAAGATCTGCATCGCCATTACTCACATGGAGTGGGCTGGAGATCGCGATGCCGGCACGGTCGTTGTAACGAAACAGGTCACTACCAATAACACCGGTGCCCCAGGACTGGCTTCTCACCCCGGTAAAATTCTGGAGAAAAGAGCCTTTCTGCTCATCAACATTGGTGAAACCCTCGGTAAAACTCGCAAACAGTGAGATTTTTTCAAATACTTTGTATTTACCAGTAAGTCCAACCGCAGTAGTATTCGCACGTGAAACACTAAAAACACCGCCAGATGAACCGCCCAGCAGGTTCCCATTTTCGTTAAGATTGCTTACACGCAATGAAACAGAGGATTTATCTGTCGGAAAGTAAGTACCTTCGAGCATCGTTGCTTCACTGTTTAAGCCATTCTCTAACCCATCATCAAGACGATTTGCACCAAACTGAAATGCAAATTTCTGACCTGGCTGATAGCCAACACTCATACTGTCAGCAATGCTGCCAAAGCCCAGATAAGTGGCGCCAAAAGAATTTGACCAGATAAAATTATCACTTAAAGACAGGCCGCCGACAGTATCAAAGCCGCTTGATGGCGCATAATTATGCTGCATATTGAATGACAGGCCATTGTCATACTTCCCCGCCATCTTCAGTGAAAAATCCTGGCTACTCAGGACATCATAGTCTTCCAGGAAGGGGTCTGAATCTCTCAGAAATATATAGTCTGAAGGATTACTTGTTCGTGTGTTCAAGGCCAGGGTGAGATTATCAGATATCGTGATGTCGGCTCCCCGGGTCTGACGATTAAACATATCCATGACATTAAACAATGTCGCCGTATTATTCCGGGTAGCCAGAGTCTGATCCAGGTTCATGATGTATGGGCGATCGTATTTATCGAAAACCAGTGCCGTTTCCAGATTCTTTTTTGCCTTTTGGTTCTTGTTCCAGAAATAAGCGACACCTACACCGACTGCAACAGCGGCAAACCCTACACCCAAAGCACCGGCTGCGCTATCAGAAGATGAGCCCTCGCCACCCTGTGAAGAAAGCGCATTGGCCGCATTCACCAATCCCCGACCAAACACACTATCAATCCCTGGGGCGCCCAGATCTGTCGCGCTGCCAGTGATGATTTCGACGACCTGCTGGTTGGTTAAACCCGGGTTCTGCGACAGTATGAGTGCCGCGAGGCCTCCGACATGTGCAGCAGCAACAGATGTTCCTGTCCAGCCAACAAAACCCGTGTTATTTCGATTAGTTGGGCCCTTAATATCGACACCCGGTGCGACGACATAAACATTTGCGGCTGCACCGGCTTTATTTGACAGTGGCGCCATCTGGCCGCCTGAATTTATGGCACCAACGATAAGTCCACCCCCGTTGAAATTATTATAGACTGAAGGCGGAACATCCGGGTTTCCCTGAAAACCATTGCCTGATCGGATGAAGACGGTCTTACCGGCACGAATTGAATTGAGAATGGAGCTATTCAGTGGTTCAGCAAAGATGGTTCCGACAGTAAATGTGATTACACGCACATCCCCGCGTGAGGCAGCCAGATTAAACCCGGCAGCGGCACTTCCTGCACCGGCAAAACGATTAGAATCAGCGACCCCTACTGGCAGCACTGTGGCGTTGTAGGCGATACCGACCATGCCTGCATTATTAAAATTTGCTGCTATTACCCCAGCCACGGCACTGCCATGGCCACCATCATTATCAACATCACCACTACTCCCACCGGCAGCAATTCGTCCCTGTAATTCAAAATGACTTGCGTTTGCACCCGTGTCCAGGCTTGCCACTACAATTCCACTGCCAGTGCCTGCACCCCAGGCTGGAAAAGTGTTAAGTGCCGCAACGCCCCATTGAGATAGATATTCCGGAGAGGAAGGTGCTGGCTGAGCGAGTGTTTGCCCTGACACTGCGAGAAAAATACTGAAGAAAACTGCTTTGCAGAGAATGGATCTAAGCTTCATAGCACATCCCTTGTTGATTAGTTTTTTTTGTGTCACCAGGAAAAATAGAGAACGATTATAGTCAAGATACCCTAAGAAAACCATAAAACTGCCACTTACCTTGCCAATAATCCTGTTTTAAATAGACAAAACCCGACAAATTGAACTTTCACTGTCTGCAGGCTCTCTGATAGTTCGGGTATTCAGCCTTTGCTCTTAACAGAAGAAGCTTTAAAAATATCAAATCACTATAAGGAAAGTACAAATACAATGCCTCGCTATAATTTTAATTTAAAACCACGAATACTCTTCATCGTTATATTGCTTTCAACTCTCATCATTCCATTTTCTAACAGTCTCGCCTTAGATCGGCACTATTCAAGTGGTCGTTCTAAAGTTTCATTGGTGGAACTCTTCACCTCTGAAGGATGCAGTAGTTGCCCACCAGCAGAAAAATGGATGACGACACTTGCAGATGACCCCGACCTCTGGAATCGCTTTGTACCTGTCGCCTTTCATGTTGACTACTGGGATTACATTGGATGGAAGGACCCCTTTGCAACGCCTGAATACGGACTAAGACAAAGACTCTACAGACAATTAGGTAATATTCGAACTGTCTATACCCCTGGGATGATACTCGATGGTAAGGAATGGCGTAAGTGGTCTTACAAACACAGTACACCTCGCACAGACAAAATTGTGGGCAACCTTGATGTGGTATTAAGGGGGGACACTATTAGCGCGACGTTCAAACCTGCAAGCATGAAATCAAATGGTGATACAGACTCGACAGATTGGGTGATCAATGTTGCAGTATTAGGCTTTGACCTCACTTCCTTTGTGAAAGCAGGTGAGAATGCTGGCCGCAGGCTAAAACAGGACTTCGTTGTATTGAAACACGAACAGAAACTATCCAGTGACGGTCACTGGACGATGATGTTGCCTGAGATCAAACCAGAGATAGCCAAACGTATCGGGCTGGCCGTATGGGTCAACAAGAAAGGTGAACAGACACCTGTTCAGGCTACTGGCGGCTGGTTGTAAGGTGTAGGAGCGTCGCTCGGCGCGATTATTACAGGTGAAAGATAAATGATTCGGGATATGGGATAAAAGATAAAGAAAGTATCAACTTCCAATTCATTCGTCCTTAGTCCCGAGTCTTTTGTCTAAAAACATCGCGCCGAGCGACGCTCCTACATGATATAATTACACGCTTTGCTGGTAATCTGCCGTCAACAGGACATTCACACGACAATCATGGAAAATAACAAGCCACAACACAAACCACGTCCGCTGATCGACCTGATTATCAGCATTGTCATCCCTTCAATCATTCTAATGAAGTTCAGCGGCGAACAGGACCTTGGTGCCACACGCGGCCTCATAGTCGCACTCGCATTCCCCATTGGCTGGGGTCTATTTGAGCTAATCAAATATCGGAAATTCAACTTCATTGCCCTGCTGGGCATGGTCAGTGTGCTACTCACTGGTGGCATTGGACTGCTGGAGCTCGACCTGAAATGGCTTGCGATCAAGGAGGCTGCTGTACCCGGTGTTCTCGGTATTGCCGTGCTAATCTCCACCCGCACAAAATACCCGCTTATCCGCACGCTAATATATAACCCCAAGATCATGCAGGTGGACAGAATCCATACAGCACTGGAGGATGGGGGCCATGTAGAGACCTTTGATAAAAGACTGCTTAATGCGACTTACCTGCTGGCCGGCACTTTCTTCTTCTCCTCAGTGATGAACTACATCCTGGCTAAATGGATAGTCACCAGTCCAACCGGCAGTTCTGCCTTTAATGAAGAACTGGGCAGACTTACCCTGGTCAGCTACCCGATGATCGCTATTCCCTCCATGATCCTGATGTTCGGCGTACTTTATTATTTATGGAAAACCATTCACGGACTGACAGGCCTGAAACTTGAAGAATTAATGGTGATGCCGGACGGCAATGAAAAGGACGAAACAGAAAAAAAAACTGAAGACAATGCTATTTCCTGATCTCTAGCTGGCTTTTAACAATCCAGTGATTAGTTTTTATAAAATATTTCCCTTCTTGCTGTGGATGAAAACCTGCAGCAGAGAATCAATGAAAGCAGACATGATTGCCGGCTTCACCGGTGCCGTCATCGTCCTGCCCCAGGGTGTGGCCTTTGCCACCATTGCCGGCCTGCCGGTAGAGTATGGGCTGTATACCGCAATGGTCACGCCGATCATTGCCGCACTTTTCGGTTCATCGCGTCACCTCATTTCAGGCCCGACTACGGCAATTTCTATTGTCATATTCTCGACTATCAGCCACCACGCTGAACCGGGCTCGGCGGAGTTCATTTCACTGGCACTGACCCTCACACTGATGGCCGGCATCTATCAGTTTGCCTTTGGTCTGGCTCGCCTGGGATTATTGGTAAATTTTGTCTCACATACAGTCATTATCGGTTTTACAGCGGGCGCCTCTATACTCATTGCCACATCACAGATGAAACATGTCCTCGGCCTGCAGATCCCCAGAGGTGAGTCGTTTCTGCATACCTGGGTAGATATCTGGAACATGACCGGCGATATCAATCCTTATGTGCTGGTTGTCGCAGTGGCCACGTTGTTCTCTGCCCTGCTAACTAAACGCTTTCTACCCATGATTCCAAATCTACTACTAGGACTCATCGTTGGTGGGATCGTCGCGTTTTTCATGAATAGCGAAGCTAATGGCATCGAGCTGGTTGGCGAAATACCGAGGCATCTACCACCATTCTCGATGCCTGATTTTTCATTCGGTACCATCAAACTGCTAGGATCTGAGGCCTTTGCCGTTGCCTTACTTGGTCTGATTGAAGCCCTTTCGATCAGTCGATCCGTGGCAACTAAATCGAACCAGAAAATTGATCCCAATCAGGAGTTTATCGGCCAGGGGCTGTCCAATATTGTCGGTAGTTTCTTCTCCAGTTATGCTGGATCAGGGTCATTCACCCGTTCCGGCATTAATTACGAGGCCGGTGCAAAAACGCAGATGTCTGCAATATTTGCAGCCATTTTCCTGATGCTGATTGTCCTGTTAATCGCCCCGATCACCTACTATTTACCTGTCGCCGCTATGGGCGGGGTAATCCTGATCGTCGCCTATAACCTGCTGGATTTTCAGCACATAAGAAATGTTCTGCGTTACAGTAAATCTGAAACGGCGATTCTACTGGCAACCTTCTTTTCCACCCTGATATTCGAACTGGAATTTGCGATTTATTTCGGCGTAATTCTATCACTAATTATCTTTCTCGCCCGCACATCAACACCCTACATCCCCACCATGGCTATTGATGAAGATGATGACAAACGACGCTTTATCAACATACAGAAAAAACCGGTAAAACAATGCCCACAGCTGAAAATCATTCGCATCGATATGTCAGTCTATTTCGGTTCACAGGATTACATCCAGAATCGCATTCAGCAGATAGTTGAAAATGAGCGTATATTTCATATTCTTATCGTTGCTAGCGGCATCAATTTGATCGATTTGAGTGGTGCAGAAATGTTTGTGAATGAGAACCGGCGCCTGCAGAGTCTTGGTGGCGGCCTGTATTTTGTCGGGCTGAAATCAAGAGTCTATGAATTTATTGCCAGAACCTGTTTCGTCAGAGCGATTGGAAATGACCATTTTTTTGATAACAAGACCTATGCAATCAAATCAATCTATAAACGACTGGACAGAGATATCTGCGCGACCTGTAACGCACAGGTTTTCAATGAATGTCAGTGACGAGTCAGAAAACCCTGTTTGCCTAAGGCCATATGGGTACCTCTTTGTATTGTAGGAGCGCCGAGACGGCGCTCCTACAGGACATTATTTGGTAGCCATGCAAGCAATGAATTGAGGTGATAATTTTTTTGTCATGATCTTACATATCAAGAATTTTTAGAGTTGCTCGCATATCAAATATCTACTACTTATCCTGCTTTTGTTCGGTTATCTGCCCGCCGCTAACACAGATTCAGGCGACACGGTTTCCAGCGCCCGCTTCACCACCATAACCATATCCGACGGACTGGAGCACCCCTGGAGCATGGCATTCTTACCGGATGGCAAAATACTTGTCACAGAGCGGCCGGGTCGCCTCAGAATCATTGAAAATGGCTCGCTACAGCCCAAAGCTATAGAAGGACTTCCTGCGATTGTTGCGAAGGGCCAGGGTGGCCTGCTTGATGTAGTCCTGCACCCTGACTATGCAAAGAATGGCTGGATCTATCTCTCCTATACAGCTGGATCAGACAATAAAATTGGAACAGAAGTAGGCCGAGGACGTCTGGTCGACAACCGCATAACAGACTGGCAAACCCTGTTCCGTTTGGAACCCAAAAGCACAACGAGTAGACATTTCGGTTCACGCCTGGTCTTTGATCGTGAAAATTTTCTCTACATCACCCTGGGTGACCGTGGTGAACGCTTTCGTGCACAGGATCTGAATGACCATGCAGGCTCCGTTATCCGTGTGCATGATGACGGTGCCATTCCCAGTGATAACCCTTTCGTCAATCAGGCGGGCATACAACCACAAATCTATAGCTTTGGCCACCGCAATATTCAGGGAGCTGTACTTCATCCAGAGACTGGAAAAGTATGGATTCATGAACACGGCCCACAGGGTGGCGATGAACTGAATATCATCGAAGCAGGCCAAAACTATGGCTGGCCAATCATCACTTATGGCAAGGAGTATGGTAGCGGTGATGATATCGGCGAAGGAACACACAAAGACGGCATGCTGCAGCCGATCCGCTACTGGACTCCCTCTATCGCGCCTTCCGGCATGGCCTTCTACAACGGTGATAAATTTCCCGACTGGCAGGGAAATCTTTTTATAGGCTCGTTAAAATTCCAGCTACTGGTGAGACTGGAACTAAGCGGGAATAAAATATTGCATGAAGAGCGCCTGCTAAAGAAAGAACTTGGCCGAATTCGAGATGTGCGCAACGGCCCTGATGGGTACCTGTATCTGCTTACCGATGAAAAAAATGGAAAGCTCGTTCGCTTGCAGCCTTGAGATGCCCTTGACATGCTATATTGGGATAAGAAAAGCATCAAAATAACAGGGGAGAAAAAAATGGTTAAAACAATCTTAGTCACTGCGCTGATTATTTTTTCACAGCACGCCTTTGCCTTTCATGAGCCATGGGTAAAAACAGAATACCCTCAGGACAAGGAAAAGCTGTGGTGGGATGATGCATGGTGGGAAGAAGGAAAATTAGATAACCCGAAGACATACAAAGTAAAAATGGAAACTATCACCTATATGAACGGTGATACAGAAGTCCCAGCCTATGTTTTCCGTCCTGAAAAACCGGGTAAATATCTTCCTGTCCTTTTTCAACACGGTCGCCGGGGGCTGGACGATATAACCTTATTACACCCCAGACGACTTGCCGCAAGGGGTTTTGTTGTACTGGCGCCGGATGTCTGGAGCGCACGTTTTATTGAGCCTTTCCCAATAGAGCACGACTATGCCTCAGAATCGGACGTTGCCAAAGGCATAGAAACTTTATTGAAACTGCCCGATATCATTGGTAACAAGGCCTGTACTGTCTCACACACTCGTGGTGGCTACATGACCTTGAAGGCCCTGGTAACATATAAGAAACAGGAAAGTATCTCATGTTATGTTTCCTACTACCCTCACTGGCAGGACCCGAATAAACCCGAGCCTATGCAGGTATACCAGTATGCACCTGAACTCGAGGATCTGAAAGTACCCGTACTGGTATTTCTGGGAGAGCATGACCAGTACCAAAGAGTGCGCCCTATTCTGGCTGGCATTAAAACGCTGGAAGAAAATGGCATGAAACCACAGTTGATTATCTACCCGGGGGTAGGACGTGGCTTTGATTTTCGTCCTCCACGTGTACGCACCTTCGCGGATGATTTGGCGTCAAAAGATGCCATGAGAAGAACGGAGTTATTTATTAGATCTCATTTGAAAGAATAAACCATAGATTTCCGTCATTGCGAACGAAGTGCGGCAATCTCATTACTTATGATCAAACATTAGAGAGATTACTTCGTCACTACGTTCCTCGCAATGACGAAAAAAACAAAGAGCGTTCAGGACAACAAAGCAACACTCTTTGCCTGCGCATAGATTGACTTCCCGGGTTGCAAATCAAGCAAAGCGGCTGATTTACGCGTAATGCGGGATAACAGCGGCACGCCTGCCGCTAACAGTCGGACTGTAAGCTGAG
>BTQX01000051.1:0-9399 GCA_036986095.1 Gammaproteobacteria bacterium
AATACTACTTACAAATAAAAAAACCTCTGTGAACCTCCGTGTCCTCTGTGGTTTAACTATTTTATAAAGTTCATTCCCTGTTCTTGACTACTTTAGCCGGTACCCCGACACAGATGGCATTGGCTGGAATGGATTTATTCACCACAGCACCTGCGCCAGCGATGCTGCCGCTTTCCATCGTTACGCCACCTAGAACAGTGACTCTGGCGCCCAGCCAGATATTGTCTTTGAGTGTAATCCCGCCATCCGGGTTGATTCCCTGTTCGCGTATCGGCATATCCAGCTGATCGAAGTTATAATTGCCACCTGCTGTAATATAACTTTGTGGACCTATGATGACATCGTCTCCAATGTTGACAGGGCAGTCATTGGTGGCATGGATGATGGTTTGCGCACTCAAACCTGTTTTTTTACCGATACTGATACAACCGTTTTTGCAGGAAATCATAACGTTAGTGGAGAGCATTACATCATCATCGAGTGTGATGACTTTATTCTCATCATCGTGCCGTGCATCAAGCACGCAAAATTCACTGATAATGACATTGTTGCCGAGGTGAATATTTTTCGGCTGGCGCAATACGATGTTGTCAGCAAACATTACACCTTTACCGCATGAGCCAAACAAACGGGGCCAGAAGAGTTTTCTTAGAAGTATCCCAAGGGCGCCAGGGAACTTGCCCAGCAGGGCGCAGAACTCAAAATAGAATAAACACAGCCAGGAGTCATCACCGACTATGATGTGCTGATACTTTGACAGCGCGGAGCCTTTCTCTGAAAGTACTTTATGCGTCTTGTTGATTCTTGTCGTCATGCCAGTTGATCGGAGAACTCTTTCATGGATTCAACGGTTTCACCTTCAAAATACATCCGGTACCAGAACTCGAGATTTAGCAGCACCCAGATACGGTAGTTGTGATCTACCTTGCCTGAGATATGCTCATCAAGCAATGTATCGATATAGCTTTTTTCAAAAAGTCCGAGTTCAACGAAGCGACTCTGCTCGAACAAGCTGCGAAGAAAGTTTTTCAGATCGGTGCGAAACCAGATGCCCAGGGGAAAGCGGAAGCCCTGTTTTTTTAGTGTAATCAATTCCTGCGGCAGGTAGCGGGCGGCGACTTCGCGCAGGATAAATTTCAGATGGTTACCCTTCATCGCCCGCTTATTCAGCTTTAGATTTGTCGGTATAGTTGCGGCAAACTCAACAACCTTATAATCGATAAGAGGTGCGCGGCTTTCAAGTGAATGCGCCATGGTCATGCGGTCACCTATGGTCAGTAGATGATCGGGTATGCGTGTCATCAGATCGGTATAGAGCATTTTATCTACCACATGATCGGCATTGTCTGCATTGAAGTAGTGCAATATTTTTTCGGCAGATGAAGGGTCGCCTAATGACTGGATGGCTGTTTCGGTAAACAGCTTATGCTTTGATTCATGGGTAAAACGTAGCACACCCAGACTCTGGGCATAGCGGTCACCGCCGGAAAACAATGACATCTCATTCACCCAGGCGGCCTTCTGTGCCATGCTTTTATAACCGAAGGATTCAGGTATGCGATCAGTGATCTTTTTCACTATGTTCTGACGAAACCATTGTGGTAACAGGCAGTAATAGTCCACCAGCCTTTGCCCGGCGTAGCGATCATAACCGGCAAAGTTTTCATCACCCCCATCGCCGCCAAGTACGACCTTCACATGTTCGGCCGCCATCTCAGAGACCAGATAGACCCCGAAGCCAAAAGGATCGGCAGGTTCATCCATGTGATATATCATTGAAGGGATGGTATGAATGAGATCCGGATCGATAATTTTTTCATGTGATTCCATACCGTATTTTTCAGATACCATGCGGGCATAAGGCAGTTCATCAAATTCTTTTTCTTTGGTGCCCAGGGAGAAATGTGGCAGGTTCTTTTCACCGAGCAAGGCCATCATTGATGCGACTGTACCTGAATCAATGCCGCCGCTTAAGAATGCCCCGACACGTACATCGCTTAACAGATGGCCCTTGACGGTTTCCAGCAGCAGATCATCAAGCTGGTCGGTAATCTCTTCCTGGCTGGCGGAGATCTTGTCCTTGAAATCAACAGTCCAGTACCGTTCGATGGAGAGCTGATTATTTTCCAGAACCAGGTAATGGGCTGCCGGTAGTTTATGGATACCCTTGAACATAGAGTGATGATCAGGCATGAAGCGCAGTGACAAATAATGCCAGAGACCTTCAAGATCTATTTCTGCTTTGGTGATATCCGAAGCCAGTATGCTCTTGGCTTCTGAAGCGAAAGCAAACCCACCGTTTTGTTGACAGAAGAACAGGGGTTTCTGGCCCAGGTGGTCGCGCGCCATAAACAGCCGCTTTTTACGTGTATCCCAGATGGCAAATGCAAACATGCCGCGCAGCCGTGTTACGCAGTCATCACCATATTCTTCATACAGATGCAGGATAACCTCAACATCTGTTGCAGTTTTGAACTTGTGACCTTTGCTGATTAGAGACTTTCTCAGTTCCGGGCTATTATAGATCTCTCCATTGCACACCAGCTGCAGGGTGTCGTCTTCGTTAGCAATCGGCTGTCTGCCGGAGTGCAGATCAATGATGGAAAGTCGGCGTTGTCCTAGCGATATTTCATTATCATGATAATACCCGGAATCATCCGGCCCGCGGTGGATCATGATATCTGTCATCTTTTCGATGGCATCGGCTCGATTTGAACCCATAATGCCGGCGATACCACACATGCTAGACGAGCCCTTTTTCTTTGTACCAGTCTAATGTGATTTTGATACCATCCTGATCATTGACCTTCGGGTGGTAGTTCAGCAAGTCATTGGCTTTGCTGATATCGAATGCGCGATTGTGTGTGAAAAAGCCAACACGGCGGCGAAAGATTGGTGGCTTGATACCAAATGGGCGGCAGATGATTTCACAGACCAGACCTGCGAACCAGACTGGGGCAACCGGAATTTTAACTTTTGACAGCTTTACACCGGCAGCATCAGCAATAAATCGAGAAAGTTCATTTAGTGTAATGGGCTTGCTTGAGGCTATGTTGAATGCTTCCAGGTGTATCATGTCACGAGGACGCACACCATTAAGAATTAAAGAGTCAACCTGATCATCAATATATCCCAGATGGGCAAGCACCTCACCTGAACCAATCATCATAAATTTTCCTGAATCGATTGCCTTGAAAATCTTCATCATGCGTGTATCGCCGGGGCCATAGACCATAGCAGGTCGATTGACGGTAACGATCATGCCGCTGTCGCCAAGTGTTCGTGCATAGTCCAGTACTGCCAGCTCACCTTCCAGTTTTGTTCGATGGTATTCATCCATGGGATTGAAAGGGGTTCTTTCTGTACAGGGAATTTCTTTCACATGACCATGAACACCGACAGTGCTGCAATGAACAAAACGCTCAACGCCGGCCTTTTCTGCTGTTTTGATCAGCTTCAGTGTGCCATCAACATTGACCTTATGATACATCGCTTCGCTGTTTTCAACTTCCTGAAACAGGGCGGCGATATTAAAAACTATATTGGCCCCCTGCAGTAGACCATCCCAGGCTTGATCGCTGGCAAGGTCAAGTACTTCCACCTTATAACCTTTATCACGTAAGGCAGTGGCTTCTTCTTCATAGAGCACCGTGCCAACGACATCCAGGTCATATTCGACCAGCCGCTTAAAAAGAGCGCCGCCGATAAAGCCTGCTGCGCCGGTGACGAGTAATTTTTTACCCGCAAGGTCTTTGTATTCATCAGGCAGAGACAGGGTCTGTCTTTGTTCAAGTAAACTGAGGTTAATCATTGTGTTCCTGTATGTTTGATTCGATAGTTTGTCTGATTCAGCTCGTCTTTTTTGTCGTCAACTTTTTACCTTCAATAAGGACGATGCTGGTAAATAATTTGTTTTTCCAGAAATACTTCTTTATGGATCGGATAATGTTCACGCCTTTGAAGCCGGCATCCTCGAAGAATTTTACCAATTCAGCATTTTTATAAAATACCACCTGGTCTTTGATCAATGTGCTGTGTAGAAAACCCCAGATAAAGGTTAAAAGCGATCTGGCCTTATTGCGTTCCAGTACGTAGAGTGTGCCACCTTCCTGTAGTAGTTCGTAGAGCTTGTTGCTGGCAGCTTTCGGGTCAGTAAAGTAATGAAAGGTGTTGGCACAAAAGATTATCCTGAAATTATAACCCGAGAATGCATCGAGGCCCATGGTTTCCCAGTCTGCGTGAATGAATTTCAGGTTTTCAAGACCTGCTTTTTCTGATTTTCCTGTGGCTTCTTCAATCATCGATGATGATAAATCTATGCCGACAGCCCGAACTGCTGGTTTATCTTTAAGATACTCACGCAGGAAATGGCCAGTCCCGCAACCAATGTCGAGAATGTCGCCATCCTCTATATCGAGGCAATATCGAAGCATTTCATCGGCATGTGCCTGATACCAGGGTGCCAGCCGATTGCTCTCATACTCAGATGCCAATGCATCAAATTCCTTCGCAATGACATTCATATAGTCATTCAGGCATTTTTGCCATAGGCATTATCATAAAGATATAACAGGGCACATAAATGGGCCTCTGTTCTGGAAATCACCCAGCCATCGACATGAACAATATTCTCCATGTCGAAGTCTTTATGAACCGTCTTTCGGTAGCTGTCCTTATTGGTCAGCAATGAATAATAGGTAAGCTGTTCTTTTTTTAATCCGGCGTCCTGAAGAACCAGATCAGTCAACTGCTCGATCGTCAGTTTTGCAAGAGCCGGTTCATTCTTAACAATGCTTTTACCCAGTTGTATCGCCAGATCAGGATAATCGAGATAATGGGTTAATATTCTGGCAATGGATTGAGTTTCGGGTCGTACCGTGAAGTTCAGCCCGGTGCCAATGACAGCCGCGCCGGTTATGAATAACCCTGTTTTGAGAAAGGCTCTACGTCTTTTAAGCATGTTTTTCTGTTTCATGCATGCAGACCCTTTAGATGATCGGATAGCCGCAATGCCAGTGCAACAATAGTCAGCGTCGGGTTGGCATAGCCGATGGTAGGAAACAGTGACGAACCGGTAAGATATAAATTAGAGATATTATGGACCTTGCAGTTTCTGTCTACCACACCGGTCTTCGGGTTGTCAGCCATGCGCGTCGTTCCGCAATGATGCTTACCTGCTTCCATGTTGCCCGGCCAGCGGCTACTGTCCTTAAAAATCTCGCCATAGGCACGACCGAGCCCCATGCGCCCGAATTCTATTGCTGCCAGCTCCATAGCACGATGAGCGTTGCTCAGGTCTTTATCCTTTACCTGCCAGTTGACGTTGATTTTACGTTGCCCGAACAGGTCAGTCTTATCGGACAGTGTGATCCTTGAGTCAGGGTTTGGCGTGGCTTCGAGGACCAGGTGCAAGGAGACAAAATCTTTGTTCGTTTTTCTTTCAGGCAGGTCGTCCAGTACGTGTTCCTCGGCCCCGGGTATCGCATCGAGTTGTGAAAAAATCCGCCCGTCCGCATCAGCCGTTTTTGGTCTAGCCTTAATCAGGTGCATCCTGAAATTATTCAGTTTCTCTTTTCTGAGCAAGACTTCAGGTGAGGCAAGTATAGCGAACATCTGGCCACCGGCTACTTTGTGGACGACCTCATACAGATGCAAATTCAGGCGCGGATCAGAAAAAGAGACATCTGCACCCGGGCGCAGCAACAGATGGTCCATAAAATAACGACCGACGAGGTCATTTTCATTGCCCAGCCCGTTTTTAGCAACACTGTTTGATAGCAGTAATAGCCTTGCGTTTTCCATGCCACCGGTGGCAAGTATAAATGTTCTGGCTGATAGCGAAAATTCTGGACCATCGATGCAGGCGACTTTCAGACTCGTGACCTGTGTGACTGATTCATTGGTTAATATATCCAGAACATTGGCATAGAGGTAGACACTGACGTTACTGGCATCTTTCAATTCCTGTCGGTATTCCACGCCAAATCGTGTGGGCGGACTCTGATTATAAACGGCAGTTATTAGACGGTTCTCGTTTAGAGGAAGATCCGGCTGATTAATTTTGCTCTGCCAGAATTCGAGATTATCGTATTCGTAGGGGCCAAGGCCGATAATCGGCTGGGATCGACGATAAAAAGGATCAAGATCTTTACGAGTGATTGGCCAGCCGCTGTGAGCTATCCAGCTACGTTTCTCGAAATCGATGGCATCCAGCGGTCGACTATGTCCAGCCCAGTGGTTGGTGGTGCCGCCAAAATAGCGAAGGCGGTTTACTCGTAAATCAAAGGATGGCAACCCGATATTATCACCGTCATACAGTGACTGGGTTTTTTCATCAATGAGCAATCCACCAGATTCGAGTAATACGACTTTGGTCGAGGTGCCGATATACTCGCGGGCTATGGTAATACCTGCTGCGCCGGCTCCAATAATGCAGATATCGGCTTCGAGGTGCTGTCCCTGATCGAGCTCCCTGGCGTCAATAAACATAGCAGTGGTTGTGTTTTTCCCTGACTCTCTGATTGGTAATTCAATTGATTATTTAAATCAGGCAGAATTGTACCGTTTTCGTGTTTTTGGCGCACGTAAATCTAAGATGCTTTTGCTTCCGGTCTGACATATCCAGAAATAATAGAGGTGCCCACAAGTGTCAGATGCTAATATTTCACGGGTATGCTAAGGAGCCCCTGTGTCCTCGTTGGTAAATGTATTTTCTTTTGATCTTTTATCCTGAAACCTGAAACTTGAAACTTGAAACTATAGAAAGATCCGATCTGTATCAATGGCTGGAGCAGGGAGCCATTGTCGTCACCGGCAACTCCCGCCTGGCAGCCGCATTGCAACTGGAATTCCAGCAGCGTGCTATCAATGACGGGTTACTGGCGTGGGAAACACCCGCCATTAAACCCTGGAACATCTGGTTAAGACAGGCCTGGGAAGAGGCGGTTTTCGATGGCTTGATTGAATCACCGGCATTATTACTGACAGATGAACAGGAGCAGTATGTCTGGGAGTCGGTTATTGAATCCTCGTCAGACAGTATTCTGCGCAAGGAAGCCACAGCGAAGAAGGCCGCCGAGGCCTTGCAGCAGCTGATCAACTGGCAGGTCAATCGTGATGAAATCGACTTTGATGTCAATGAGGATACACAGACATTTAAACTGTGGGCGGATGAGTTTGAGCAGCAATGCGATGAGCGGGGATGGTTACCCGCAAGCCGGATGGCTGAACAGCTGATCCAGTGCTTCAACAGTGACACCAATATATTTAGCAGTGAGATCATCCTGCTGGGTTTTGACGAATTAACACCGCTGCAGCAGGCCCTGTTTGCCGTAATTGCTGCTTCAGGAGGCTCGATTCAATGGGTGCAGCCGGCTCAGGCTAATCCGGCTGGCAACAGGGCTGTTCGTCTGGCCTGTGCGGATAATAATGATGAGATTACTACGCTGTCGCGATGGATTCGGCAACGACTAGACCAGCAGGCTGATGCCCAAATTGGTGTAGTCGTCCCTGATTTGGGTGCACACCGTTCCAGCCTGGTTCGTCACCTCACTGAGTCACTGGTTCCGCGCAATCTAATGGCCGAAGGTGATGAACCCTTACCGTGGAATATCTCTCTTGGTTTACCATTAAAGCATTACCCGGTTATCGAAACGGCATTCAGCGTGCTGGAGCTAACCGGTGGGAGTTTCCTGCTTGAAAATCTGGGCCCCTTGCTGAATTCCCCGTATATAACCGGTGCAGCAGAGGAGGTCGGTTCACGCGCCTTACTCGACCGCAAACTACGTGATATCGGCGAGCAGAAAGTGACTTTGAAGTACCTCGGCTGGCTGGCAGGAAATTCCGATCAGCCCTGGCATTCTCCACAGCTTGCAAAGCATGTCTGTGAGTTGACCGAGCTAACAAAAAAGATCCCGGGCTCTGCCTCTTTGGCAGACTGGGTAAAGTGGTTTACAGAAATTCTTAATGCGGCTGGTTGGACTAAAGACCGCGAATTCAATGCCGAGGAATATCAGGCCATGGAAGCATTTCATAAGCTGCTGGCACGTTTTAGCGGACTGCAGGCGGTTAGCGGACGCCTGAGTTACTCTGGTGCTCTGGGTCTGTTGAAGCGGCTCGCTCTATCACAAATCTTTCAGCCACGAAGTGAAGCCTCATCAATCCAGATACTGGGCCTGTATGAAGCTATTGGCCTGCAGTTTGATGCCCTCTGGGTGATGGATCTGCATGACAACAACTGGCCGGCCTCGCCGCAGCCCAATCCATTTATCCCATTATCACTGCAACGCGAACGGTCTATGCCGCATGCAGATCAGGCCAGGGAACTTGAAATTGCACAGCGCATTACCGAACGATTACTGTCAGCCGCGCCCGATATCGTGATGAGTTACCCATTACATAAAGGTGAAGAGCTGCTCAGACCAAGTCCGTTAATACGTGATCTCGTTGAAGGCGATAAGGAAGCGTTAGCGATAAGTAAGGAAGCAACATGGAGTGAGACCATCCAGCAAAGTGGTCAACATGAACTTTTAGCTGATGATCCAGCACCCGCGCTACTGCAACATCGTGCATCCGGGGGTAGCGGAATATTCAAATACCAGTCGCTATGTCCATTTCGCGCATTTGCGCAATATCGTTTGTCAGCAAAGGCACTGACAACACCTCAGGTGGGTCTCGATGCAATGAAGCGTGGCCAGCTATTTCATCATTTGCTGGAACTGTTCTGGCGTGATGTCAGGGATCTAAAAACATTAATTGCAATGAATGCGGAGACACTGGAACGAAAGCTTGATGCCGTCATAAAGGAGGCAATTGATGAGATGGCTAAACAGATCCCCGAGATTTTCAGTCCGCGCTTTCGTCAAATCGAATCATCCCGGCTTAAGCAGCTAACACAACAATGGCTGGAGATAGAGAGGAAACGGGCTGACTTTAAGGTAGTGGATTTTGAAAAGGAAGTCCGTGCAAAAATTAATGGTATAGGCGTTCATCTGTGGATAGACCGTATCGATGAACTGGACGATGGACGCAAGCTGCTGATCGATTATAAGACGGGCGCAGTTAACCCGGCACAGTGGTTTGGCGAACGACCGGAAGAACCACAACTTCCGCTCTACAGTCTGGTAGAAGGCGAGGGTATTTGTGCTGTGCTATTTGGTCAGCTAAAAGCCGCAGAAATGAAGTTTAATGGTGTAGTTGAAGAGCCTGGATTGATTCCGGATTTGCCACCATCTCGTAAAGGGCCGTTAAAAGAGGCCACAGAGCAATGGCCACAGGTTCTTGATGACTGGCAACAAACAATAAATCAGCTGGCCGAAGATTTTCGAATGGGTAAGGCGGATGTTGACCCGAAGAAACCGAATACCTGTGAGACCAGTTATTGTGAGTTATCTGGTCTGT
>BTQX01000052.1:0-9358 GCA_036986095.1 Gammaproteobacteria bacterium
CTGGTAGAAAAATATCAGCATCGCCTGGCCAAGTTGGTTAGTCGATATATATATGATAGTGCTGAAGTGGAAGATGTATGCCAGGAAGCGCTGATCAAGGCTTATCGTGCTATTGGAAATTTTCGTGGTGAAAGCGCATTCTACACCTGGCTTTACCGCATTGCAGTTAACACAGCGAAGAATTATCTGATTTCACAGGGCCGTAGACCACCGAAAACAGATATTGATGCTGAAGATGCGGTACAAATCGAAGCCGGTGCAGCAATGCGGGAAACGGGAACCCCGGAAGCCAATGCATTAACAAGGGAGCTGGCGGAGACGGTGACGCGTGCGGTAGAACAATTGCCTGAGGACTTGAAAATGGCAATTACCTTACGCGAAATCGAAGGATTGTCTTATGACGAGATCGCTGAAGTCATGGACTGTCCAATAGGAACAGTCCGGTCGCGAATATTCAGGGCACGTGATGCCATAGACCGGGAATTGAAACCCTTGCTCGAGTGAGTGGTAAAAATGATAGAGAAAATATCAAGTTTTATAGATGGTGAACTGGATCTGACAGAATCCGAACAGTTGATCAGGCAGATGGACGAGGACAATGATCTTCGTGGGCTGTGGCGACGGTTTAACACCTATGGGTCGGCCATGCGGGATGAGTTATCACCTGCGCTGTCTGCTGATTTTAGTAATCGGGTCTTACAGGCCCTGGCAAAAGAACCTGTGCAGTTTTCACCTGCGGCTTTGCCCAGACGTAAACGGCCCTGGGGATCGGTAGCCGGTCTAGCTGTAGCCGCATCCCTGGTCGGCATAATTATTCTGATACAGAAACCCGTAATACAGGAAGACCCAGATACCCGGACATCTAACGTTGCTGCGCTTTCTGTACCGGCAACTGTTTCTGTTCCAGCAGAGACTGGGGCGACTCAAAACTATGAACTGATTGTTGCAAATAGTAAAAACGAAAACGTCCGAGAACGAATCATTCGACTGTTGGTCGAACACAATGAATATAATCCGGCAAGTGATATGACGGGCATATGGTCCTATTCGCGTTTTGTTGGATATAACCCCCGTATCGACGCGCATTAATGAAATCAACGTTGCATCTCCTGCTGCTGGTTTACCTGGCCTTGATTCCCTATGCCTGGGCGGAAGATCATAGTATGGACCTGCTAAAGCAAATGAATCACGCGACGAACAACATCAACTATGACGGTATTTTCCTGCATATTGATGACAAGCATATACACACTCTACGTGTTATTCATAAAATACAGAATGGCTCTGTACGCGAGCGTCTGTATGCCCTAAACGGTGTTCCACGCGAGGTCATCAGAGATGCTGAAAGGGTGTTGTGTATCATGCCTGAAAAGAAAATGGGGCATGCAGGACTGCGTTCCGATAAGATAACCGGGTTCTCGGGCTTCATGATCAAAAATCTCTCTGTCCTGGCTAATAATTATCTTATTTCTACAGAGGGTGTTGATAGAATTGCAGACAGAGCCGTTACCCGGGTGCAGATACTTCCGCGCGATGGCCTTCGATATGGCTATGAGTTATGGGCTGATCAGAAAACCGGCCTGTTGTTGAAATCTGCATTGATAGACAATGTCGGCAATGTGATTGAGCAGTATATGTTTACCTTGATAGAAATCGGCGGCGATATCCCTGATTCAGCATTATTGCCAATGACGAATAAGAATTCGCTTGAATGGCATAACAACAAAAAGCCACCTGTCAACACGCCGATTAAAAATTCTGACTGGCAGTTTTCTGCCTTACCGGAAGGTTACAGGCTGGTCAATATTTTTCAGGGATCCATACCCATGGAGACTAAGCAGTTAGAGCATATGATTATAAGTGATGGTCTGGCGGGAGTATCGGTATTCATAGAAAAAATGAGCAATCCAGCAACTGAAATCGGCCTTGATAAAATGGGGGCGGTCAACTCCTATACACGGGTTATCGATGATTACCTGATTACAGCTATCGGCGAAGTGCCTGCAGCTGCTATAAAGGCAATTGGTGATGCGTTAGAACGCAAACATTGAAGTAAAAAATGGATCTGGTTGAAGAACAGGGTCTTGTCATCTCTCTCCACGGGCAATATGCAAGCATTTCTCCATTAGTACAATCAGGCTGTCAGTCATGCGCATCCAATGGCACATGCGGTACAGCACTGTTGAAGCCTCTGTTTGGCAACAAGCAGCGGTTGATTATTGCGAAAAATTCTATAAATGCGAGGCACGGGAGACCAGGTAACTATTGGTCTTAACAGAATGGCTTTGGTATTTTCTTGCTGATGATCTATCTGTTTCCATTGTTGATGCAAATCCCTGGTGCAATTACAGGCGAAACAATTGCATATAGTGCTGGCATTGAAAATGGTGAACTTGTCACTATATTATCTGGACTGGGAAGTGTTTTGGCAACATTTATAGTCATCAGCCGAATTGTAAGATACAGCTATTTTTCGAAATTATTCCAGCCGGTTGTGCTTGATCGAAAATAAGCCTTCGCACTTTGTTCTTTTTCGCGCACATTTTTTATTCCGTTTTGTAGTTCCGAGGGTCAACTCATGAAAAAATCATTAATACTGCCAGTTCTATTCCTGTTTGCTTCATTTATGACAGTTATAGCTAACGCAAATTCATTACCTGACTTTGTGGATCTGGTTGAAAAACAGGGCAAGGCAGTGGTGAATATAAGTACCAAGCAAAAAGCAAAGTCTTTGCAACCGGGATTGGGAAATTTACAGATGCCAGATCTGCCGGAAGACAGTCCTTACCATGATTTCTTTGAGAAATTCTTTGGTCAGTTGCCACGGTCTCCACAGGGAACAGTTCCGCAGCCCAGTGTCAGATCTCTGGGTTCAGGTTTTATTATTTCTGCAGATGGTTATGTGCTGACTTCCGCGCATGTGGTCGAGAATGCCGATGAAATTGTTGTCCGCATGACGGACAGACGGGAAATGCTGGCAAAAGTAATCGGCAGTGATATACGCAGTGATATTGCATTGTTGAAAATTGAAGCAAAAAATTTGCCATATTTGAAGCCGGGTAAACCTGATGAACTGAAAGTTGGAGAATGGGTGCTGGCAATTGGTTCACCCTTCGGTTTTGAGAATACTGCTACAGCGGGGATTGTTTCAGCCAAGGGTCGAAGTTTGCCAAACGAAAATTATATTCCTTTCATTCAAACAGATGTGGCAATTAACCCGGGCAACTCGGGTGGCCCATTATTCAATATGGATGGCGAGGTTGTGGGTATCAACGCCCAGATATACAGCCGTTCAGGTGGCTACATGGGTCTGGCGTTTTCTATTCCTATCGATTTGGCGATGCAGGTTGCCGATCAGCTGCGTGCTGGTGGGAAAGTTAAACGCGGCTGGCTCGGCGTGACTATCCAGGATGTAAATCGCGAGCTGGCTGAAGCACTTAATATGGATAAGCCTTTTGGTGCGCTGGTTTCGTCAGTTCTTCCAGAGAGTCCGGCATCAAAATCAGATTTGCAGGTGCAGGATGTGATAGTTGAATATAATGGTAAACCTGTCAGATTTTCTTCAGATCTGCCATTTTATGTTGGACGCAGCAAAATCGGGACAATTGCAAATTTAAAGGTTTTGCGCGGTGGAAAATCACTAAATGTGAAAGTAAGTATTGGTCATCTCCCAGAATCTGACACAGCTGCTTTGAATATGAAAAACCATTCTTCGAAAAAAGATACATCAGGCTTGCTCGGTATGTATGTACGGGATTTGTCCAAAGAGGAGAAAAAACAGCTGGATCTGGATTATGGTGTTCTCGTTGTGCAGCTTAAAGCAAACTCTGCTGCGGTGAATGCAGGGATTCGAAAGGGTGATGTACTTCTTCTGTTAAACAAGAAAAAGATCAAAAATGCTAAGACGTACAACGCTATTGCTGAATCACTGAAGAAAGGCCGGCCTGCTGCAGTATTGGTAAGACGAGGCAATGGATCTCAGTTTCTTGTGATAAAGCCGTGAGGGCACCCCAATCAATTCTTCCCGAGAGGAATCACTTTCCTCTCGGTGCCTTCAATAGCGTATAATTTCCATTTTTATTTATGGGGACCTGCCGCGTGCATGAGTCAGCGACAGACCACATCAGAAATTTCTCGATTATTGCTCACATCGACCATGGTAAATCCACCATGGCTGATCGATTCATACAGCTATGCGGTGGGCTGACAGAACGTGAGATGAATGAGCAGGTGCTGGATTCGATGGATATCGAGCGTGAGCGAGGTATTACTATCAAGGCACAAAGTGTTCGCCTTGATTACCAGGCTGATGATGGTCAGACATACCAGTTAAATCTTATTGATACGCCCGGACACGTTGATTTTTCTTATGAAGTCTCACGATCCCTGACGGCGTGTGAAGGCGCCTTGCTGATTGTTGATGCGGCACAGGGGGTTGAAGCACAGACAGTTGCAAACTGTAATACCGCCGTTGATATCGGTCTTGAAGTGGTTCCAGTGCTTAACAAGATTGACTTGCCGGCAGCTGAGCCTGATCGTGTACGAGCTGAAATCGAGGACGTTATTGGTATCGATGCATCGGAGGCCGTCGAAACCAGCGCTAAGAGCGGTTTAGGTGTAAAAGAGGTACTGGAAGCCATCATTCGCGATCTTCCATCCCCATCAGGGGATCCGGATGCTCCATTGAAAGCCCTGATTATCGACTCCTGGTTTGATAATTATCTGGGCACTGTCTCTCTGATCCGTATTGTTGATGGTGAGCTAAAGAAAAAGGACAGGATTCGGTTGATGACTACTGGCAGTGAGTACATTGTCGATAATGTCGGTGTCTTTACACCAAAACGCACCGAGACAGGTATCTTGCGCTGTGGTGAAGTCGGCTTCATGGTTGCCGGCATCAAGGACATCCGCAGTGCGCGGGTCGGCGATACAGTGACACTGCGTGATCGCCCGACAGATGAAGCTCTGGTAGGGTTCAAAGAATCTCAGCCACGCGTATTTTCGGGTTTATATCCTGTCAATTCAGGTGATTATCATGGTTTTCGTGATGCACTGGAAAAACTTAGCCTGAACGATGCTTCGCTCTATTTTGAGCCGGAAAACTCCGATGCCCTGGGGCATGGTTTCCGCTGTGGGTTTCTTGGCTTGCTGCACATGGAAATTATTCAGGAGCGCCTGGAAAGAGAGTATGATCTTGACCTGATTACGACTGCCCCGACCGTCATTTACGAAGTCCTGACTAAAAAATCAGAGATAGTCCGTGTTGATAACCCTGCACGTTTGCCTGATATCTCATTGATTGATGAAATCAGAGAACCTGTTATCGTCGCACATTTATTGATGCCGCAGGAATATGTCGGCAGTGTGATGCAGCTTTGTAATGATAAACGTGGTGTGCAGAAAGATATGCAGTATCTCGGTCGACAGGTTATGTTGATCTATGAATTACCCATGAGTGAAGTGGTTCTGGATTTCTTTGATCGACTGAAGTCAGTTAGCCGTGGTTATGCCTCGATGGATTATGAATTTCTGGAATTCAGAGCAGCTGATGTAGTTAGAGTAGACGTATTAATCAATGGTGAACGCGTAGGTCCACTTTCTGTCATCGTACACAAAAGCAATGCCACTTATCGAGGGCGTGATCTGATTAAGGCGATGCGTGAGATTATCCCCAGACAGATGTTTGATATCGCCATACAGGCGGCAATTGGCGGTAAGATTATTGCGAGAGAAACAGTCAGGGCACTACGAAAGAATGTTACTGCAAAATGTTATGGCGGTGACATCACCCGTAAACGTAAGTTGTTGGAAAAACAGAAAGCAGGTAAAAAACGCATGAAGCGGATAGGTTCAGTGGAAATTCCGCAGGAAGCCTTTCTTGCTGTGTTAAGGGTCTCGGAGGACTAAACATGGATTTTTCATTAATACTTTTTATCGCACTACTGGCCACTGGCGTCATCTGGCTACTTGATGTGATTTTCTTTTCCAGCAAAAGAGCGGGCAAGGCTGAAGAGGCTGGAGAACTAGCTAAAGACCCTTTACTTATTGAATACTCCAAGGCCTTTTTTCCTGTCATTCTGATCGTGTTTGTTTTGCGTTCATTCGTAGCAGAGCCATTCAGAATTCCTTCTGGCTCTATGTTGCCCACGCTAACTATTGGTGACTTTATTCTGGTGAATAAATTTAGTTATGGCTTCAGACTTCCTGTCATTAACGAAAAAGTTGTCTCCGTATCAAATCCAGAACGAGGGGATATTATGGTTTTTCGTTTTCCTCATGATCCAAAAACTCATTTTGTTAAAAGGGTGGTCGGCCTGCCCGGGGACAAAATTGAATACAAAGCTGAAAAGCTCTATATCAATGGTAAGCTGATGAAGCAGCAGGCTGATGGAGAATACGAATTCAGGAATGGTGTCAGTCGAAAACTTTCGCTGAATAAATTAACGGAAGATCTGGATACTGTGAAGCATGATATATTGATTGATCCACGACGAAGTAGTTCACAAACAATGAAGTTTGATGTTCCGGAAGGTCAGTATTTTGTCATGGGTGATAACCGGAACTATAGCAACGACAGTCGCTACTGGGGCTTCGTGCCGGACAAATATGTGGTTGGTAAGGCATTTTTTATCTGGTTCTCATGGGACTGGTCCAATGGCGGTGGCGTCAACTGGAGCAGAATTGGTACTATGCTTAACGCTGATAGCACTGAGTAGAGAGTATTGAAACAGGAGGTTTTATGGATAATTTAAGCATTATGAGTAAGCAAAAAGGCGCATCAATGTGGATGCTGATTATTGGTAGTGCACTGATCGTGTTGTTTGCTCTTGTAACGATGAAACTGGTGCCCGCATATTTAGATAATAATAAGGTTGCACATGCACTTGACTCATTGAAAGACCAACAGGGCGTGGGCAACTGGACTCGTCGCCAGATTTTAGAAAAAGTGGATAACACGCTCTATATTGATTTGGCGAGTAATTTGCTGGATCTCAACGAAGCCCTGGTCATAACTAAATCAAAAACAAAGAAAGTCATTTCTATCGACTATGAAAGAGTGATACCTATGGCGTATAACATCAGTGCACTGCTGGATTTCGAAAATAGTATCGAAGTCACGATTGAATAAAGAACACTTACAACGACTTCAGAAATCACTGGACTATAATTTCAATTCCAGGCCAGAGCTTTTAATTCGTGCATTAACCCATAGAAGCCACGGCTCGGATAACTATGAAAGGCTGGAATTCCTTGGTGACAGTCTGCTGGGTTTTATCATTGCAGATACTATTTGTGAAATGTTTCCTGATGCAGATGAAGGGCAATTGACCCGATTGCGCGCGAGCCTGGTCAGGCAGGAAACCCTGGCAGAACTTGGTAGAGAGTTAGATCTGGGCAGTTATCTTATTCTCGGTCCGGGAGCGCTGAAAAGCGGTGACCAGGCGCGAGACTCCATTCTTTCTGATGTCATAGAGGCAATTATCGGTGTCATCTATCTTGATGGAGGAATTAACCCCTGCCGGCAATTCATCACCCGGATGTTTGCCAGCAGACTTGCTTTGTGTGAACTGGATAATATTTTTAAAGACCCGAAAACCCGCTTGCAGGAGCTTTTACAACAAAGATCACAGGGACTCCCAGAATACACTATTCTCGATGTAAGCGGTCCACCACACAAGCAGTCATTCAAAGTGCAATGCCTGATAGCTGACGGCAAGCAAGTGTTCCGTGGGCAAGGTGCTAGCCGTCGTAAGGCTGAGCAGGATTCAGCTGAAAAGGCCTTACAGGCCATTTCTGGATAATCAAGGCTTATTGGGCACCCATATGACAAAAGCTTTCCGCGCAGGTTTTATTGCTATACTAGGTCGGCCGAATGTAGGCAAGTCGACGCTATTGAATCGCATCATTGGCAAGAAAATCAGCATTACATCGTCTAAGCCCCAGACCACCCGGCACCGTTTACTGGGTATCAGTACAGCAGAAGAATATCAGATGATTTTTGTTGATACACCAGGGGTGCATACTGGAAGTAAACGCTATATCAACCAGATCATGAATAAGACTGCCGCGAATGCCCTGATAGGTGTTGATGTTACGCTACTGATGATTACATCTGAAGGGTGGAAGGAAGAGGATCGCCATGCCTTGAGGCTAGCACAACAGGAAAAAACGAATCTGATATTGTTGATTAATAAAATTGATAAATTGAAAAATAAAAATCAGCTCCTGCCATTAATAGAATATTCCTCACAGCTGTATGACTTCAAAGCGATTATCCCCCTCTCTGCTAGCGATGGAAATAATGTTCAGTCATTAATGGATGTCTTACCTGAGTATCTTCCAGAAAGCCCTCTACTGTTTCCTGAAGGGCAGACGACAGATAAAGGTGCCCGATTTATCATTTCAGAAACGATAAGAGAGAAACTTTTTCGCCAACTACACAATGAAATTCCTTATGCACTTGCAGTAGAAATCCAGCAGTTAGAGATGACAGAGTCGCTGATACGGGCAGATGCTATTGTCTGGATAGAGAAAGAGAGTCAGAAAGGCATAATCATTGGTAAGAAAGGTGAAAAATTACGCACTGTCGGTAGTCATGCCAGGGAGGACCTGGAGTCCTATTTTGAACGAAAAGTATTTCTACAGCTTTGGGTGAAGGTGAGAGAAAACTGGTCTGATGATGCAGTAATGTTACGCTCGATTGGGTATATAGAGTAAGAATGAGGGTGCAGTCCCAGCCGGCTTTTCTGTTGCATGCAAGACCATTTCGCGAAACCAGTCTGATTATCGAAGTCTTTACCCGGCAATATGGTCGAGTCGGTTTGCTTGCCCGTGGTGTTAGAAACCCGAAGTCCCGTAAACGTGCGTTGGTCATGCCGTTTCAATCACTTTTACTGGGTTGGAGTGGTAAAGGGGAACTGCCCCTACTTACCAGTATTGAGGCTACTGGTAGTGCAAGAGAGCTGGCAGCTAAGCAAAGATACGCTGCTTTTTACCTGAATGAATTATTGCTGAAATTGTTACATCGGCATGATGCACACGAGAGCCTGTTTGATTTTTACAGTAAGATTCTTGATGAAATCTATCAGGGTGTTCCGATACAGCATGCTCTAAGGCGATTTGAAAAAGAACTTCTCAGCCAGAGTGGTTATGGCCTGATCCTGCACCACGAAGCAGGCTCATCACGGCCTGTTGTAGCAGAGGGTCGATATCAGTACATTCCAGAGCAAGGACCAAGGCCTGTCTCACAAATGGCACAGGAAAATCAGCCTGGAGAGCGGGGCATCTACATCAAGGGTAAAAGCTTACTGGATTTTTACCATGATGCATTTTATGACAAAGAGAGTTTGAAAGAGTG
>BTQX01000053.1:0-8901 GCA_036986095.1 Gammaproteobacteria bacterium
TTTCTGGAAACTCTAATTTTCCCAGTGGCAAGAAAATACTGCTGGTCCCATGCGGTACATATCGTCCTGGAAGGATAATGGAACTAATCGGTGGAGAAAGTCACCGTATTGTTGCCGGTAATCTTATTCTGTCTGGTGCTGATTTTGATGTGATTGACTACAAACTCTTAAACTAGAGGGCACCTCTATTAATTCATGAATAATCATCTTGAATCCAAAATCTGCCATCTCTGCGTTAAGAACCTTCGCAATAGCTAGCTATTACGTGCGTTTCTTGCCTTGATCTGACTGCTTTTGAATCCAATCTGAATTATCCAGAATTAATAGAGGTGCCCTAGAGTTTTATACTTTTCTTTCCTGCTTGTAGCTCTTTTTTTTATTCTTTTTTTTGAATTAAACTATGTTTTTCGTCCTTCATGGACGAGTTACTTTATCTTTGCTTGCCCTTCGGGTCCCCTGCGATGCAAAATCGAGCCGGCGGGATGTGAACTTGCTGCGCTCCTACAGGGTTTGATCCTTTCTTTTATTTTTTGACCCACCATCCCCGGTCTTCATAAATGAACTCGTCCATGAAGGACGAAAAACTCAGATAAATTCGAACAAGCAAATAATAAAGAAATAAAAATCAACCGTGCGTCAGCACAAAACAGAGCTCAAATCGAGCTAACGATTCCCCGTAACACGAAGTGCAACCCCACGCACATCACTACTAAGCAGATAAAGATACGCCGGTACAATACTTTCAGCTGCAGGCACCGAAGACGGATCCTCGCCAGGAAAAATACGTGCACGCAGCATAGATCTGACAGGCCCGGTATCTAGAGTATTCATACGAACAGATGTGTTGGTTTCCAGTTCATCAGCCCATATTTGTACCAGTCCTTCCAGTGCGAATCCAGAAATACTATAGCCGCCCCAATAGGCTTTACCCTGTCGAGCAACATCTGAGCTGGTGAAGATGACAGCAGCATCATCAGCCTCACGCAGTAAATCCAGGCAGCATCGTGTCAGCATATAAGGGGCGCTGAGATTCACTAGCAATGATTTGTTTAGCAGTTCCATCGGATACAGTAACAAAGGTGTCAGCGTACCGGGTTCTACGGCACAGTGAATGATACCATCCAGACGACCAAATTCTGTTTTAATCAGCTCGGCCATTTCTTCATATTGCGGCATGCCGGCAGATGCAAGATCCAGTTCAAGTTTGATGGGTTCTGCACCACTGGCATCGGTTATCTGATCATAAGTTGCATCCAGTCCCTTGCTGTTCTGGTCGACAAGAATTGTCGTAGCACCTACAGTGCCCAGAGCAACAGCTACAGCACCCCCGACAGCGCCCGCAGCACCGGTGATTAGATAGACATGGTCTTTCAGTTTGCCGGAGTTGAATGAAGAGTCGTTTACGTTGTAGTCGGTAATGTTCATGTTTTATATTTAAGTTTAAATTCAAAATATATTTACCACAGAGGACACGGAGGTCACAGAGGAAAAGGATGTTTTCTGTTTAATCTAATGTATCATCCAAATTCTGCTTCAACACCAACTGTTTGATCAGTAATATACCAACATAAAAACCTCTGTGACCTCCGTGTCCTCTGTGGTGAAATACTTTCAGTCTTTATCTTTTGACGTTGTCTGTTCAACCTGCCTCGCGCTTTTCTCTGTTTGTTCGGGGGCTTCTATTTCTTTTCGGGGTTTTATTCCCATTTCGGTGAATTTTATTGCGCCGGGGATTAGTTTGCTCTGGAATGATCCGACGGCTTTATTGTAGTGAGTGACGCTGCTGTCAAGGCTGCGGCCGACTTTGGCCAGGTGTTCGCTGAAGATCGCCAGTCGATGATACATTTCTTCACCCAATCCTCGTATCTTCTCAGCATTTTCGGTCAGTAGTTCCTGACGCCAGCCGTAGGCTATTGCGCGTAATAATGCCATTAAACTGGTCGGTGTGGAGAGGATGACTTTCTTGCTCATGGCGGATTCCAGCAGGCCGGGATCCTGGTCCAGTGCGGCAGCCAGAAATTGATCACCCGGGATGAACAGGATGACGAAATCGGGTGCGTTGCTGAACTGTCCCCAATAGGCTTTGGTGGAAAGTTCTCTGACGCGTTCCCGTACATTCAGCATGTGACGGCGCAGAAATTCAGACCTTTGTTTTTCATCTGTAGCTTCTACTGCGCTGAGGTAGGCATCAAGTGGGGTTTTGACGTCGACCACAACCTCGCGGTTGCCCGGCATGCGTACGATCATGTCGGGTCGGATTGCAGCTTCACCTGTGGGGGTATGTTCCTGCTCGAAGAAATCACAATGTTCAACCATGCCGGCCAGTTCGACCAGTCTTTTAAGGGTGATTTCACCCCACTGTCCACGTACTTCGGGGCGCCGTAAGGCCTGCACCAGATTGCGTGTTTCACCCTGTAGATGCTTCTGTGTTTCGACCAGCGACTCAATTTGCTGGGTTAAAGCACCATAAGCTTCATGACGGGCTTTTTCCATTAGCTGTACCTGACGCTCTGATTTTTCCAGTGCTTCGTGTATTGGTTTAACCATGTTCTGCATAGACTGTTCACGCTGCTGCAGGCTGGCTTCTGCACCACGCTGGAATTTACCCAGGTTTTCCATCGCCAGGTTAATGAAGGCCTGATGGTTTTTTTGCAGGGCATCCGCGGACAGGTTGGCGAAGCGCTGCTCCGTATCTTCCAGTGCACGCTGGGTGGCGGCATGTTCCATACGTAAGCGGGTTTGCATCTGCGTTATACGTTTTTGCTGGTAGAGCAAAGTGAGTAGCCAGCCCAGCAGGCCGCCGAGCAGAGCTGAAATACCGGCAAGTATCAGCGCCTCTTTAGCGAAATTGATAACCTGTCCGGAAAGTTCGATTGTGATGACAGGATCAGACATAGCTCGACGAGTCCTGTATCCAGTCGATTAGCTCAGTGGGTTTACTGATGCTTCCGTCAGCCTGCCAATGATCAGGCTTGTCATTTTTTTCAAGATAACCGTAAAGCGCGATGAGTGTGTGCATACCAGCACGATTTCCTGCCTCTATGTCACGTTTGGCATCACCAACATAAACACATTCATCCGCCCGGCTACCGGCAAGTTCTGCTGCATGCAACATAGGAGCCGGTTCGGGCTTGCGTAGTGGCAGGGTGTCACCACTGACTATGCAGGCACAGCGTTTTTCAAGAGACAATTCCTGCATCAATGGTCGGGTCAGAAAGTCCGGTTTATTGGTTACTACCCCCCATGACAGCTTACTGGCTTCTATAAAATCCAGCACCTCATCCATGCCGTCAAATAATTGAGACTGGCGGCAAAGATGATTTTCATATATATCAAGAAACTCTTTACGCAAATCTACGTATTCAGTATCTTCTTCAGTCACACCGAAGGCGAATCCCAGCATGCCGTTAGAACCATGTGAGACATAGGGGCGGATGCTCTCAAGGCTACGTGGTGGCAGCTGATGTCTGATTAGTAGTCTATTCAGAGTTTCAGATAAATCCGGCGCTGTATCAACTAGCGTGCCATCGAGGTCGAACAGTATAGTTCTTATTGAATGTGAAACAGTCATAATCGATACATTAATAGACTTCATGTAACACTGTTTTATTCGTATAAAATTTAATCATGGGTGTTATCTTTTACGTAAAACATAACACGTAAAACGTAAAACTTTGTTCACCCCTGACAACTAAGCAGGTAATTCACATCCACGCCAGGACCCAGGGTGTAACGTTGGGTAAGTGGATTGTAATGTATGCCTGTCATATCGCCAGTCTCAAGGCCTGCGGAACGGCACCAGTTTGCCAGCTCAGAAGGACGAATGAATTTGGCATACTCGTGGGTGCCTTTGGGTAGCAGCCTGAGGATATATTCGGCACCGACGATGGCCATGGCGAATGATTTAGGATTGCGGTTGATGGTGGAAAGAAAAACTATGCCGCCGGGTTTGACAAGTTGCGCGCAGGCTTTAACTACCGAAGCAGGGTCCGGTACATGCTCAAGCATTTCCATGCAGGTAACGACATCAAATTCGTCGGCGTGATCATTTGCCATATGTTCTGCAGTGATCTGCTGGTAATTCACCTTTTGCCCTGATTCTTTCAGGTGCAGTTTGGCTACCTGTAAGGGGGTAGGAGCCATGTCTATCCCCGTAACATCAGCACCCAGAGCAGCCATGCTTTCCGACAAAATACCGCCACCACAGCCAATATCGATGACCTTTTTTTCTGCCAGAGGTGCCAGTTTATTAATCCATTCCAGACGTAGTGGATTGATTTCATGCAGGGGCCTGAATTCGCTTTTTGGATCCCACCAGCGACTGGCCAGCCGGTCAAATTTGCCAACTTCGGCCTGGTCAACGTTACTAAGCAGAACCATGATTAGGCGACACTCAGCTTCTCTGTGCCTTGTTCACGGCAAGGCATCGGAACGCCACTGTAGTCATTCTACAGTAAGTTTCGATAACGAAGTCCGTGAAAAGGCACAGAGAAGCCCGTAGGGAGGATCCAAAATGATCCAGCTCTGCGTTACGACTCTTGATAAGGGAACAACCATTATCTGCGAGCCGTGTCTTAATCTGAATCATTTTGGGTCCTCTGAGTGTCGCCTAATCATGGTTCGGCTTAGTAAGTGTGTCTGTGGTCATGGTTCTGTCTGTTGGAACGGGTTGTTCTCACTTGTGATAATAACAGGAATGCAGCTATTGAACTATTACGAACCCTAAACAAGGTTCGGGTTAGTGTGAGCTGATTTTCAGCTGCCATCCCCGGGCACGTCGCAGGCAGTCATACTGGTCAATTTGTGTCAATTCGCGGTCTTCTACCAATTGATTTCCCGCTACCCAGACATCAGACACCTGTTGCCTGCTAGCAGTATAGACAACCTGTGAAATTGGCTCATAGACCGGTTGGCAAGCGGGGTGGGAGAGATCAATCGCCGTCATGTCAGCCCATTTGCCAACCTCCAGTGAACCGGTAGCATCTGACAGCCCCAATCCTTTGGCTCCACCCAATGTGGCAAGCTCCAGTGCCTGATGAGCAGGCAGGCTTTCGGGGTTGTTGGACACGGCTTTGGCCAGCAGTGCGGCACAGCGCATTTCTTCCATCATATCGAGATCATTATTGCTGGCAGCGCCGTCGGTACCCAGGCCGACATTTATTCCTTTTTCCAGTAGTTTTGACAGCTGACAAAAGCCACTGGCGAGCTTCATATTTGATTGTGGGCAATGTACGGCGCTTATTCCATATTCCGCCAGCAGATCAATTTCTTCATCTAACAAATGTGTCAGATGTACGCCCAGCAGGTTTGGCCCGAGCAGGTTGAGCTCATCCAGGCGCGCAATTGGCCGTTTGCCATAGTTTTTCTGTGAATGTTCTATTTCATGAGTCGTTTCATGCAGATGAATATGCACCGGTAGATCAAGTTCGTCCGACAGCATGCGCACTTTTTCCAACGGTTGATCGGATACGGTAAACGGGGCGTGTGGAGCCAGTGCAGCGGTGACCAGCTCGACATGGCGTAGTTCATCAAACAGAGCCAACCCCTTGTCGAGGTATTCATCGGCATTCGTTGCCCATTGTGTCGGGAAATCCAGTACGATAAGCCCCGTCACTGCACGCATACCAAGTCGATCAGCAGTGCGAGCCATGATATCCGGAAAGAAATACATATCATTAAAACAGGTCGTGCCACTTAATAGCATTTCTGCTATTGCCAGTTCGACTCCATCTTCGATAAATTTTTCATCGACCCACTTTTCTTCAGTCGGCCAGATATAATTATTAAGCCAGTCCATCAGTGCCTTGTCGTCTGCCAGGCCACGCATCAAGCTCATTGCCGCATGGGTATGTGCATTGATCAGGCCTGGAATCAGGGCATGTTTTTCTAGCTTGATGTGCTTTGTCGCCTGATAACGGCTACTAATAGCATCCGTTGGCAGGATGTCAATAATGCTACTCTGGTTGATGACTATGCTGTGATATTCGAGACAGACCTCTTTGGGCACGACAGGAATCAGCCATTTTGGTGAGAGAATGAGGTCAACAGTATCCATTTTTTAGCAGCCTGATTGTGGGATGGCTGAGATTACCTGTGATGGGCTTCGCAAGCAAGGAGTCTCAAGTTTCAAGTTTCAAGATTCAGGACGAAGGACGAAGGACGAAAGATGGAAATGATTACTCTTTGATCCTTAGTCCTTAGTCATTCGTCTGGTTTTAATGATTTTTCTGTGTTCATCCAGCTCAAACAGATGATCTACCTTGTCGGGAAGGGTTTCCAGCAGGTGTTCAGTGATGCGCTGATAGTGCTGTATAAAGTGCTTTATACCCTGTTCACACATTAGTTTGTCCGTGCTGGATGTTGATCCTGACAATGATTCTCCGAGTTTATTCTCCTGCTCCAGGCGCCACTGGTAAACACAGTTGAAGGAGGGAGCTTTCAGCATAATCCAGAAGTCAACCATGTTGAATAATTCCGGGTAACTATCGCGCAGTTGTTGATTTACATACTGTCGCCAGCTTCCATTTGAGTCTTCATTCTTCTCCAGCTCATTGACAGGTTCCAGTAATTCTTCCTCCGACTGGGGCTCGGCGCCCAGACACCAGCCTTCAAATAGAATTACATCAGGTTTTGAAATCACCTGATCCCATTCTCCCTCTGGGAAACGATCATCAATGGATTTGTCAAAATGCGGGATGGAAGTAGTGCCCTTAGCACAGAGGCTTTGTATCATGTGAATGGCAAGTCCTACATCATGTGTGCCGGGAACACCACGGGTAGCCAGAAGAGGGTGTACAGTTTTGGACAGTATTTCCCTCTGTTGCCGGGTAAAGTAAAAATCATCAATCGATAAGACAACGACGTTTAGCTGAAAATTATCACTGAGCATCAAAGCGAGTAGATCAGCCAGTGTGCTTTTACCAGATCCCTGCGCCCCATTGATACCAATTATAACTGTCCTGTCCATATTTTTTTGCTGTTCTGCGATAGTATCGGCGACAGGTAAGAACCAGCGCTGTGCTTCCTGGATATATTTCTCAGGCAATCGGTGTTGTGAAATAAAGTCGCTAAGATCCAGATTCTGCATCGGGTTGATCTCTGCTAATAAGGTGGCCACCACTAATGGTGGCTATCTATCGTATTCAATATAGTTTACTACTATACTTTACTAGTCAGATACACAAGGTAAGGCATTTTGCATTTTCACGTACTTCAACACGTCTCCTTTGAAGGTCCAGCGGCAATAGAGGACTGGATTTATAATGGAAATCATACGCTAACGACCACGAAGTTTTTTCAGGCTGATCCGTTACCAGCACTGGATGATTTTGATTTCCTTGTTGTTATGGGTGGGCCTATGGGCGTGGAGGATGTTCAGCAATATCCGTGGCTAGTAGAAGAAAGGAGATTCATTCAGCAGTCCATCGTAGCGGGTAAATACATCCTTGGTATCTGTTTAGGGGCCCAGCTGATTGCTCGTGCGCTGGGCGCAAGAGTGAAAAAGAATCAATACAGGGAGATTGGCTGGTTCAGTATCACAATAGACGAAAACAACCTTTCAAATGTTTTAAAAGACATTTTTCCTCAAAATATGAACGTATTTCACTGGCATGGTGATACCTTTGAGATACCAGATGGCGCCAGACACTTCGCAGCCAGTGAGGCCTGCGAAAATCAGGGGTTTATCCTTGATAACAGGGTGATTGGATTGCAATTTCACATTGAAACAACGCGGGATTCTACTGCTTTGCTGGTGCAAAATTGCAGCGATGAGCTGGATGGTTCAACTTATGTCCAGTCAGAAGCTGAGATCCTCGCCGATTCAACAAAATTCAGCGAGGTAAACCACATATTGTTTAGAATGATGGAGCACCTGACAAAACAGGCTTAAATTCCTGCCTTATTTTTTCTTTTGCCTTAGCGAAGTGAGCCTGTAAATAATTCTGTGTAACTTCAATGACCTGCTGATTTAGTATCGATTACCCGTCATCAGAGGTTCCCCAGATAAATAACCTTCAATATTCACTACATCAATCTGTTCTGGTGAAAGAAATTTTTTAGCGTACTCTATATAGACACCACTTTCTAAAAACAGTTTGAATAAGTCTGGGTCTATATGATTGTCATTTCGCATGAAACTTAAAATACGAATGGATTCACTCAGGGTTTTTGGCTTTTTATAGGGTCTATCTGATGCGGTTAATGCTTCAAAAATATCTGCAATCACCATCATGCGTGATGTCAAAGGCTGTTCACCCATGATAAGCCTCTTTGGGTAGCCCTTGCCATCCATGGTTTCATGATGACTGCCAGCAATTAATGGCACATCGCGCAAATATTTCGGGTAGGGCAGATTATTTAACATGATTATGGTCTGTATCATATGACCATTAATCATGTAACGTTCTTCTTCGCTTAATGTGCCACGTTGTACCGAAAGGTTATGCAACTCGCCGCGGTTATATTTATGCTCTGGTGTGTCAACTTTGAAACCCCACGGGTTATCCTTCGGAACTTTATCAGCTTCATGGCGGGGGATTAGATGTTCTGCCTTATCTGCCAGTAGATGCTCCACGACAGGCAATGAAACATCTTTAGTAGTTCTACGGTTCAGTTCTTCCCAGGATAATCCCAATTTATCATCTATTGTTCGCATCCAGGTTTGTTCGGCAATACTCTGGAGTCGTTCAATATCTTCATCTTTCATGAATTCGCCGCCCAGATTGCATTCGGCGATAAAAGAAAAATCATCATCAAGTCGCTGGTATTGTTTATTCAGTTGGTCTAAAAGCTCTCCTTTATTGCCGCCATCAGCTATCTTCTTCCAACACTCAATCGCTGCATCACGTTTTAGAACTTCAAAGCGCGTTCTTACTTCATGAATGCGATCATAAATTGTTT
>BTQX01000054.1:0-8891 GCA_036986095.1 Gammaproteobacteria bacterium
TTGCGCCTGGTGCTCGAGCTGGACGGTGAAGTGATAACGCGTGCCGACCCGCACATCGGCCTGCTGCATCGTGCGACTGAAAAACTCGCTGAAACCAAGCCTTACAATCAAAGCATCGGCTATATGGACAGGCTCGATTATGTCTCCATGATGTCGAATGAGCATGCCTATGTAATGGCGATAGAGAAAATGCTTGGTGTGGAAATCCCTTTACGTGCCCAGTATATCCGGGTCATGTTCGATGAAATTACACGTATTCTGAACCATCTTTTATGGCTGGGTACACATGGTCTGGATATTGGTGCAATGACCATGTTTCTCTATTGCTTCAGAGAGCGTGAAGACTTGATGGATATCTACGAGGCGGTATCCGGTGCGCGCTTACATGCGACCTATTATCGACCTGGTGGTGTCTACCGGGACCTGCCGGATCGTATGCCGCAGTATGAGCCATCTAAATGGCATAATCAGAAAGCCGTCGACCGGAAGAATGAGAACCGCCAGGGTTCCCTGCTTGACTTCATCTGGGATTTTACCGAACGTTTCCCTGCTCATGTTGATGAATACGAAACCTTGTTAACTGATAACCGCATCTGGAAACAACGTACCGTCGATATTGGTGTCGTTTCACCCGAACGGGCAAGAAATCTTGGTTTTACCGGGCCTATGCTTCGTGGTTCAGGCGTTGAATGGGATCTGCGCAAAAAGCAGCCCTATGAAGTTTATGACCGGCTTGATTTTGATATTCCTGTTGGCACTAATGGTGACAACTATGACCGCTATCTGGTGCGCATAGAAGAGTTTCGCCAATCCAATCGTATAATTCGACAGTGTGTTGAGTGGCTGCGGAATAATCACGGTGCGGTGATAGTGGAAGACCATAAAATTGTTCCACCAAAGCGTGAATCCATGAAGCACGACATGGAAGCGCTGATTCATCACTTTAAATTGTTTACCGAGGGTTTTTGTGTGCCGGAAGGCCAGGCCTATGCCGCAGTAGAGCATCCTAAGGGTGAATTCGGCATCTATCTAGTATCAGACGGCGCCAACAAACCCTATCGGGTCAAAATCCGTGCCCCGGGATTTGCACATCTCTCTGCAATGGATGAAATGTCCAATGGCCACATGCTGGCTGACGTAGTGGCTATTATTGGTACCCTGGACATTGTTTTCGGAGAAATTGATCGATGACAGCCATGACTTTATCTGCTGCAGCAATAAACCAGATCGAAAAGGAACTTGAAAAGTACCCCGCTGATCGCAGACAGTCTGCTGTAATGGCTGCTTTACGTATCGTTCAGGAAGAGTTCCGCTGGATCAGCAAAGATATTATGCAGGAAATCGCTGACCTGCTTGGTATACCGGCCATCCATGTCTATGAAGTGGCGACCTTTTATTCCATGTATGAACACAAGGATGTCGGCATACACAAGATATGCGTCTGTACCAATATTTCCTGCCAGTTACGCGGTTCGAAAGAAATACTTGGCTACCTGAAGGAAAAAACAGGTATCGGACCGGGTGAAACGACAGCGGATGGGCGTATTAGCATCAAGGAAGTGGAATGTCTGGGGGCCTGCGGCGGTGCGCCAATGATGCAGGTCAATAAGGAATACCACGAAAATCTGACACCCGAAAGTATCGACAGCATACTTGAGGGACTGGACTGACATGATTGACGAAAGCAAACTGAATCTTGTCTGTTTCCGTACCCTGGCTAAGGCTGAACCATGGAGTCTGAAATCCTATCTCGAAGTAGGCGGATATTCAGCATTGAAAAGGATTTTAAAAGAAAAAACACCGGCTGATGAGATTATAGAAGAGGTCAAAGCATCCGGTCTGCGCGGCCGTGGTGGTGCCGGCTTTCCGACCGGTCTTAAGTGGAGCTTTATGCCCCGCACAGCTCCGGGACAGAAATATATCGTCTGCAATTCAGATGAGGGCGAGCCGGGTACGTTCAAAGACCGCGATATTCTGCGTTATAACCCGCACCAGTTGATCGAGGGCATAATTATTGCCGGATATAGCACCGGGGCATCCGTAGGTTACAACTATATACGCGGTGAATTCTGGGAGCCGTATGAACGTTTCGAAGCCGCTTTGGCGGAAGCGAGAGAAGCAGGGCTGATCGGTGCGGACATTCAGGGTTCCGGTTTTGATTTTGAATTACATGTACATCTTGGTGCAGGGGCCTATATCTGCGGTGAAGAAACGGCATTACTGGAATCACTTGAAGGGAAAAAAGGCCAGCCGCGGTTTAAGCCGCCATTTCCTGCCGGTTATGGGCTCTATGGCAAGCCGACAACAATTAACAATACAGAAACCCTGGCTTCAGTCCCGGTGATTCTGGAAAAAGGTAGCAGCTGGTTTGCCGACCTGGGCAAACCAAATAACGGTGGCACCAAGCTTTTTTCGGTCTCCGGTCATGTCAATAAACCGGGTAACTATGAAGTGCCGATGGGCACCTCGTTCAAAGACCTGCTGGCGTTGGCCGGTGGCGTACGCGATGGCAGAACACTAAAGGCCGTTATTCCGGGTGGCTCGTCAGTTCCGGTGCTGCCGGGGGATGTCATGATGGAACTGGATATGGATTATGATTCGATTGCCGGCGCCGGTTCCATGCTGGGAGCAGGTTCGGTGATCGTGATGGATGAAACGACGGATATGGTCGACGTGCTGGAACGTCTTTCCTACTTCTACTATGAGGAATCCTGTGGTCAGTGTACTCCGTGCAGGGAAGGGACGGGCTGGCTATATCGGGTGATACACCGTATCAATTCTGGTGCAGGAAAAAGTGAGGATCTTGATCTGCTGACTGACATGGCCAATAACATACAGGGCCGCACTATCTGTGCATTAGGAGATGCGGCGGCGATGCCGGTAGTAAGCTTTATCACGCGATTCAGGGGTGAATTTGAAGCAAAAATTGATATTAATATTAATCGCAAAGCAACTGCCTGAAGAATACCGACAGAACATAGACTAAACATGGCAACAATAGAAATTAACGGACAAAAGGTCGAAGCAGAAGCAGGATCGATGTTGATCAGGGCAGCCGATGCAGCGGGTATCTATATCCCACGATTCTGCTATCACGAAAAGTTGTCCATTGCCGCGAACTGCCGAATGTGTCTGGTCGAAGTAGAAAATGCACCGAAGCCGCTACCCGCATGTGCCACGCCCATTACCGACGGTATGAAGGTCGAAACACGGTCTGAACAGGCGCGTGCCGCTCAGAAAAGTACCATGGAATTCCTGCTCATCAATCACCCGCTGGATTGCCCGATCTGTGATCAGGGTGGTGAATGCGAGCTTCAAGATTTAGCCGTTGGCTATGGCAAAGATGTCTCGCGTTTTTCTGAAGGCAAACGTGTTGTACTGGATAAGAATTTAGGCTCGCTGATTTCCACAGACATGACACGCTGTATTCAGTGTACCCGTTGTGTACGTTTTGGCCAGGAGATAGCGGGCATTATGGAACTGGGCATGGTAAACCGCGGCGAGCACAGCGAGATTATGACCTTTATCGAACAGGCCGTCAGCTCCGAGATGTCAGGTAATGTCATTGATCTGTGTCCGGTCGGTGCGCTGACTTCCAAACCGTTCCGTTTCAAGGCGCGTAGCTGGGAAATGCAGAACCACCATGGCATAGCTGTTCACGATACCGTGGGTTCAAATATCACAGTTCAGACACTACGTGGTGAAGTATTACGTGTGTTACCCCGCGAGAATCAAGATATAAACGAGGAATGGTTGTCAGATCGTGACCGTTTCAGTTACACCGCGAACAACTCAGAGCAGCGTTTGACTACGCCTATGCTGAAGATCGACGGCAAATGGAAGGAAACGGACTGGCACACAGCGCTGGACAATGTCTCCAGTAAGCTGAAGAAGATTGTTGATGAATATGGTGCCGACAGCATTGGCGCACTGGCTTCGCCGATCTCCACTCTTGAAGAATTCTCCCTGCTGGCAAAACTGATGCGGGGATTGGGTAGCCAGAACATGGACTACCGTCTGCGACAGCAGGATTTCAGGGCTGATGGTGCAATGTCTGCGCCCTTACTGGGCGACAGTATAGCAAGCCTTGAACAGGCCAAAACTGTATTGCTGATAGGCAGCAATATTCGTAAGGAGCAGCCGATACTGGCAACGCGTCTACGCAAGGCGGCAAAAAATGGCGCCAGCATCAATGCTATCAACAGCACTAAATTCGATTTTGCCTTCCCGTTACAGGCAAATATTGCTGTTTCTCCATCATCGTTTGTGGCCACACTGGCTCGACTTGCTGTCATCATCGCACTGAAAAAGCAGGTGTCCATCAATGATGCTGTGGTAGATATTGCTGAACCATATGCCGTAAATAATGAGTTAGAAGGACTGGCAGACAGCCTGATCGAAGCAGGTAATAATGGACAAATTATTGTTGGCTCAATGGCGCAAATGGATGCCAATTATTCTCTGCTGGTCGTGCTTGCTACGATTATTGGGAATATTACCGAAGCCAAATCCGGCAGACTGGAAGAGGGCAACGCCGCAGCGGCCTGGCAGGCATCGTTCCTGCCCTTTGCTGATCTGAACACAGAAAATAAGAGTACAGCCGGGAAGAACACCACAGAGATGTTGAATCCGGCCACGAAAGCCTGTTTGTTATTTAATATTGAACCATCACTGGATTGTATCGCTGGCAATAGTGCGGTAGATGCGTTACGTGAGACAGGCATGGTCATCCATGTCGGCTGTTATCGCAGTGCGGAAATTGAAGAGCTTGCGCATGTCATGCTGCCATTAGCTTCTGTTACTGAGAGCGATGGAACACACGTCAATTGTGAAGGCAATATGCAAAGCTGGAAGGCTGCAGTACATCCACAGGGCGAGGCGAGACCCGGTTGGAAAGTGCTGCGTGTGCTGGCGAATTATCTTGACCTGGATGGCTTTGACTATACTGCAAGCGAAACGATTCGAGACGAAAACAGCAGCCTCATCGGTTCAGCAAAAGGAATGGCCAGTATGGATGTGTATGCACCTGTGCTTGTTGAACAAAATATGTTGGCGTGTATCTCTCATCTTTCTTTATATCGGGTTGATACCGTTACACGCCGCTCACAACCATTGCAACAGACGCTGGATAATCCACCTGCAGCAGCGGGCATGCATCCGGATACACTGGCATCTATGGGGATCGATGACGGTAACACTGTAGAACTGGCAAATGGAGGTGGAAAAATTGACATTTGCGTGTATGCCAGTACATCAATACCGTTGAACTGCGTGTTGCTGCCAACTGCAATGCAGGAAACCGCCGCACTGGGCAATGCAAACTGGTTAGAGGTGAAGGCCCGTGCCTGAATGGATACTCTATTTACTTGATTTCCTGCCGGACTGGGACTGGCTGCATGTTCTGCTTATTTCCCTCATCAAGGTGGTGGCGATCCTCATACCATTGGTTGTGGCGGTTGCCTATTTACCCTATGCAGAGCGCAAGATCATCGGTTATATGCAGATCCGTATCGGACCCAATCGGGTAGGTCCCAGGGGATGGCTGCAACCGATAGCGGATGCACTGAAGCTGATTCTAAAAGAAATAATCGTTCCGACAAAATCCAATAAATATCTGTTTATACTGGCACCGATACTCGCACTTGGGCCGGCCATTGCTGCCTGGTCAGTGATTCCGTTCACCGATACATTGGTACTGGCTGATATCAATGCGGGTCTGCTGTTTGTTCTTGCTATGACCTCTATCGGCGTCTACGGCATCATCATTGCTGGTTGGGCATCCAATTCAAAATATGCCTTTCTCAGCGCCATGCGTGCCTCTGCTCAGATTGTCTCCTATGAACTGGCGATGGGCTTTGCACTGGTAACAGTACTGATGGCAGCAGGTAGCCTGAACCTGCGTGAAATCGTTCTGGCGCAGAGCGGGGGCTTAACCAACTGGTATCTGTGGCCGCTATTTCCGATGTTCATGGTGTACTTTATCTCTGGAGTTGCCGAAACCAACCGTGCACCTTTTGATGTGGCTGAAGGTGAATCAGAAATTGTTGCGGGCTTCCATGTTGAATACTCCGGCATGACCTTTGCCGTTTTCTTCCTGGCAGAATACGCCAATATGATATTGATAGCAGCACTTGCATCGTTGATGTTTCTCGGTGGCTGGATGTCACCGTTTGGCGCGGTTTCAGATGTCTTATTACTGGGTGATGGTGTTCACTGGCTGCTGCTGAAAACCAGTTTTCTGCTGTTCTTCTTCCTCTGGTTCCGGGCGACATTTCCGCGTTATCGCTATGACCAGATTATGCGCCTGGGCTGGAAGGTCTTTCTTCCACTAACAATTATCTGGATAGTCTTTATGGGCGTCATGATGTTTCTTACACCATGGGGATACCTGTTCCACTAGGGGGGGTATGAAATGATGAAAAGAGCAATTTATGCCATTAAGAGTTTATTCCTGATCGAGCTATTGAAAGGTATGTCAGTGACCGGCAAATACCTGTTCCAGAGAAAGATCACTGTGCAGTATCCTGAAGAAAAGACACCGATGTCTTTCCGTTTTCGAGGGCTGCATGCGCTACGCCGCTATCCGAATGGTGAAGAACGCTGCATCGCCTGCAAATTGTGTGAAGCAGTGTGTCCAGCGCTGGCGATAAAGATAGATTCTGAAGTAAGAGAAGACGGGTCACGACGCACCAGCCGATACGATATAGATTTAACCAAGTGCATATTCTGTGGTTTCTGTGAAGAGGCCTGTCCTGTAGATGCCATCGTCGAAACGCGTGAGTTTGAATATTTCGGCGAAAAAGAAGGTGATCTTTATTATACCAAGGATATGTTACTGGCTGTCGGAGACCGTATGGAAGAAAGTATTGCAAGCGACAGAAAACAGGATGCGGCTTACCGTTAGCCCAAAAATACATATGACATTTGAACAACTGGCATTTTACTTTCTCGCATCGGTAGCAGTGATAGCTGCCGGCCTGGTGATTACTGTACGTAACCCGGTACGGGCAGCCTTGTTCCTGATTCTGACATTTTTTACAGTAGCAGTAATCTGGTTATTGCTGGAAGCAGAATTTCTGGCCATTGTGCTGGTGCTGGTATATGTCGGCGCAGTAATGGTGCTGTTCCTGTTTGTGGTGATGATGCTGGATATTGACACTGATCAGCTACGAGAGGGCTTTGCTGAATACCTGCCCATTGGCGCGACAGTGGCAGTCATCATACTGCTGCAACTGGCCATTGTTTTCAGTTCCGGCCCATTTGATATTGAACAGATGCCGGCTCCAGCCGCAGCCGCTGCTGACTACAGCAACACGCACCAGCTGGGTCTGTTGCTCTACACATACTATGTTTATCCGTTTGAACTTGCAGCAGTTTTGCTGCTACTGGCCATGGTTGCAGCTATTGCTTTGAGTCTGAGAGGACGTTTGTCTGCAAAACGGCAAAATCCAGATGCCCAGGTTCGTGTACGTAAAGAAGATCGTTTACGGGTGGTAAAAATGAATGCTGAGAAGCATGACTGACCAGGGATTACTGATTAGGGTTTTAAAATGATAGCTTTATCTGACTATTTGATACTCGGCGCAATACTGTTCTCGATTAGTGTGACCGGGATCTATCTGAACAGGAAAAATGTCATCATTCTGCTGATGTCTATCGAGTTGATGCTGCTCTCAGTCAATCTCAACTTTATTGCCTTCTCGCATTATCTGAATGATATGGCAGGACAGGTATTTGTGTTCTTTATACTTACCGTCGCGGCAGCAGAATCTGCAATTGGTCTGGCCATAATCATTGTTCTGTTCCGGCGCAGGCGTACCATTAATATCGAAGATCTGGACAGTTTAAAAGGATAGCATGATGGATGACATGAAACTCGTTTATCTAGCTATTCCGCTAGTCTGTTTGTTCGCTGCACTGATAGCGGGAGTCTTCGGTCGCCAGATTGGCCGTGTTGGTGCACACAGCATCACCATAGCAGGCGTAGCAGCGGCCTTTGCGCTGTCACTCTATGTGTATTTCGATGTGCTGGCAGGCAACACATTCAACGGCACCATTTATGTCTGGGGTGTCAGTGACAACTTTCCCTTTGAGATCGGTTTTCTGATCGATAGCCTGACTGCCACCATGATGGTGATAGTGACTTTTATTTCACTGATGGTGCATATCTACACCATTGGTTATATGCGCGATGATCCGGGATATCAGCGTTTCTTCAGCTATATTTCCCTTTTTACCTTCGCCATGCTGATGCTGGTGATGTCGAATAACTTCCTGCAGTTGTTCTTTGGCTGGGAACTGGTCGGACTGGTTTCCTATCTTTTGATTGGTTTCTGGTATACCAGAGAGTCGGCGATTTATGCGAACATGAAGGCGTTTCTGGTCAACCGCGTCGGTGACCTTGGCTTCCTGATTGGTATCGCTGCCATTTATGCCACATTCGGTACGCTGGACTACAATGCCGTTTTTGCCTCAGTACCGGAGGCTCTCGGTCAGACCATTAAAATACTGCCGGGCAGTGAATGGAGCATCATTAGCTTTATCAGTATCATGTTGTTCATTGGGGCCATGGGGAAATCAGCGCAGGTTCCATTACATGTCTGGCTACCTGATTCAATGGAAGGTCCGACACCTATCTCTGCATTGATCCACGCGGCAACTATGGTGACAGCCGGTATATTCATGGTGGCACGTACCTCACCCATATTTGAATTTTCAGAAACTGCATTAAGTGTTGTGATGATCATCGGGGCGATCACAGCATTTTTTATGGCCTTGCTAGCGCTGGTGCAAAACGATATCAAGCGTGTCGTTGCCTACTCAACATTGTCACAGTTGGGTTACATGACAGTAGGCCTGGGGGCATCAGGCTATGCGGCATCAATTTTCCA